>JAFGCB010000003.1 GCA_016932855.1 Candidatus Omnitrophota bacterium | reverse complement strand
GGCAAAGGATCGATTAAACTGAGTAAAATTCGCTTGCTACGCCGGATGTCCATCTTCACAACTAATTGTATCACTTGAGGTTGGGGATTTCGGCTGGCGACAACTCTGGGCAATTTTATTTTCTGCTTAGTTTAGGTTCTCCCGCCACATTAATTTTTAGATATTTAAGGCGGGACCCCGCCGTATATTAAAGTATTTGGGAGGCGGGGGAATCCTGACAGGGCAATTATTTTTAAGGCCTTCGCAATGGAAACTTCAAAAAAAATAACCAATTTTATAAGAGAGATTATTGATGCTGACATAGCCTCGGGGAAAAACCAGGGCCGTGTGCATACGCGTTTTCCGCCCGAGCCTAACGGCTATCTTCATATCGGGCACGCCAAGGCCATTTGCCTTAGTTTCGGTATTGCCAGGGATTATAAGGGATTGTGTAATCTACGCTTTGATGACACTAACCCCGAAACCGAAGAGACCGAATACGTAGAGTCAATCAAAGAGGATGTCCGCTGGCTTGGGTTTGACTGGCAGGAGCGGGAATATTATGCTTCGGATTATTTTGAGAAACTTTATGCTTATGCCGAGGAGCTGATTAAGAAAGGTAAGGCTTATGTATGCGATTTAAGCCAGGAAGAGATCCGTAAATACCGGGGTACTTTAACCGAGCCCGGGAAAAACAGCCCTTACCGTAAGCGTAGCGTAGAGGAAAACCTCGGTTTATTCAGACGCATGAGAGCCGGGGAGTTTGAGGATGGTTCAAGAGTTCTTAGGGCCAAAATCGATATGGTCTCGGCGCATCTTATTATGCGCGACCCGCCCCTGTACCGGATTAAACACATCTCCCACCACCGCAGCGGGGATAAGTGGTGCATTTATCCTATGTATGATTTTGCGCATTGCCTGAGCGACTCAATAGAGGGGATCACTCATTCTATCTGTACCCTGGAATTCGCCAATAACCGTCCTTTGTATGAATGGATACTCGGCCAATTAGAAGTTCACCGTCCCAAGCAGCTTGAGTTCGCCCGGCTTAACTTAAGTCATACGGTTTTAAGCAAGAGAAAACTTCTTCAGCTGGTAGAGGAGAAATTAGTAAGCGGCTGGGATGATCCCCGCATGCCTACTCTTTCCGGCCTGCGCAGGCGGGGATATACCCCGGAGTCTATAAAGAATTTTTGCGAAACTATCGGCGTGGCCAAATTCAACAGTATCGTAGATATCGTGGTCCTTGAAAACAGCCTTCGGGAGGAATTGAATAAGACTTGTCCCCGGGTTATGGGGGTTTTACGGCCTTTAAAAGTCATCATTACAAATTACCCCGAAGACAAACAAGAATTACTCGATGCAGTAAATAATCCCGAAGACGAAACTTGCGGGGTAAGAAAAATCCCCTTCAGCCGCACTTTATATATCGAGCAGGATGATTTTCTGGAGGAGCCTCCTAAGAAATTTTTCCGCCTTGCGCCAGGAAGAGAAGTGCGCCTGCGTTACGCTTATTTTATAAAGTGCCTTAAGGCGGTAAAGGATGAGAAGACCGGCCGGATAAGCGAAGTCCACTGCATCTATGATCCGGCTACCCGGGGCGGTGATTCGCCTGACGGCCGCAAAGTTAAAGGCACCCTTCATTGGGTATCAGCCCCCCACGCCATAAAGGCCGAAATACGATTATACGACCATCTTTTTACCAAGCGCAATGCCAATGAGGCAGAAGAAGGGGCTGATTTTAAGTCCAACCTTAACTCTGATTCTTTGGAAATCCTTACAGATTGCCGGCTTGAGCCAAGCTTAAAAGAAGCAGGACCTCAAAGCCGTTATCAATTTGAAAGAATGGGCTATTTCTGTTTAGATTCCAAGAGTTCCACTGGTAGCTTGCCGGTCTTTAATCGCATAGTTGCCTTACGTGACAGCTGGGCCAAGGTCGAAAAACCCGGCCGGAATAAAAAAACCTAAACAGTTTGTAAAGTGATTGCTAAAGCAAAAGAAAATATCCTGGCATTATTAAGACTTAACAATACTCCCCAGCAGATAGCTCTTGGTCTGGCAGTGGGAGTTTTTATAGGAATCACTTTTCCTTACGGCCTGCATACTTTATTCGCCATTATCTTTTCTTTTTTAATCCCCAGGACCAATAAAATCGCTATTATCGGAGGAACCTGCGTATCTCTGCCTCCCACCGCTCCTTTTATTATGTGGGCCGGATATGAAGTGGGTCGTTTTATACTTCAAAAAGGCTATCCGCCCCTGGGCTGGTTTTCTTTTAAGAACATTACTTATCAAAAAGCCTTACAGCTATACTGGCCGGTTTTTGTAGGGAGTTTTTTTCTGGGTATTTTTTGTGCCGTCGGAGCCTACTTTGTAGCTTTGGGGATAGTGCAAAGAATGAAAAATAAAAATCCATGAGCATAACCACAAAGACGGGCGACAAAGGCATAACTTGCCTGTATAAAGGTAAAAAGGTTTACAAAGATCATTTAAGAATAGAGCTTTGCGGAAGCCTGGATGAGCTGGGTTCGTATTTGGGCTTGAGCAAAAACCTGGTTAAAAGCAAAAAGATAAAGAAAATAATTGAAGCGGTCCAGAGAGATTTATATCTGGTAGCGGCGGAAGTCGTTACCCAGACAAAATTTCTTAAGAAGCTCAAGAGAAGGTTGGATGAAACCTTCCCCGCCCGAATCGAAAGATCCATAAAAGACTTAGAGAAAAAATTGCCCAGGCTTAACTGTTTCTGCCTCTGCGGAGAAAACCTTTGTTCAAGCGTTTTAGATGTCGCAAGAGCGGTCAGCCGCAGGGCCGAAAGAAAAGCAACCACTCTTAAAAGGAAGAGTCTTTTAAAAAATAGCCATATCTTGGTGTATCTTAACAGGTTATCCGACCTACTGTTTTTACTTGCCAGGTTTTCCGCAGGAAAAACAAAAAGATAAAAATGATAAAAGAGGCAATGCTTTGCGAAAAGCTGGACAACGGTTCAGTCCGGTGCAACCTTTGCGGCCACAGGTGTATAATTACCGAGGAAAGTACCGGGGTTTGCGGGGTCAGAAAAAACATTAAAGGAATTTTATACAGCCTGAACTATTCTCAACTCGTTGCTGCCAACGTAGACCCTATCGAAAAAAAACCTTTATATCATTTTTTTCCCGGTACAAAAGCCTTTTCGGTAGCTTGCCCGGGGTGCAACTTCCAGTGCGGGTTTTGCCAGAACTGGCAGATCTCCCAAGCAGCGAGGCTAAGCAGAGAACTCGGCGGTTACGAGCTTAAACCCGAAGAGGCCGTAAAGCAGGCCAAGAAGTATAAATGTAAAAGCATTTCTTTTACTTACACTGAGCCGACTGTATTTTTTGAATACGCCTATGACGTAGCAAGGCTTTCCAAAGAAGAAGGTCTTTATAATAATTTCGTAACCAACGGTTTTATGAGCAGAGAGTCTTTGGAGAAAATAAGCCCTTACTTGGACGCGGCAAATATCGATCTTAAAAGTTTTCGGGAGGACTTTTATAGGGAAGTTTGCAAGGCAAAGCTTTCACCGGTTTTAGATTCAATAAGACTTATGCGAGAATTAAATATCTGGCTGGAGATAACCACTCTTGTTGTCCCAGGTCAAAACGACAGCCTTGGGGAGTTAGCTGATATAGCCGGCTTTATTTCCGGTCTTAGCAAAGACATCCCCTGGCATATAAGCAGGTTTCACCCTGATTACCGCTTTACTGATTACCAAGCCACTTCTTTAGATGTTTTGCAAAGAGCTCAAGCCATAGGTAAAAAAGCCGGCTTGCGCTACTTATATTTAGGTAATGTTTCAGAAGAACCCCATACTTTCTGCCCCAATTGCCTAAGGCCGCTTATAAAAAGGGCATACTTCAATATTCAAGAAAATAACATAAAAGATTCAAGATGCTCTTTTTGCGGCACAGCGATTAGCGGGATTTTTAATTGATTTTATTGGATTTTTAAGCCGAAACCAAGCCGCTTAGGCGGAAAATAACCCCTTAGTTTTCCAATAATCATTATTATATAAAAATAATTCTTGACACAAAAGGGCCAAAGAGTATACTCTAAACCTTATGAAGAAGGCAGCCACAGTGCTTAAAAGTAACAGTATAAGGGTTACCCCCCAAAGACTGGGAGTCTATAAGCTTTTGCGGGAAGAAAAAAGGCACTTTTCGGCCGAGGAAGTTTACGCTAAGGTAAAAAATCATTTCCCGGCGATTTCCTTGGCCACGGTCTATTCTATTTTAGAGCTTCTTAAAGAAAAAGACTTAGCAAGCGAGGTAAGGATAAATTTGGATAAGGCAAGCTTTGAGGCCAAGAAAAACGAGCACCACCATTTTCTTTGTAAAAAATGCGGGGAAATCTTTGATATACATATTGAATTGTGCCCGACTCTTAAAAGAAGAGAGACCCAAGGGCACTCGATAGATAAATTCCAGGGATATTTTTACGGAGTTTGCAAAAACTGCAGAGGAAAATAATGCGGCTAATAAACGCCAGGTTAATTGAGAGAATAAAACGCACCCCCACTATCGAGAGTTTCCGGATTAAGCCGGATGAAAGAATAAATTTTAAACCCGGCCAGTTCGGGCAAGTTATCTTTGATCGCGACGACCCCGACAATAAAGAGCTTAATAAATATCTTTCCTTTTCTTCCTCTCCCACAAAAGGCTATTTAGAGATTACTAAAAGGTTAAGCCAGAGCGAGTTTTCCCAAAAACTTAAGATCCTGGATACCGCAAGTGCCCTTGCTCTCAAAGCGCCTCTGGGAAACTGCGTATTTGAAGAGAGCTATCGGAAAATAGGTTTTTTAATAGGAGGGATCGGCATTACCCCGGTTATATCTATTATTGAATATATAGCCGATAAAAAGCTGGATACGGATATAGTACTTCTTTATTCCAACAGGGATGAGCAAGAAATAGCATTTAAAAAAGAGCTGGATGGCTGGCTTGAAGCCAATAGTAATATAAAGATCTGTTACGCAATCACTGATTGTAAGCCTAAGGATAAGCTTTGTTTTGCGGGAAGAATAGATAAAAATCTCTGTTTAAGCCGCATGCCTGATATTAAGGAAAGAGTTCTATTTATCTTCGGGCCGCCCCGCATGGTGGAGGCAATGAAGAATCTTTGCTTGGGCATCGGAGTAGAAAAAGAAAAGATAAATGCAGAGAATTTTGTGGGATATTAGATTGGAAAGCAGGGCCCTATGAGTTACGATTTAGCCTTAGCAAAATCCTGGCTGGACTTAGAAGGATGGACCAAAGAGAAGAAATTCTCAGTAAGCCTTTTAGCCGATGAATACGAAATCGACGCGCAAGAAAAAAGGATTTTATCCTTATCCTGTAACGCGCCCAGCAAAGATTACTTAAGCGTTCTTATATTGCATTACCTCATTAAAGAACTAAAAGGCCTTCCGGCTTTAAGCGGCGAGTGGATATCCTTTAAAGAGCTCGCAGGGGGCGAGGGCTATTTTACGGCTTTTAAAAAAAGAGTGATTGATCCTATAGCAAGAAAATACGGCTCTAACCCCAGGGCCCTTTTTGATCTTTCCAAGCGGTTTAAGGTAAAAAAGTCCGAACTTGCCCCGGCAGGCGTAGAGCTCGAGGTTTTAAAGAATGTTTCTTTTCTTATTACAGTTGAGGCTGCCGACGACGAATTTGGGGCTTCGGCCAATCTTCTTTTTGATAAGAATATAAAGGATGTATTCTGCACGGAAGACGTCACTGTCTTGGCTGAATTTGTAGCCCACAATATATAAATTCACGGAGGTATTTTATGCACAAGATGACAGAGGAAAATTTAAAGAACGCTTTTGCCGGCGAATCCCAGGCCCATATGAAATATCTTATTTTCTCGCAAGTAGCGGAAAAAGAGAAAAAGCCTAATATAGCCCGGATGTTTAAGGCAATTGCCTATGCTGAGCAGGTCCACGCTACCAACCATCTGAAAGTTTTGGCAGGAATAGGCAAAACCCCTGATAATTTAGAGAAAGCCCTGCAGGGCGAAACTTTTGAAGTTGAAGAGATGTACCCGGCTTACAATAATGAAGCTAAGCTTCAGGCCGAGAAAGAGGCCGAGAAATCCACCCACTACGCCTTGGAGGCAGAGAAGATTCACGCCCAGATGTATAAGAAGGCCGAGGCCGCGGCGGTTGTGGATAAAGATATTGAGCTAGGGGATGTTTATATATGCCCGGTCTGCGGTTATACTGTCGAGAAAGAAGCTCCTGAATACTGCCCGGTCTGCGGGGTTAAAAGGGAATTATTTAAAAAATTCTAGCTTAAAATAAAAACACCCTATAACGAGGAAGCAGTAGGATGTCTTGATTACAGAGATTGGAGAGAGGATTGCGGTGATTAAGGAGAGGGATTCCTTAACTGAGAAGATAATTGCCTGCGCTTATAAAGTACATAGTAACTTTGGTCCTGGATTTAATGAGAGCATATACCATAAGGCTTTAAAAATAGTCTAAAAAGAGAAAGGCTTAAGGTATCAAACTGAGAAAAGTTTTGATATTTTTTTTCATGATAAAAATATCGGCAAATCCAGACTCGATTCAGTCATAGAAGACAAGGTTGTTGTTGAAGTTAAAGCTATAACCGGCAGTATTCCTACTGTATTTGAATTACAGGTCTTATCGTATCTAAAAGCATCGGGATATAAAGTCGGGTTATTAATAAACTTTGGCAATAAAAGTTGTTGGGTCAGAAGATTAATGGTTTAATCTTCGTAATCTATTAATAATCGTTGTAATCAGGTATAATCCAGTTTATACCTGAGGATTATACCAGGAGGTTTAAGTGAAGGAAAAAGTGGAAAAAGCATTAGAGGAAATAAGGCCTATTCTTCAGGCTGACGGAGGCAATGTAGAATTAGTGGAGGTTACCCCGGAGGGAGTAGTTAAGGTCAGGCTTACCGGAGCCTGCGGTAGCTGTCCTATGAGCACCTACACGCTTAAGCTGGGAATAGAGCAGAAATTAAAAGAAAAAATTCCCGGAGTAAAAGAAGTTGTGCAGGTGTAATGAGTGCGGGTAAATTGAGGAGGTAATTTATGAGCGGTTTAAAAGATTTATTTCAGAGTGCTGACTGGAAAAAAGAGAAGCACTCCCCGGTTATTGAGGTTTCTGGTAAGGCAAAAAAAGCAGAGCCCTTGGAGGTTGCTGTCAGTATCGGTAAGGAAATACCCCACCCTAATACTAGTGTACACCACATAAGCTGGATCGAGGTCTATTTCCTGCCGGAAAACGAAAAGTTTCCTTATCAGATAGGAAGATTTGAGTTTACTTCTCATGGAGCTTCCGTCCAGGGGCCTGATACAAGTACGATTTACACTGAGCCGAAAGTAAAGTTCTTTTTTAAGACTGAAAAGCCCGGTCAGATTATGGCTGTAAGTTACTGTAACATCCATGGGTTATGGGAAAGCACGCAAGATTTACAGGTTGAATAAAGCAGGCGGTAATATTTAAAGATATGAAATGTCCAGGAGTAGACCCCCGGTTTTTAAAAGCAGAGACAAGAAACTGCCCTTCTTGCGGGCATGCGGTAGAGATATTCTCCGACGAGGTGCGGGTTAAGTGTTTTAATTGCAAAGAATATGTATACCGTAAAAATCTGCCTTCTTGCCTTGATTGGTGCAAGTACGCTTCCAGCTGCCGGGGGATTATGCCGGATATTAAAAGGAAGGAGAAAGAGGCAGAGGAGCCTAGGGATAAGGGCACCGGAAGGATTAAGTAAAACCTTAAACTAACAACCTTAAAGGACTGTTTTATGAATAGGAAAATAAGCTTTAGATCAGAGCCCCTTACTCTTGTGGGAAGAACTTTGCGCAAAGGTCTAAGGGCCTATGATTTTGAGGTTACCGGAGTTGATTTGAAGAAGGTAAGGCTTTCCGATTTTTCCGGCAAGGTAAAAATAGTTACCACCTTTCCTTCCCTGGATACCCCGGTTTGTGATTTGCAGGTAAAAGAATTTAACAAAAAAGTTTTTCAGTTATCGGACGAAACCGTTATTTTAGGGATAAGCAAAGACCTTCCCTTCGCTCAGAAACGGTTTTGCGATGCCAACAATATAAAAAATGTAAAGACCTTGTCTGATTACGCCTCTTCTTCTTTCGGCATAAATTACGGGCTCCTTATAAAAGAGCTCAATCTTTTAGCCAGAGCGGTCCTGATAATAGACAAGAACGATATAATCCGTTATGTCCAGATAGTTCCCGAACTTACCCAGGCGCCTGATTACAAAGACGCGATAAATAATTTAGAGCAGGTCCTTAAAGACCCCGAGTTTTCTCTGGAAGATGAATTTCCTTCAAAATGCAAACCCTGCGAGGAAGGAACACTTCCCTTACCGAAAACAAGAGTTGAGCAGCTTTTGGCCCAGCACAGAGGATGGCAGTTAATAGAGGATAAGAAACTGCGCAAGGAGTTCAAGTTTAAAGACTTCCTTGAGGCTAAATACTTTGTTGACCTTGTTTCTTTTGTATCCCAAGAACAGGGACACCATCCCTCAATAACGATAATATATAATAAAGTTATAGTCAGCCTTACTACCCATGCCTCAGGCGGTCTTACCGATAATGATTTTATAATGGCTAGGGCCGTTGACGAGCTTAATTCATAAATATCATGGCAAAAGATCCTATCTGCGGAATGAAGGTCAGCGAGAAATCGGGGTTAAAATTGACTCACAAAGGAAGAGATTATTTTTTCTGCAGCCCCCGCTGTTTAAAGAAGTTCGCCGAAGACAACCGGGTAGATATAAAACAGGCAAATACTTGCCTGTCTTGCGCAAGGCCGCCTTTTTACGGAAATAAGACTTTTATCGTAGCCGCAAGCCTGCTCCTGCTTGCGTTTTTATCCTATCCGCTGCCTGTGCTTACTCCTTTTAGGGAATCCCTCTGGATGTATATCAGAAGATTGTGGTGGGCGATTCTATTAGGGGTCTTTATAGGCGGCTTTGTTGATTATTTCATACCTCGTGAGTACATAACTCATATGCTGGCCAAACCCGCTAAAAAGACAATCCTTTATTCGGTCCTCTTAGGCTTTTTTATGAGCGCCTGTTCCCATGGTATTCTAGCCCTCTCTATTGAACTGCATAAAAAAGGAGCTTCTAACCCGGCTGTAGTCTCCTTTTTGCTCGCCTCTCCCTGGGCTAATTTCACTCTTACTATTATGCTCATAGGTTTTTTCGGACTTAAGGCTTTGTTCATTATCTTGTCGGCGGTTGTTATCGCCGTAATCACCGGATTTATCTTCTTGATTCTGGAAAAGAAAGGGCTTATAGAAAAGAATGAGAATACCTTAAAGCTTGCCGGCGATTTTTCCTTAAGGGACGATTTCAGAAGGCGCTTTAAAGATAGGAAAATTTCTTTTAAGAATCTTAAATCCTGGGCAAAGGGGATTTATGAAGGTATGGTTTCTTTAAGTAATATGGTCTTGTGGTGGGTCTTAATAGGCATGGGGCTGGCAAGCCTGGCCGCGGCTTTTATACCGGCGGGTGTATTTAATAATTACATGGGTCCGACTTTAGGCGGGCTTTTTGTTACTCTCTTGGTTGCCACGATTATCGAGGTTTGTTCCGAAGGCTCTGCCCCCATGGCCTTTGAGATTTTTAAGCAGACCAAAGCTTTCGGGAACAGCTTTGTTTTTCTTATGGCCGGAGTAGTTACCGACTATACTGAAATAGGTCTTCTCTGGCATAACGTGGGAAGAAAAGTAGCTCTCTGGCTTCCTATAATAACAGTTCCTCAGGTAATTTTATTGGGTTTTATTGCTAATTATATATTTCGTTAAGTTCTCCCGACCAAATTTCGAGGTTTCGGGATGATGGAAATTGAAAGGAATTTGCGATGCAGAAAGAGTGGCAGGAGTACTCGGCGATTTTTAAAGAGTTGTTTGGATTAGAACAGAGCCCGGTAGGAGTATCGTTAATAAAAGGCCTTTGCCCGGAGGATAAGATCAAAAAAGTCCGCATTTGCAGGGCTATATTGGATGCGGCCGCAGGAAAAACTTTCAAGATCTGTAAAGAAAATAACGCCTGTTTCGGCGCGGGATGGCATTTAGGATTCCATCGCCTGGATAACCCTAAAGTAGAGCAGATGATAAAGAAGTTCGTGGTTGAAGGAGAAAAACTGTTTTCAAGTTACCAGGCCCTTGATAATTTAATTTCTCAAATGGGGAAAGTCCCTGATAACTCAGAAGCTTATTTTGAATTATCCCCGCTTGATAAGTCCGATTTAAAGCCCCAGCTTGTATTATTTGTCTTAAATCCTGAACAAGCCTGCAGGCTTCTTACTCTGGTTACTTTTATTGACGGAGTCATGCCTGAAATTAAGATAGGAGGGCCCACTTGCAGAATGGCTATAATGTACCCTTTGCTTACAGGCAAGACTAATCTTTCGTTTTATGATTACACCGCAAGAAAGCTTTGCAATGTAGAAAAAGATAAGCTGGTTATAAGCATTGTCTATGACAATATAAAGGCTGTAATCGAAAGCATAGATAAGTGTTCCGCCGGAAGGGCGAAAATAGAGTACCCTCAGGAGTTCAGGGAATTTTTGCAGAAGAGGCTGGTAAAATAATATAATTGTTTAGGATAAGAGTGATTGCTGGGCGATGAAGAAGAAAGTTTTATTTTTGTGCACTTACAATTCCGTTAGGAGTCAATTAGCCGAGGCCACACTTAAGCATTTTGCTTGCGATGGGTTTGAAGTAAGAAGCGCGGGGAGTTTTCCCAGCGGGATAAACCCTAATGTAGAAAAGGTGCTAAGCGAAGCCGGCATTAAGATGCATGGCCAGTATTCAAAAAGTATTTCCGAGGTTGCTAAGGAAAACTTCGATTACGTAATTACTGTTTGTGATTTAGCCGCCAAGTCTTGTCCCGCGTTTTTGGGTAACTACAAAAGAATTCACTGGCCTATAGAAGACCCCGGCCGGATTCAGGGCCCCCAAGAAGACATTATTTTTGCTTTTAGAAAGACCCGTGACATTTTAAAAGATTTGATCCTTGATTTTATTAAAAATAACGAAAATAGCTAGAAAAATAGAGGATTTGTCGGCTTTACAAATATGGGGGTTATGATAGAATTTGTTTTTGAATACAGAGAAGGTCACAGATTTTTAGACAGGGGATGAGGAATAATAATTACGATACCCGATACCCTTCGACTATACTCAGGGCAGGCGCGATGCCCGAAACCCGCAATCATCCCGCTAAAAGAAAGGTGGGTAGCCATGACTAAATACAGGTGCGTTGTCTGCGGTTATGTTTATGATCCTAGGGAAAATAACGATATATCATTTGAGGACTTGCCCGGCGATTGGGTTTGTCCGGAGTGCGGGGTAGACAAGAGTCAGTTTGAGCCCTTAGAGGACTAGCCTGTTTAAAGGGTCTGCGATGTTTAAGATTAGCGACGATATTTACTGGACAGGTTATATTGATTGGGATTTAAGGAATTTCCACGGCTATTCCACGCCTTCGGGCTCTACCTATAATGCCTATCTTATTTTAGACGATAGCCCCACTCTTATTGATACGGTAAAGCACTACGGATATGATGAGATGTTTTCAAGAATCAGGCAGTTGGTAGACCCTTCAAAAATAAGATATATTATTTCCAATCATACCGAGATGGATCATTCCGGCTCGATAGGCAAGCTGCTTGAGCATGCGCCGAAGGCCGAAGTTGTATGTTCTCCCAAAGGAGCGGAAGGTCTTAAGAGGCATTTTAAGAAGGATTGGAAGTTTAAAGTAGTAAATACAAAAGATACCTTAAATATAGGAAAAAGAGCGCTTAGTTTCTTTTTAACCCCTATGGTTCACTGGCCGGATTCCATGGCTACCTATTCGGCCGCCGAGAAGATACTTTTTCCTAATGACGCCTTCGGCCAGCATTACGCCAGCGAAAAAAGATTTGCCGACGAGGCAGGGCTTGATATTGTTTTTAAAGAAGCGGCAAAATACTATGCCAATATTGTCATGCCTTACGGCGCGCAGGTATTAAAAGCCTTAGAAGCATTAAAGACATTGAAGATAGAAATGATCTGTCCTTCTCATGGGTTTATCTGGCGCAGGCCCCGGGATATAGCTAAGATTGTATCCCTTTATGAAAAGTGGGCCAATTACCGCTCGGAAAATAATGCCGTGATTGTTTATGATACTATGTGGCATTCTACGGAAAAAGCAGCCCAAAAGATTTATGAATTAATGCAAGAGCAAGGAATTTCAGCTAAGCTTTCAAGTCTAAAAACCAACGATATTTCAGACATTATAACTGAGGTTATGAATGCCTCTTGTTTTATTGCCGGCAGCCCTATTCTTAACAATAAAATCTTCCCGTCAGTAGGAGGGTTTCTTACCTATTTAAAAGGGCTTAAGCCGAAAAACAAGATTGGTTTTACTTTCGGCTCTTACGGCTGGTCAAAAATCGGCTTTAAGGAACTGGAGGATTCTTTGAAGGAAGCAGGCATAGAGTTAATAAGCGAAGGTCAGTATTTTCAATATATTCCCGATGAAAATGAGCTTGGCCAATTAAAAGAGCCAGTTTTGAAGATAAAAGATAGAATGAGAATATGACTTACCGAAGGCTTAGGCCGAGGTAAGTCTAAATAACATCTCTCGCCCCGGCTTTGCCGGGACTAAAGATCACTTACCCCGCACCTTTGGTTATTCATTATGAATAAAACAAAGGTGCGGGGTCAATTCGGACATATAACTTATGTCATTTTAGCGGACTCCATAAGTTATGTCCTCATTGAGGAGATAAACCATGGCAGAACAAATAAGTCCCCAGGAAATTTTAAAAATAGCTATTAAGGTTGAAGAAAACGGAGAAAAGCTTTATCAGGCTCTGGAGGCTAAGGCAAAAGACCGCAAGCTTAAGGATTTATGGAAATACTTAGCCGGCCAGGAGGAGGAACACCGCAAAGTCTTCAGCCGCATGCTCGATAATATCACGGATTATATAGTCTATGAGTTCAGCCCCGGGGAATATCAGGCTTATCTAAAGGCAATAGCTGCAAGCTATGTCTTCACCCAGGGTTTGGTAGAGAAAAAAATTAACCAGGGATTTAGGTCCGATATAGAGGCTTTAGATTTTGCTATATCCATAGAGAAAGAATCAATACTTGTTTATACCGCTTTGAAGGATTATGTGATAACTGCCAAGCAGGAAATTTTAGACAGAGTTATTAATGAAGAAAAGTCCCATTTTACCCAGCTTAGTTCATTAAAGCAGTCTCTCGGCAGGAGAGGTTAACATGGATATAAAAATTTATTCCATGCCGACTTGTCCTTATTGCAAGATGGCAAAAGAGTATCTTTCCTCTAAAGGGATATCTTTTAGAGATATTGATGTCTCAGCAGACCATGATGCTTTAGAGGAAATGATTAAAATCTCCGGCCAGATGGGGGTTCCGGTTATTGTATCCGGAGATAAGGTCGTAACCGGCTTTGATAAATCCGGTATCGACTCGGTAATATCTTCCTGATGCCTTTATACGCTTATCGCTGCAATAAGTGTTTAAGTTTTTGTGAATTCCTGGTTGGGGTAAGCCGGGTTAAAGAAGATCTTAAGTGCCCTGGTTGCGGCAGTAAAAACCTTAATAAAGTATTTTCCAGTTTCGATATTTCCGGCACGGAAAAAGGCTCTTCCTGCAGCAGCTGCTCGGGAGGGGATTGTTCGACCCGCGGTTAAATATGAAAGAACTGTCCAACGACATAATTAATTTTTTTAACAAACAGGGCTTTGTCATAGTTTCTACAATTGACTCGCAAGGCTTTATTCACTGCTCGGCCAAAGGCATAGCAGGAATTGAGAAAGAGGGCAAAATTTATGTCATTGACCTTTACCGAGGCGGTACTTTTAATAATCTTAAAAACAACCCGGTCGTAAGCATTACCGCGGTAGATGAAAAGCATTTTACAGGCTACACTCTTAAAGGCAGGGCCCGTATTGTGGAAAAAGAGCGTCTTGGCCAAGATATTATAAGAGAATGGGAGGAAAGGGTTGTTAAAAGGATTTCCCAAAGGCTTATTAAAAACATCCAGGAAGAAAAAAAGAATTCTCATCACCCCGAAGCAGAGCTTCCGCCTGTTCAGTACCTTATTGAGATAGAGGTAGAAAATATCGTTGATTTGACGCCCGCTCATATAAAAAGAAGGTAAGTATGAACATAGACGAAAAAATAAAAAAGGCTATATCTAAGGCTCAAAAAAACGAGATTACAGAAAACCTTATCTATAAAAAGCTAGCAGGCCTGGTTAAGGATAAGAAGAACCAGGAAGTTCTAGTCAAGATTTCCCAGGATGAGCTCAGCCATTATGAGTTTTGGAAAAGGTTTACCGGGCAAGAGGTGTTACCCGATAGGCTTAAGGTATTCTTTTATGTTTTTGTATCACGGATTTTTGGCCTTACCTTCGGGGTAAAGCTTATGGAGAAGGCTGAGGATATGGCCCAGGATCACTATGCCGCCTTAAGCCAGGTCGATTCAGGAGTAAATAAGGTAATAGAGGATGAGGAACGCCACGAGCAAAGCCTTCTTGGCCTTTTAGATGAAGAAAGGCTTAAATATGTCAGCTCAATGGTCTTAGGGCTTAATGATGCTTTGGTGGAGCTTACCGGCGCTTTGGTCGGATTTACTCTGGCTTTACAGAATACCCGGCTTGTGGCTATCGTAGGGCTTATTACCGGGATTGCAGCTTCAATGTCCATGGCTGCTTCCGAGTATCTTTCCACAAAACAGGAAGAAACCGACAAGAACCCTTTAAAAGCAAGTATTTATACCGGCTTCGCTTATATTTTAACCGTCCTTTTCTTAATAGCACCGTATCTAATATTCAGTAATATCTTTTTGTGCCTGGGCTTTGTGATTTTTAACGCCCTTTTAATCGTGCTTTTGTTTACTTTCTATATTTCCGTGGCTAAAGATTTGTCTTTTAAGAAGAGATTTCTGGAGATGGCCGGAATAAGCTTAAGTATAGCTGCCGTCAATTTCTTTATCGGTCTTATTATAAGAAAGGTTTTCGGAGTGGAGATTTAGGATATATTAAGTTATTTTCAGGGTGCAAATACGCCCAGTTTTAGAAGAGATTCTTCCTGGGAAATTGTCCTTATGGCGTTACATCTTACTGAATTAATTGTTTCAGCGCCATCCCAACGAATCAATTCTTCAAACCTAGAAGCATATCTTTTTTTAAAGAGACTTCTTGCAGTTTCGGGGACGTTGTAATAAGCATAGGTAAAGAAATTTATTTCAGTAGAGTCCATTTGTCGCCCCCTTGCTTCGTTAAGAAATAGTCGGCCTCTTAAGAATAAAAGAGCCGCCATTACCTCAAGCGCCTCTTGGCCCGTAGCAGGGCTGTCTATTTGCATATCCCTATCTATAAAACCGAGACTTTTAAGTTCTTCAAGCTCTTCTTTTATCCCCTGGCTCCAGTGATGCAGGCCTATCATATCAGCTAAATTTCCTTTAAGCTCATTTTTGTTTTCATGGCCGTAATATTCATTATCCATCCAGTCGCCGAAACCCTCGGCAATTGCTGCTGCATAAAGAAAGTAGGGGGTTATAGTAATGTTATAGCCCAGCTCTTGAGCTCTCCGGGTTGCGCTTGTCGCCGCGCTAATAACCCAATCTACAACCGGCAGTTCCTCCTCAGAGTTAATCCAGCCTAAAATTTGTTTGACTCTGTAATTGTATTTTTCATCAAGTTTTGCGTAGGTTTCCTGAACAAAAAGAGGCTGGTCGGGGTCTATGTGCTTGATTATCGGCTCAAGCCTTAAGAGGAAAGTAACCATCTTTACTCTTTTGACTATGTTTTCCGGTGAGTTGGGCAATGCTTGCGTAAGGCAGCCCTTTAGTTCGCTGAGGGTGTTTGCGTAGAAAGCAAGTATTTCTAAACTAAAAGGCCCTTCCATTTTAAGCAAGTTCCAGGTAGCAACTGCCCGACCCAGGCGGTGATTTTCATTCAATAATCCAAGCGAAACGGTCATGAGTTCTTCGGGATTATCTTTTCGAAGGCCTAAAACCATGAGCGCGCTTGCGCGAATAAAAGGGCTTTCATCCCCAAGGAGTTTTAAAAGGCTTAAAGAATCTTCTTGAAGAAGGTTTTGTTCCTGGATAACCTGCGTCATTGCCATCATTTCTTCCAGGGCCAGAGAGCTTTGCGTAAAAGAGTCAAAAGTTGTCTCAAGGAAAGGAAATATATCATCTTTATTCATTCCCGTATCAGATAGGGCTTGTAGAGCTTGGGGGAGTTTTTTGCAGGTTGCCCTTGTGCTCCCCTCGGGTAAATTATTCAAAAAAGAGACAAGCGCGTCTATATCAAGATTTTCCTCAAGGCAGGCCGTTACTATTTTAGAGATTATCGGCTTACTGTATTGGGCAATCAGGGGATTAAACGCTTGGTTGGACAGGACTTTCTCCAAATCGAAATTATCTGCCAAGGGCACAGCTTGACTGTTCATAATCAACAGCAGTTCTATAGGATATATGGTTTGGTCTTCTCTCATTTCAGCCATGCGCCGGGAAGGCCGATAATATAATTCAGTAGCATTGACCCGGGTGGCCAGGTTCATCATTGAGAAGAAGACGGCTGCCGGCGCCAAGGCCGCTATTATGCATCTTACTGTTTTTTTATTTAAGATTAGGAGGTATTTCATAAGTTACCCCCTTTTCCTGTGGTAGGATTAACTATTGCAGTGAGGCTGTGGTTTAAAGATACGGTCTCAGATAAGTATAGCATAAATTAAGCCTTTTTTTAAGATAAGACGGAGCAAATCCAGGAAACGTTTACTTTACGGAACTTAAAAATTACTGGACTTGGAAAGGGTAATGAGGTATTATTTTTAGGGAAAGTTATAAATACGATCTAGTTAGAGAGGAGGTTTCTTATGGAGAAGACTTCAACCGGATTGCAGGAAAACGTAGCTTGCTTATTGTGTTATTTGGCCGGCTGGGTAACCGGGCTTATCTTCTTTCTTATTGAGAAAGACAATAAGACCGTGCGATTCAATGCCATGCAGTCGATTATCACTTTCGGCGGACTTAACGTCATAGTTTTCGTCTTAGGGTTCATTCCTATTATAGGGTGGGTATTAATTCCTATAGTAGGGATTCTAAGCTTTGTGCTTTGGCTGGTGCTTATGATCCAGTCTTTCCAGGGAAAGACAGTAAGGCTGCCTATAGCCGCAGATATAGCGGACAAGCATATTTAATCTGTAATACCCTGCTTTTTAATTTTTAAACCCTTAATTTTGGGTGTTGGTTTATGTCCGGTCAGCTTGTTCATCATAGACCGCAGTGGAAAAGTCGCGTAGGCTTTTTATTAGCTGCGATTGGTTCAGCTATCGGTTTAGGAAATATCTGGCGCTTCCCCTATCTTTGCTATAAAAATGGGGGAGGAGCTTTTCTTATCCCTTATTTTACGGCTCTTCTTGTGGTAGGAATTCCTCTTATGATTTTAGAGATAGGCTTAGGCCACAAGATGAGAGGCTCAGCCCCGGCTTCCTATGCCACGGTTAATAAACACTGGGAGTGGCTGGGCTGGTGGCAGATAATATTCGTCATGTTCGGGATAGTTCTTTACTATTCCGTAGTAATCGCCTGGTGCCTTAATTTCTTTTTCTACTCTTTTAATCTTTCCTGGGGCCTAGACCCCGATACTTTTTTCTTCAAGAAATTCTTAATGGTCGGTTCTTCTCCTTTCCAGGTTGGCGATATAAGAAGTCCTATTCTTTTCTCCTTGGCCGCGGTTTGGTTTCTTAACTGGTTTATTGTCTTCTCCGGAGTAGAGAAGGGCCTTGAGCGGGCTAATAAGATATTTATGCCGGTTTTATTCGGCCTGGTGGCTCTGCTTTCCTTATGGAGCCTAAGGCTTCCCGGAGCCGGGCAGGGAGTATTGGTTTATATAAAGCCGGACTTTAGTAAACTAAAAGATATGGGCGTCTGGATTGATGCCTTTTCCCAGATATTTTTTACTTTAAGCTTAGGCTTCGGGATCATGATTGCTTATGCCTCCTATTTACCCCGCAAGACCGAGATTGTCAAAGATTCTATCGCCATAAGCTTTACCAATTGTTTTTTCTCTGTCTTCGCGGGTTTTGGGGTATTTGCGGTTCTAGGATATATGGCCCAGGCGACTTCTCAGCCGGTAAGCAAGGTTGTTTCCCAGTCAATAGGCCTTGCTTTTGTAGCTTTTCCTAAAGCCATAAGCCTGCTTCCGGCTTTTTCCCAGATTTTCGGTATGCTTTTCTTCGGAAGCTTAGTTATTGCCGGGCTTTCTTCGTCAATATCCATACTGGAAGCTTTTACTTCGGGGATTGTGGATAAGTTTCATTATCCCAGAAAGATTATTGTTTCCATACTTTGCGTCACCGGATTTTTAGGCAGCATTATCTTTACCGCCCAGAGCGGACTTTTCTGGCTGGATATAGTAGACCATTTTCTTACCCAGTACGGCCTGGTTATAGCGGCTATTTTTGAGTGTCTTATCGTAGGCTGGATGTATAAGGCAAAAAAGCTCAGAGAGCATATAAGACATACTTCTCTGGTAAGCGTGCCCAAAGCCTGGGATTTTCAGGTAAGAGTAATCATTCCTCTTGTCCTGGTGGTCCTGCTTGTTAATTCCCTGATTAAAGAATTTAGCTTACCTTACGAGGGCTACCCGGTTTTATCCCTGGTTATTATCGGCAAAGACTGGTTAATCTATACTCTTGCTTTCGCTCTTATCGTATCCGGCCGGAGTTGGAAAATAGAACCTTCCCGCCGCGAGCAGCATTAATCTTTTAAGAAAAGCAAAATTAGGCCGCAAGCCTTCTCGCCCTATTTTTCCTTCTTAAAAACGTTTAATATATCCAAGGGAATAGGAAATACTATGGTTGATGAGCGCTCAGAGGACATCTCAATCAAGGTTTGCAGGTATCTCATCTGAAGAGCTATGGGATGTTCTTCCACCACTTTAGCGGCCTGGGTCAGTTTATCAGCGGCCTGGAATTCACCTTCTGCAGCAATAATCTTTGCTCTTCTTTCTCTTTCTGCCTCAGCCTGGCGGGCCATGGCTCTCTGCATTTCCTGGGGTAAATCAACGTGCTTTATTTCAACCACTGATACTTTTATGCCCCAGGGGTCGGTCTGTTTATCGATTATCGACTGCAGTGAAGCGTTTATCTTCTCCCGGTTAGACAAAAGCTCGTCTAAATCCACCTGACCTACTACGCTTCTAAGGGTTGTCTGGGAAATCTGGCTGGTTGCGAAGTCGTAGTCTTCCACTTCAATGATTGATTTGACCGGATCCATAATCCTGTAATAGATAACAGCATTTACTTTTACCGAAACATTATCTTTAGTAATGATATCCTGGGGAGGAACGTCCAGGGTTACTGTGCGCAAAGAAACCTTCATCATTTTATCAATGGGCCATAAGACAAAGAATACCCCCGGTCCCTTGGCCTGGCTTAATACCCGTCCCAGTCTAAATATTACCGCTCTTTCGTATTCTTTTATGATCTTAATGCAGCTTATTACGTAAAAAAACCCTAAAATAAGAATTGTTCTTAACATATTTTATACTCCTTTCTTTTTAACCTCTAAAACCAAGCCCTTAATATCTATTATTTCTACCTCCTCTCCCTGGCTTATCTCTTCCTTGCTTTTGGCATCCCATAATTCGCCGTGAATAGAAACTTTACCTTCCTTGTGTATATCGCTTAAGGCTAAGCCTGTTTCGCCCAAAAGAGCTTCTTTTCCGGTTTGAGGCTTTTTAAGGCGTACCTGTAAGACCTTGCCCAGGATAAATACGCTCCATAAAGATATGCTAACCGCCAGGGGAAGTATTACTTTTACTGATACCCGGAAAGTTTCAGGCCCCCGGAACAGCATTACCGAGCCTAAGATAAAGCAGGCCAGGCCTGCCAGGGTAAACAGCCCGAAAGTAGGCGTAAAAGCTTCGACAATAAAAAATATTACCGCCAGGATTATTAAGGCTAATCCGGCATAATTTACCGGAAGAACCGAGAAGGCGTATAAAGCAAGTATTATGCAGATTACTCCGGCAATCCCCGGAAAGCCGAACCCGGGGTGGGTTACTTCAAAAATAAGACCTAGGAACCCCAAGGTGAAAAGTAGATATGCTATATTGGGGTCGAGCAAGGCGTTTAAGAATTTTTGCCGGCCGGACAGCTCTGTGAGCTCAAGCTGAGAATTTTTTGAACTGAAGATAATTTCTTTATCGGCGATAATTATTTTTTTATTTTCTATTTTACGCAGGAGGTCGTCTAAATCCTGGGCTACTAAATCAATCACTTTTCTTTTTAAGGCTTCTTTCTCGGTTACAGAGGTGCTTTCTTCTATCGCCTCTTTTAGGAAGTCCAGGGGCCTGTGTTTTTCTTCGGCAATATTCTCGGCCCAGGCTAAGGTATCGTTCATTATTTTGTCCTGCATCTCTTTGGAGACTTTACCCCAGGAACCGCCTCCTAATACCGGGTGAGCCGCTCCTATATGGGTTGAGGGTGCCATTGCCAGGATTGACGAGGCATAGCCGATAAAGGTTCCGGCAGAAGCTGCCCTTGCGCCCTTAGGCCAGATGTAGACGATTACCGGTATTCTGGCGTTAAGGATATCTTTTACAATATTCTGGGTTGATTTAAGAAGCCCTCCGGGAGTATTCAAGCGGATAATAAGTGCTGAAGAATTTTCTTCTTCTGCCTTAGTGATGTTTTCTTTTATATATTCCTCGGAAACCGGGTTTATTATGTAGTCTTTGAGGGTGATTACTTTAATGTTTTGGCTGTAGGCTAAGCCGGCAGTAATTACAAGAAAAAAGGCTAGTAAGACCGAGAGTTTTTTCATTACCCTATTATACTTTTTGTTTTTCATCCGTCAATATCTATATAGTCATTATAAACAGCTATTTTTAGCCTTTTTAGTAAAACAAAAGTCAGTTCCTTTAGTTGCAATAATATATTTCCGAATGTTATGATAATCTTCCGACTTTTCCAAAACCACGGGATAATTAAATATATACGGGAAAATAATTAAAAGACGCTAGGAGTTTCTTTGCGCTCTTTTTATAAAGGTTCACATGCTTATTGTGAAAAAAATGCCTTACTCTGATTTATTTTTTGGGTAAGGAAAGCCACGGGCCCAAAAAAGGCTTACTTTGCTTAAGCGGAGCGGGCTTTTAGATGGGCCGCCGGGTTGCCTTTTAGGCAACCCGGCATTACTTTTTCGCTTTAACCGGCTTTTATATTCAAAAGGATAATGATCTAAGAAAGCGCTTTCAAAAAAAGGTCTTTACCGGATTGTTTTTTGATTAAGCGTATGTTATCCTTGAATACAAACTTTCCCTTAAGCCACGGGAAATTACAGAAAATTTGGACAGATACAGAGAGGGGGTGTTTCTTCTATTGATTACATAGAAGAGCAGCCCCTTTTTTAGTTTAGGAGGCTTCTTAAGAAATAAAGTTTATTTAGTATTTCTATAATAATAATCACGAAGTTTTTACGCTGATTCGCTTTGTTTTGGCCTAAAAAACTTTTTTAGCAGGCTATTTTTCCCTTGAGCCACGGGGATTTATATATAAATTGGGAGCTATCTTAAAGCAGGGGGACCTTCCAGGGTCTTTTTATACCGAGAGGAGGGTGTGTTATGCCGAGGTTAAAGTTTCTTAAGACAATCGGGTTAGTAGCTATTAGTTTGCTTATTTTCAATACAGCCGGATCTCTTGCTATGGCCAGAGAATGGATACCTCTTCCTGACGAACCCACAGGGGTTGAGCGTCCTATAGATGATATAGAAAAAGGACCGGGGGTAGAAACCAAAACCGTTGATGAAGCCTCCAAACTTTTTGAGAATATGTTAACTCCCGAAGCTTTCATCGAAATAAAGCTTGCTCTCTGGGGGTTAAGCAAGGAGGAAGCTCAAGGGTTTGCTGATGATTTGGGGATTTCTCTTTACGAATTCTGCAAAGAAAGTAAAGAGCGGTTGGTTTACTTGTTTTTTGCGAATGGGCTTACGGATATAGCCGAGGACTTAAAAAATAAGCTTAATGATGGTGAGCTGACCATAGAAAGGACAACGCGCAGTTTCAATATCATTCTTCCCGGCGGCAGGATGATTACTGTTCAGATTGAGACCTCTACCGAGTGGGGAGAATACAAGTATTATGCATTCGACCCTGACACCGGACAGTATGAAACAGAAATAGGCGAGGGCTATATTGTAAACACCAAGTATACCTTGATTTACTACAGCACCAGAGGCAATAAGATGCAAGAAGACTACCGTATAAGCTTGGGTGTATCCGAAACCTACAAGGTAAATGATGATGGGAGCCGCACCCTGCATAAGCGCAATGTAGAGTTTACTCAACAGAGAGGTTCGGTCATATCTGGTTTCTATCAGGAGTATCAACTGATGTTACGTACGCCTGATTGCCGGGAGCCGGAAATGCTTTTGGTTGCTGAAGGCGGGATAAGCGGCCGGACGCAAATGGTCGATGGTAAGCGGGTACCTGTTTACCTAAGAAAAGAAGGCTGGACTTACCGCTATAGCTCTGATGAGCCTCAGGGTGTAAAGGATATGGCTACTTTGGAATATACCTGGTATAAGCGGGAAGAAGTTAGGCTTGAAAGAGATGGAAGAACGATAGTGGTAGATAGCGGCACGACCACCTACAATTTTAACATGCAGTGGTCGGAATTCTCTCAAAATCCTTCCTGGGGCCACTGGGTAACCTTTAGCGGTGGAAATGTAACCGGCGGAGCATTGGGTAACGTCTGGCTTGATTATATTGATGATTACCAAAGGCCCAGAGGAGAGTTTGATTTTCACTTCGATATGACCAAGACAGATCTGCGTTATGGCGGCTACGATGAAAATGGCAATCCCACCACAATATGGCTGCATATGGATGGTATAATGTACTCACCCAACTGGGGAGACGCTTCTTGGACGCACATTATTAATCACTGGTATGTGCCCGGCAGTGACCCTCTCCACATAGCTGCAAACGGCGGATGCTGGACTAACCAGGCTTGGGGTACTAACTTTGACCCCTCTATAGTTCCGGACCGACAACTTCCGCCTGGAGCTATATATTCAGCTGGTGGTCCAGGAAACAATGGAGGAGGCGGTCAAGAACCTTTTTTTGATGACCTAAGGCTTTTAAACAAAAAGTAGACTATATAAAATAAACCCTCTCTTTAACAGGAGAGGGTTTATTTTAACTTACCTTTCATAAATCCGCTATATTTACCTTCCTTGACAAGACAATTTCTTTAGGATAAGATTTATATTTCGTAGATTACAGATAACAGAGTACAGAGAATAGAATAGCGATATAAAATTATTGTGTCTGTGCTTACGTTTTCCGGGGTTTATTTGAAGGTCGCAGGTTCTTAATAGCACAGGAGGATTTATGAGTATTTCTTTTGAGGATTTTTCCAAGATGGTTCTTAAGGTCGGAACGATTAAGCAAGCCGAGCTTCACCCTAATGCTGATAAACTCTATGTTTTAAAGGTTGATTTGGGGGATAAGGAAGTCCAGCTTGTAGCCGGGATCAAGGTTTCTTATTCTCTGGATGAGCTTGCAGGTAAGCAGATAGTGGTTTTAGAGAATTTAGAGCCCAAAGCCTTGCGGGGAGTCGAGTCTCAAGGGATGCTTCTGGCGGCAAATTCGGACAAAGGCCCGGTGCTTCTTCAGCCGGAAAAGCAAGTCCCCGCCGGCGCTATAATCGGCTAGCACCCGGGGCGAAAACCGGCTAAAACCCTCCAATTGCAACACTTTAGTTTGAAACAAAAATGTTGCATAAGTAGCGGAATATGCTTATAAAATCAGCGGAATTCGTAGTTTTTGATGTTGAGACAACCGGGCTTAATCCCGAGCAGGGCGATAAGATTTGCGAAATAGGGGCAGTAAAAGTAAAAGACTTAAAAATAACATCTTCCTTTAATAGCCTGGTAAACCCCCAGAGAGACATACCGCAGCAGGCAAGCGCTATTCATGGGATTGTCCAGGGCGATGTAGCCGCCTGCCCCAGTTTCGAAGAGATTATCGACGGCTTCTTGGAATTCATCGAAGACTTACCTATTTTTGCTTACAACATAGGATTCGACTTAAGTTTTCTTAACCCCCAGCTTAAGTCCGCAAATAGAGAGCCTCTTGTCAACCCCCCGGTTGATATTCTTATAATTTGCAGGACGCTGCTGAAAGACCTTGCCCGTTTTAACCTTTCAAGCGTAGCCAGGTTTTTTAATATACCCCAGGACACTTCCCACAGGGCCAAGCAGGATTCCCAGGTTGCGGCAGATGTATTCGTAAAGATGGTTCCTTATTTGGAGGAAAAAGGAATTTTGACCCTGGAGAATATCTACACTGTTTTCGGAGCCAACAAAGGCTTGTCTTTTAAGATAAATAATTCCAAGATATCCCTTATTCAGGAGGCCCTGGCCGAAGGAACAAAGCTTAGGATCAGATACTATTCTCTCTACAAGAACGAGCTTACCGAAAGGGAAGTCCTGCCTTTGCGTATAGAAAACGCGGGATATAAAATATCGCTTGTGGCCAGATGTTTTTTAAGAGAAGAGGAACGCAGCTTCAATTTAGACAGAGTAGTGGACTTGGAGATTGTTTAACACAAACAAGATTTTTTCTCTTAACCTTGCCCGATTATTGTTATAAAATATATCTAACCTTATGGTTTAAGCGGCGGCACGGACACAACGGGATGCCTTAAAAAACGGGCAACCCTTAAAAGCTTGATGAGCAATATAGACATAGCGTTTGGATTTAGCAGGCATTACAGCGCTGAGGAGGCGGTAAGAGAAGCAAGCGTCCAGCTGCGGTCAAAATCAGCCTTTCCCAAGATAGATTTGTGCATTGTATTTTTTAATTTGCCCCTAGAAGAGGCAAGGAAGATCCCTTACAGCATAAAGCGCGTCTTAAACCCCCGCACAGTTATAGGTTGTTCTTTGCCGTTCTTGGTAGCCGAACACGCTTTTTTTAAACGGGGGTTGATAATAATAGGGTTTTCCGGCATAGAATTCTCCGCCGGAATTTTTTCCGAAGAGAAAGACATGGCCGAGGCGTCGGAGAGATTTATCTGGAGGATTCTGCGCCAGGCTCAGCACAAAAGGAGGAGCTTTTTCTTAAGCTTCGCCAGATTCAAATTCTCTTCGGTATCGAATTTTCTAAAGGGCATTGAAAGGGGCCTGGGCAGGAATTTTCCCTTTTCAGGGATTTTTTCCTGTGAAGAGGAATCCACCCATCCTCTGTTGCTCTTACATAACGAGAATATCATTACTTCCGGGGCGGTGGGGATTCTTTTTTTTGATAATCCGGATATTTTCCTTGAGACAGGCTCGGGCTTCAGCCCTCTAGGAAAAGGCGGCAGGGTTACTTCTTTCAGCAGGAATTTAATTAAAGAAATAGATAATAAGCCGGCAGTAGATTTCTACAGGGATTATTTCGGAGAAAAAATAATCCACTCGAATAATTATTTTAAAAAAGTAATCAGTCGCTACCCCCTGGGGTTTAAAGCCAAAGATTTTTCGGGGTATATTATAGGCATACCCAGGGCTTTTAATTCCGACGGGTCGATTTCTTTTTTAAAAGATGTTTTATCGGATGAGATAAAGCTTATGATACCGGTACGGCATTCCTTGATAAATGCTTTAAGCAACGCCGCCAAGGATTGCAAGGATAAAATCAGAAAGCCAAGGATATGTTTTTTCTTTGATTCTTTTTACCGCTACAGGCTGCTGGGGGCTTTTTATTACAGGCAGATAGAGGCTCTTAAAGAGGCTGTAGGTGAAGTCGGTC
Organism: Candidatus Omnitrophota bacterium; assembly: GCA_016932855.1. Taxonomy (GTDB): domain Bacteria; phylum Omnitrophota; class Gorgyraeia; order Duberdicusellales; family Duberdicusellaceae; genus JAFGCB01. Next base: position 14,323 of record JAFGCB010000003.1, on the reverse strand, counting down.
TGGTAGGAGGGGTTTCTTTTTACGGCATGGGCACTTTGCATTCTTCCAGAATAGGGCTGGGCCATTTTATATTAGAGAATAGCTTTTCTTTCATAACGGCGGGGCAGAAGTAATGGATTTTTTACGAACGGTTTTTTTTACGGATATTTCATTGTTTATGGGAATAAGCTCTCTTTTGGTGGTGGCAATCCTAACCTTCCTTTATTTAAAGAAAATAGACGAGATAAAAGAACGCGAGGATAAAATAAGAAAGTTAGAGGATAATTTAGAAGAGATGGATGAGCAGGCCCGCCTGATAGTAAAGACAGACCTGGAGTTAAGCCAGACCCAGGAGGAATTGGACAGAAAGATTACAAGTCTCTTGGCGCTTCAGAGGCTTTCCCAGGATTTAAGCAGTTCCCTGGAAGAGGAGAAGATTTTTTCCCATATAAGACCAGAGATAATAAGCGAGCTCGGCTTTGAGCTGTGTCTGGTTGTCCTTAAAGAAAAAGGCTCGCTGGTTGCAAAAACGAGTATAGGCCTTGACAACAAAGAAAGCCTTAATGTTCTTTTGGGGCTGATGAAGCAGAAAGACTTTCTTGATTTATTAATTAAGGAGCGAATACTTTACCCCAATAATTTATCTTCTTCTTTTGAGCAGGTGCGCAAGCATCTTAAAGAAGAGATAAAACTGAAGTCTTTCATCGTAAGCGTTATCCAGACCAAGGAAGGCGTATTGGGGGTGGTGATTTTGGGGAGCTTTTCGGAAGAGGAGATATTTAAAGGGGTAAGAGAAACTATAGAAATTCTCTCTACTCAAATCTCGCAAGCTATTGAGAATATCGCCCTTTTCGAGCAGCTCTATAATTCCCAGCAGGAACTGGAGGTGAAGATAAATGAAAGAACCCGGGATTTGCAGAGGGCTTTAGAAGAGATAAGCAAGATAAATCAATTAAAAAGCCAGTTTGTCTCGGCCGTCTCCCATGAATTGCGCACGCCTCTTACTTCAATAAAGGGATACGCCTCGCTTTTGGTCCAGGAGAAGTTCGGTAAGCTTCCTTCCGATATAAAGGTGCGCCTGGAGAGAATAAACCAGCAATCGGACAGCCTGGTAAGCATGATTAACGACCTTTTAGATATCGCCCGGATAGAATCGGGCAGGATGAAGATAGATATACAGAAAGTAGATATTGTTGAGCTTGCAAAAAGAGTCGGAGATTTACTTTTTCCTCAGATGCAGGAAAAAAACATCCATCTTAAGCTCGAGTGTCCCGAAAGCCTGGCTATTGACGCCGATAAGAAGCTTATCGAAAGAGTCCTTATTAATCTTTTGAATAACGCCGTGAAATTTACGCCTCAAGATAAGGCCATAACAATCGCTGTGGGGGAGGAAAAAGACTACGTTAAGGTAAGCGTCAAGGATGAAGGCATAGGCATTTCTCAGGAAGATTTAGGAAATGTTTTCAGGGAGTTTTACAAAGTAGATAATCCTGTAAACAAGGAGCTCAAGGGAACGGGCCTGGGACTGTCCCTGGCTAAAAACATAGTAAAAGCCCACAAGGGAGATATCTGGGCAGAGAGCGCATTGGGCGAGGGGGCCAACTTTATATTTACCCTGCCGCGCTAAAATAAAAAGGAAACCAATATGCCTAGAGAAAAAATACTTATCGTAGACGACGAACCTTTCATACGCGACATACTAAAGAGCGTTCTAGAGGAGTTGTATGATATTATCGAGGCCTGCGACGGCGAGGAAGCTTTAGTCTTGATAAGGAAGCAAAACCCTTCATTGGTTATTCTGGATTACAAAATGCCCAAGAAAACAGGGATTCAGGTGTGCAAGGAAATAAGAGAGGACCCTTTATTTCTGCATCTGCCGATCATCCTTCTTACCGGCAAGGGAGAAGTCCATGACAAGATAGAGGGCCTGGACGCCGGAGCCGATGATTACATTGTAAAACCCTTTGAGCCCGATGAGCTTATGGCAAGAGTAAGAATGGTTCTGAAGCGGTCCACCCGGGACTTAGACGCTAATCCCTTGACCAGGCTGCCGGGCAATGTTTCGATAATGAATGAAGTCCAGAACAGGATTATACATAATAAAAAATTCGCCGTACTTTACCTGGACCTGGACAAGTTTAAGGCCTATAACGATTATTACGGCTTTGAAAGAGGAGACGAGCTTATAAAGGAAACCGCCTGGATAATAATAGAAGCCCTTCATTCCAAAGGAAAAGAGGAGGATTTTGTCGGCCACATAGGAGGGGATGATTTTGTGGTAGTTACAGTCCCGGAAAGATCAGTAAGCATTGCCAAGGAGGTTATAGAGAAGTTCGATGAAAAAGCGCCTTTGTTTTATACCGAGGAAGACAGAAAAAGAGGTTTTATATTAAGTAAAGACCGCCTGGGAAGGGAAGAGAAGTTCTCGGTGGTGTCCATATCCATAGGCATTGTTACCAATACTGAAAGAGATTTTAAGCATATAGGTGAGGTTTCAAGCGTGGGCGCGGAGCTTAAAAAATACGCTAAAACTTTTGAGAAAAGTATCTATATCGAGGAAAAGCGGGAAGATAGAGAAAGGAAGGAAAAAGAAAAGAAGAAGTAATTATAAATTCGGAATTGCGGCATCAAGCGTTTACGCAGGGTTTTTTTACAAGGGAGGTTTAGAAATGAGAATTTTTTGCATTTCAATATTTGTGTGCTTAGCTTGTCTGTCTTTTTGCGCCTGTGACAAGGTTGGTTTAAAGAGCGAGGATGCCGGTATCGCGGCCAGGGATATTAACGGGCCTCTACTTGTGCAGGTAAACGATTGGAAAATGGGATTAGAAGACTTTGAAAAACGGCTAAAAACGCTCGAGCCCCTTGCCAAACAGCAGAACCTGGATATTAATAGTTACGAATTCAAGGCCAGGGTTTTGCGGGAGCTGGTAAGAACTGCTCTTCTGGCCCAAGAGGCTAAGGCCCGCAAGCTAGGAGAGGAAAAAGGTGTAATAGAGGCGATGGAAAACTACAGGCAAAACCTCATGGCCCAAAAGCTCATTATAAATACAGTAAAAGACATAAGCGTTACAGACGTGGAGATAGAAAATTTTTATAATCAAAATACCGATTATTTTAAGACTCCCGAGCAGGTGAAAGTAAGAGAGATTGTAGTAAATGACGAGTCAGAAGCCAGAAACCTTTATATCAGGCTTCTTCAGGGAGAAGATTTCTCTGCTCTCGCCCAGAAGTATTCAGTGGTTGCATCCAAAGACAAGGCAGGAGACTTGGGGTATATTACTTACGATATTAATAATAAATTCAGGAAGTTCTGGGATGCGGTATCCGCCTTGGATAAGGGGGAGGTCTCCAGTATATTTAAGTCAGACGACGGCAAGTTCTATATCGTTAAGCTGGACGATAAAAAAGAAGCCACCACTTCCTCTTTATCGCAGGTAAAAGAGAATATACGAAACGCTTTAAGAGTTGACAAGCAGAACAAGGCTGTTAATGAATTGGTTAATGTTGCCAGGCAGAAGGCGAAAGTGGTGATTAACGAGGATTTATTGAAATAGAATATTAAAAGCGTACTTCTTCTTTTCCGATAATCTTTACAAAAGCCTTGTCTTTAAGCTTACCCTGAGCTTCGGTTATAACTAAATCCCCGACTTCCACACCTTTTTTAATTTCGGCAAAGTCAGTGGTAAGATAGCCGACATCGACCTGTTTTAAGATTACCTTTCCTGTTTCCGATCCGGTTTCGGTGTCCAGGGTTTCCTGGGGTATTACCGGAAGTATGTATATGCCCGGTCCCATGGGAATAAGGGCGACTGAGGGAACCAGCATAGCGTCTTTCAGCTCTTTAAGGTATATTTCAGTCCGGGCGAACATTCCGGGAAGAAGCTGCCCTTTGGGATTTTCCACCCTTATTTTTGCGGTAAGGGTCCTGCTTTTTCCTTCGACTACCGGAAACACCCTTTCAATTTTGCCCTCAAAAGGAGTATCGGTATAAGCGTCCACAGCCACTTTAGCCCGCTGGCCTGGCCTTATTTTATCAATATCGCGTTCAACTATACCAACCTCCACAAATACTTTATCTATGCTTAACAGAGAACCGATTTTGTCCTGAGGGGTAACAAAGCCGCCTTCCTCAGCCTCATCGGTTAAAGGCCCCATAATGCCGTCGATAGGCGCGTACATGAAGGTTTTTTTAAGATCTTCTTCAGCCAGTTCCTTTTCAGACCGGGCGGATTCAACCTGATGCTTTGCCGATTCAGTTTCAGCTTCGATTTCGGCAAGTTTTGTTTTTATAATGGCTTTGGCTTCAAAGAGACTTTTGTGCAATTCTAATTTTTCCTGGTAGGCCCTATGGGAAGCATCGGCCGCCTTCAGCTTATTGCTGGCGTATGCCAGCTTTAGCCTTGCGTCTTTGGGGTCAAGGGAAGCGATTACGTCTCCTTGTTTGATGATTTCCCCTTCATCAAAGTTTATTTTCTTAATAACGCCCTGTATCTCAAACTTAAGAATAATCTCATTTTCTCCCTTGATAGACCCCATTACCGGCAGCATGTCGTCAAAATCGACCTTTTTAACTATAAAGGTGCGGACGAGAATAGGGGTAGCATCGGGTGAATCAGCGGCTTTGGGAAGGTCCTTGTTTTTGGATTCGGATTTTTGGCTTATCTGTTTGCCCTTGGGCTTTGCTCCCTTAGAAAACCTTGTAGTTTCCAGCGAAGCCCAGATTAGAAAAATACCCCAGAGCAGCGCAATAGCTATGATAATAATGATGTTTTTCTTTGCCATGCTAAATTATAATATACTATGTTCAGGCTCAAGTCAATAGAATAACCGATACTGGCGCGGGCCGCATTTGGTCTAATCTATTGAACTATGCCGCTTTTTTTAATAATTTTACCGCCGGCCCAATCTTTTATTCTTTCCTGAAAAGATTAAGGTCTTCGGAGAGTATCAGGTATACGCCGGGAACTACAAAGAGCATAAGGGCTGTTGAGACGCAGAGCCCGCCGATAACAGTTATAGCCAGGGGAGACCAGAGGTTTGCTGATTCACTTCTGTCGATAGCCAGAGGAAGAAGCCCCAGGATAGTAGTAAGAGAAGTCATAAATATAGGCCGGGTCCGTTCCTGGCAGGCTTTTTTTGCTACTTCTTTGGGATCGCTGCCCCGGGATCTCTTTTTTATGACATTTATCCTGTCGATTAAAATAATTCCGTTATTTACCACAATTCCCGCCAGAAGCATCGCTCCTATAAGCACGCCTATGCTTATGGATTTTCCGGTTAGCCTGAGCAGGAATATCGCCCCGATTGCCGCTAAGGGAACAGTGGTCAGTATTATAAAAGGCTGCATGAATGATTCAAAAAGACTTGCCAGGATCATGTATACAAGGACCACGCTTAACAGTATATAGATCATGTCCTTTTGGTTTCTCATCATTTTGTGATAATCCCCGCCGAATTGCCAGAAATAATCTTTAGGCATTTCCATGTCTTTTAGAGCGGTTTTTACGTATTCGGCGGCCTTGCCCAAAGGCATACCGCCGGTATTGGCACTTACTTGGACCATGCGGGATTTATCTTTTCTCCAGATTTCGCTTGGCCCGAAATCAAAGGTAAAGTCGGCAAACTGGGAAAGGTAGACTATGTCTCCTTCGGGAGTAATAATGCTTAGGCGCTTTAAGTCTTCAAAGGTTTTCCTGAATTTTTCCTCTAACCTTACAATGCTTTCTATTTCTTTTTCGTCTCCTGTATAGGGAGCAAATTTAGAGACTTCCTCGACATCCTTCGCTTCATCCCCGAATATTATGTTGTCCGCCAGGGAAGAAGTGGAGTAGTTGCTTCGAAAGCTGTCTTTTGCCCGGATCAAAGGCTCACGCATGCCGCGGTAGCGGGTGGCGACCAAGCCCCGCATTTGAGTGTGAAGAGTAAGGGAGATATCTCCGGCGGTAAGGCCGAGAAGAGCTGCCTGGGGCTTGTTTACGCTTACCCACATTTCAGGCCGTCCTTCCCTCATTCTTATCTTTAAATCGGTAAATTTCGGTATTCCTTTCATCCTGCTTGCCGCGGCTATGGCCAGGTTTTTAAGGACTTCATAGTCATAGCCAAAAAGTTCAATAAGAATTTCCTTGGTTCCCACTTCCTCCGATTCCTCAAAATAAATAAAGGCCGGCTCAAGGGTTTCAGTATAAGGCCTTATTTTTTCGATTACCTCTTGGCTGGATATTTTTCTTATATTTAAGGGGTAAAGCTCAATATAGACTTTGCTTGACCAGGGCTCTACCTTGGTAGTGACTGTTTTCACCTCTTCTACCCCGGCGGCAAATTTTTCTACCTTGTATACTATCTCGTCGGAAATATCCAATCGGGTTCCGGTAGGCATTTCCACAAAGATAGTGAATTTATTCTGTTCGGCAACGCCTATAAACTCCTTGTCTAATTTAAGTCCCTGCCAGACCGCTACCGAAAATATAAAAAGAGTGATAAGTAAAAGGATGTACCGCATATTTACCGAGGCATACAAGGCTTTATCGTACCAGTCTCTTATTTTCGCGAATAAAGAAAAAAACCACAGCTTTATCGTTTGCTTTTTTTCCGGAGCCGGGGCATTTTCTTCCGGTGGCTTAAGCTCTATTTTTTCCTCAAACGCAGGAGGTTGAGGTTCAGGAGGTGTGGGTCTTTGTATGATCCTTGAACAAAGCATAGGAATAAGGGTAAGCGAAACCACCAGCGAAGCCATAAGAGAAAAACAGATAGTGTTGGCTACGCCGCTGTAAAGCATCTTAGTTTCGGGGTTTATGAAAATAAGGGGTATAAATACCGACAAGGTAGTCAGGGTCGAGGCGAAGATCGGCAGAGCCATTTCATTCGTTCCCTCGGTGGAGACACTTTTCATTATCTGGGGGTCAAGGCTGCCTTGGAGGGCGTCGCGTTTCTTAAAAATATTTTCTATGACCACAATGGAGCTGTCTACAAGCATCCCCACCCCGATGGCCAGGCCGCTTAGACTCATGATATTTAAAGATATTTTGCTGAAAAACATGAGGCTAAAAGCAACCATAAGGGAAAGCGGTATGCTGGATATAATTATAAGGATGCTTCGGGGGTTTCTTAAGAAGACAAAGAGAATGAGGGAGGCTAAGATAGCTCCGTAGAGCAGGGCGAATTTTACCCGGTTGACCGCGCCTACAATGTATTCGGCCTGGTTAAAAGTAGGAACGATTTTAACGTCCTCGGGCAGGACCCTGGTCAGAAACTTCAGTTCTTTATCTATTAAGCGGGAGGTATTTACCGTATTTGCCAGGGATTCTTTCTGTATATAGAGAGAGACAGCCGGCTGGGCATTGACCCTGGCGAAAGCCACAGGGTCAAGGTAGGAATCTTTCACGTCAGCCACGTCTTTTATCCTTATAATCGAGCCTTTTTGAGTTACGGCTACCGCCAGATTTTCTATGTCTTCCAGGGATTCGAATTCACCGATAGTCCTTATAAGGTATTTGTCCCTTACTTTATTGATTTCGCCCACCATAAGATTTATGTTGTTGATGTTGATTATGTCCACAAGTTTGCCTATAGGAAGGGCATAGGATTGGAGCCGGCTCTGGTCCACTTCTATTAAAATTTTACTTTCCCTTCCGCCTACTACTTCCACCTGGGCTATTCCTTCGATTCTTTGGACCCGGTCTTTTATTTTGTCATCGACGATTTTCCGAAGTTCCTCCGGCGTACGCTGCTGGCTGGTTACCGCCAGGATCATTATGGGGGTATCGGTATACTGGTATTTGGCTATGATAGGTTTTTCTATTTCCTTGGGGAGTTTATTTCTTATCCGGCTGAAGTTTTCCCGCGTCTCCAGGGCGGCAAAATCCATATCGGTCCCGGGCTCGAATTCCAGGATAATCCGGGCATTGCCTTCTTTGGAAATCGAAAGCAAAGTTTTAAGGTGGGAGACGCTGCTTACGGCTTCTTCTACGGGCCGGCTTACTTTTTTCTCGACTTTTGCCGCGGGTATGCCGCCTCTTATATTTATGTTTATGGTAATATAGCCGAGGCTTATATTGGGCATCATTTCAATAGGCAGCATTTGCAGGGTGATAACCCCGAAAACAGTAATTAACAAAAAGACCATAAGTATGGTTATGGGTCTTTTTACAGATAATTCAACTATGCTCATGGCTTACTGGTTTTTTGGAAGTTTCAGGTCGTATCTATCGGGGGATTTGTTTTTTCATTTAATTCATACCAGCGGCCCGGCCCTAAAGGACCTTTGGCGACCACCAGGCCTTTTTCAAGCAAGTCTTTTAAATCCCTGGCTGCCGTAGGCACGGATATTCCGAAGGTATCGGCGTATTCTTTGCGGGACATCTTTTTTACTTCTTTTAATTTTTTTAAGAATTCCTTTTGCCGGGGGGTTAAATCTTCTGTAAACGCTTGGGGTTCAATTGGTTGTTTTTCTTCAAGATCAGGTTTTGATTCTTCTTCTTCTTCTTCTTCTTCTTCTTCTTCTTCTTCTTCTTCTTCGATTTGCTTTTTCAAAGGAAGGATTTCTTTTTCCTCAAAGGGCGCGGGGATGCTTTCTATATTAATACCTGCCAGGGCCGGAGAAAGTTCCTTTTCTTCTTTCTTGACAGCCTTAAATTTTATTCTCTCGGCCACAACCAGATACAAACAGGGCAGTATTATGACTGTTAAAAACGTGGCTGAGATTAATCCTCCGATAACGGTTATTGCCAGGGGAGCCCGCAGCTCCGCTCCCTCTCCTATGCCTAAGGCTAAAGGAAGCATTCCCAGAACAGTTGTTGAGGAAGTAATAAGAATTGGCCTTAAGCGTATCTGGCAGGCGCTTATTATGGATTCTTTTAAGGGCTTGCCTTCCTCCCGCAGGGTGTTAATAAGGTCTATAAGAACAATCCCGTTATTTACTACAATTCCTCCAAGCACGATTATTCCCAGGTAAGCCACAGCGCTTAAAGCGGTACGGGTTATAAAAAGGGTTAAGCTTACTCCTATCAGCGACAGGGGCACGGTAAACATTATTAAAAAAGGCTGCCAGAGGGATTCGAATTCAGCGGCCATAATCATATATACGAGCAATACAGCGAAGCTTAAGGCAAAAGCCAGGCTTGCGAAGGATTCTTTTATTTGTTGTTCCTCGCCGCCTAAGTCTATTGAGTAATCTTTTTCCTCTCCCATTTTTTCTTTAACTTCGGATATGGCAAGCTTTACGTCCTTAAGGATTTCGTTTAGGTTTTCTCCGAATATATTGGCGTTTACCAAGACCGCCTTCTGCTGGTCTATTCTTTTTATTTCCGTGGGGCCGGTGCCGTGAACAAAATAGGCCACCTCAGACAAAGGAACCATAAGCTCCAGAGGAGAGCGGATAAGAAGCCTTCTTAAGGTTATCAGGTTTTGCCTGTCTTCGGGCCTTAACCTTACCCTTATATCAATGTCTTCGGATTCGGTCTTGACCTTAAACTTCGTGGCAACATATCCTTTTAAGGCAACCTGGGCGGTGATGGCGATATCCCTTACTGACAGGCCGTACAGAGAGGCCCTGTCTTTTAATATTTTAAGCTTGGTTTCAGGGGAAGGGGAAATCATGCTGTTTTTTATGCCGTAGAGACTGGGGATATTTTCCAGTTTTTTCTGTATTTCCGCGGCAATAGAGGTGAGCTTGGCTAAATCCGGGCCCCGTATTTCTATGGCAACCGGCGTATTCTGCTCCATGGCCGTACCCAGTGAAGTTTCCTGGGCAATATATTCTATTTGAGCTTCGCTTAAGTCCTCAAGCCGCAATGAGGATTTTATATATTGTATTATCTCCTGGGTCGAGCTCCTGAATCCTTTTTTTCGGTTTCGTTTCTGAAGGTTTACCATAATCTGGGCCTGGTGAGACCCCAATATTTTCAGGGCTGTTTCTTCCAGCGAAGTCTTTTCTTCGCTTGAGCCGATATTTACGGTTACGTCTTTTACTTCGGGTAAATTCAGGATAATGCCTTCTATTTTTTTCACTACCTGGTCGGTTATCTCCAGGCGGGTGCCCGGGGCCATATCCACCTTTATGATAAACTGCCTCTGGTCTACTTGAGGCAGAAACCTTTTCTCGGAGGTCCTTAATATGGCCAGGCTTAAGAGAAACAGGATAAAGGCCAAGCCTATGGTTAAGAATTTTCTTTCCAGGAAAAAAGATATGGATTTTGTAAAAAAGGCGCTTCTGTGGAAAGAGAATTCAGGAATAATCTTTTCCAGGGCCTTTGAAGAGCCTATGTTTTTGCCCATCGAGATTAATACCGGAATAAGGGTTATGGCCACGATAATCGAGGCTATTAAGGAAAAGACTATGGTTAAGGAGAGCTGTTTGAAAATCTGGCCGGCGATTCCGACTACGAACCCGAAGGGAACAAATACAGCTACCGTAGTTAAGGTCGAGCCTACAATAGGAGCAAAGACTTCGGTAGCCCCCTTGACTGACGCGGCTTTCTGGTCTTTGCCGAGCTGGCGGTGCCGGAATATGTTTTCAATGACCACCACGGAGTTGTCCACTAGCATTCCCACGCCCAGGGCAAGGCCTCCCAAGGACATCATGTTTATGTTTATCTTGGTAAAATACATAAGACAGAAGGTTGCCATTAAAGATATAGGCACGGAAAAAATAATTACTATTGAGGAGCGGGTATCTTTTAAAAAGAAAAGCAGTACCAGAAAAGCAAGTATGCCTCCCTGTATGGCGGCGTCTCTTAAGCTGGTTATGGCTTCCTTTATGAATTGAGACTGGTCGTAGGTTATGCGGATAATCGTGCCTTTAGGCAGCTTTTCTTCGAGCAGTTCTTTTATCTCGTCCTTTATAAGCTCGGCTGTGCGCAGGGTGTTCGCCCCGGATTGTTTGCGTATGACCAGAGAGATGCTGCTTTCCCCGTTGTAGCGGGAGACGGAGGTTTTTTCTTTAACCGATTCGTTTATTTGGGCTATATCCTTTAAGAATATAAGGCGCTTGGTATTTTTTTCTTCCTTTTTTTTACCGGGCTTTTCTTCTTCTTCCTGTTCGTCCAGGGCAATTGGGGTTTCCTGGATTTCTTCCACGTTCTGGAATTCGCCTATGGTCCTTATCAGGTATTCGTAGACGCTTTCTTTGATGGTCCCGGCCGGGTAGTTTATGTTGGTGGCTTTCAGGTGGTCGACGACCGTTACTATGGAAAGCTGGGAAGCCTGAAGCCTGGGCTGGTCTATTTCCACCACGATTTCTTTTTCCTCCCCGCCGGTAATATTGGCGGAAGCCACCCCCTCTATTTTCTCGATAGCCTCTTTAACATGCTTTCTTGTGGTCTCTCTTAATTCAACCGGAGGAAGATTTCCGGTTATGGCCAGGTTCATTATGGGAAGCTCAAAAGGGTTGTATTTCATTACCACCGGCTCTTCCGAGTCCCGGGGAAGTTTTTCTTTAATAAGGTCGATTTTTTCTCTTACCGAAAGAGCCGCAAAATCCATTTTCGTGTCCCAGTTGAATTCTATCATCACTATAGAGAGGCCTTCTTTGGAGATTGAATTTATGCGTTTTACGTTGTTTACGGTGCCTACGGTTTCTTCGACTATTTTGGTGACCAGGCTTTCTATTTCTTCGGGGGCGGCGTTCTCGTAGGTGGTTACTACTGTTATCTGGGGATAGGCTATTGAAGGGAAAAGTTCCTGGGGAAGCCTTGACCAGGATATAAACCCCAGAAGGAACACGCCCAGAAAGAACATGGCTACAGTAACCGGGCGCCGCACGGAAAGCTGAATCAATTTCATAATAGAATCTCTTTTTTATTTGGAAATTGTAAAATGTAAAATTCTCAATTAGCAATTTAAAATTGCTAATCCATAATGTTTATATAAAAAACCTATATTTTACCTTTTTTTTGCCGTGAAGATGCTCTTTGCGACAATAGCGCATAATTCTTCACATTCCTTGAGAACAGGTTATATTTGGCTCAATGAAACCAACCTTAAACGTTTAATAAGTCTTAGCCAGAAACGACTTTCTTTAAGTTCTTTTAGGACAATCCCTAATTTATGGATAAAGTCTGCTTTTGATTCTGCTCCGCAGGCCTCTTCATAATTAGAGCCGGGCGATGTTCCTGAACGCAGGATTTGCCCGCTAACATATTTACCAACGGTAGTTTTTGGAAGCAGATCGATAAGTTTGATAATTTGAGCCGCAAAGTCGAGTAACCGCTCAGTTAATTCATATCCCCTTTTTCTGTCAGCCGCAATCATTTTAAATTGCTAATTTTGCATTGATAATTTTACATTTTCCAGGATAAAAAATGGGTAGTCTCCGCTTGACTACCCTTGTTATTGTTCCTTGCGGCTATGCCGGCCGGAACTCGATTGCAGAGACTAAGACACTTTCAATCTTAATCCGATCTCTGCAATTATTTACCCGATTTTTGCCAGTCCCTATCCCTTGAAAAAAAATCTATTCTATTATAGTTATAACGTCAGCTTCGTTCTTCTTTATGGTCCAGGAGAAGGCGACAAATACTTTCTGGCCGGACTTAAGAGACAGCTCGCTTACCTGGAAAGGCTGATTGTTTTTAGCTATGTAGACGCTGGTCGCGGGGGTGATAACGAGATTTACCTTATTCTTTGTTTTTCCGTCTTCCACCTGGAAAGTCTTTATCGGCGATTTGAAATTTATATAGGTAATGGTCCCTTCAACAGCTCCCGGATTTTTAAGGGTAGCGTCGGCGCTTTTGGAGGTTTCCTTAAAGTGCATTCTTTCAAGCTCAGGGTTTCTTTTGGGCAGGGGGAAGTCCTCGCCGGATTTACCGACACTTACAATCTTTTTTGCCGCTATAACTGTATATTGCACGCATTTTACAGTGATGTTCCTTTCTTCCATTACGTCAAATTCAACCTTTGATTCGCAGTTGGTCTGCACAGCGTCGGTAACCTCCGCTTGCACAACCGCTTTATTTTCAGGGCCTAAGTTTAAAAGAGCTTTTTTAAGCTCCTGGTTTCCGCCTGTAAAAGCGTAAGTAAAACCATCTTTGTCCACAAGGAATAAGAGGTTTTTATCCTGGTAGAGCCTTCCCTCGATTACTTTATCCTCGGCTAAAAGCTGGCTGGAAAAGGCAAGCCCGGCAATTAGAAAAGTTATAAAAAACAGATAATTTTTCATTGTTTTTAACAACTAATTATAATATTTTTATGGTTATATTGTCAAGCTGCAAGAATAATAATCTCTGATTATAAAACAAGCCTTCTCTTTAAGAAAGAAAAGGCTTGTTCTATAAAATTATAGTCTATGGGGTTTTAGTTAATTAATCTTAAAATAAGGCCTCCTAAGCAAGGATTTGTTTATCCGTCCCAGCCTTCGAAGTTATTAAAATCCTCCCAGTAGATTTGAGGTCTATTGTAAAATACTTTAACTTTTCCGCCGTAAGCCTCTACAAGCTCGTCCATAGTTAAGAAAATAAGTGAGCCGCGCATACCATTAGCGCAGCGTAGTCTTAAGACCCACTCGCCGTCATCGGTTTGCATCATTCCTTCTACCTGCCAGTATCCTTCTTCGTCGTAGTCCAGCCCTAATGTATCTGCATCTAGCCAGATTCTAACATCGTAGTGACTGCGAATGTCTGCACTGTCAGGATTGCCCCATCTCATAAGTAGCCAGTAGATACCCTCGGCTTCGACTTGATATTCTCGAGCAATTTTGTCAGTAAATTGGCCAACATATTCGAGGCTGTCGGTGTTGCCTTCTCCCCAGAGAGCCTTGAAAAAGTCAGAAGCATTAAGATAACCGTCTTGTCCGGAGAAGCGGGTATTGTCGACTCTGCTGTCGACTGAATACTGTGCATCAGCCGGAGGTTCTTTATCCGGAACTATAGAGGGGTCACGGTTAGTACCCCAGGCCTGGTTGGTCCAGCATCCGCCGTCTTCTTTAATATAAAGCGGGTAGCCGTCGCCGGGCACAAACCAGTAATTTACCAGATGCTGCCAGGAAGCGTCTCCCTGGTTGGGCGAGTACATTATGCCGTCCTGGTGCTGGTGTATTGAAGTGGCATTACCGTTTCCGTCGTAGCCGCCGTAGGTAAGCTCTGTTCTTATTATGGTGAAGCTGAAATCAAAGGTCCCGGCCGGCTTGTTGAAGTCATTGATATAATCAAGCCAGACATTGCCAAGGACCCCGCCGGTTACATTGGGTCCGCTAAAGGTTACCCAGTGGTCCCAGTTGGGATTTGTAGAGAATTCCGCCCACTGCATGCTGAAGCTGTAGCTTATTGTCCCGTTATTTACTGTTTTTGTGGTGCCGTCTTGAAGGGTCACGTCGGTGTATTTATACCAGGTGTAGTTAAGAGTGGCCATATCT
>JAFGCB010000037.1 GCA_016932855.1 Candidatus Omnitrophota bacterium | reverse complement strand
CCTCATTTTTGGGTAACATTAATTATGAGTCAACGATTCAATTTAACTATCGCTTCGGTAACATTTAATGTGAGTCAATTCGCCCGCCGGAAAATCCTTTCCAACTTTAAAATTCTTGCTATAATTGTAGTCTATGATCAGCATAACCAACCTTTCGAAAAGCTACGGCCACCAGGATCTTTTTTCCGGCTTTAATTTAACCATTAATAGAGGAGAAAAAATCGGGCTTATCGGCCCCAACGGCGCGGGAAAGACTACTTTTTTCTCGATACTTTTGGGAAAAATAGAGTCTTCAGGAGGAAATGTCCAGATAAATAAGAATATCCGTATCGGGTATCTGCCCCAGGAAGCCAGTTTTAAGTCGGATGCTTCGGTTCTAAATGAGGTTGTAGAAGGCGACGCCACTATTGCCGGCCTTAACCAGGAGAGGCACGAGCTTGAGAGAAAAAACGAGACAGCCTCAAAACGTTACGGAGAGATACTGCACGACTTGGAATTCTTAGGCTACTTTAATGTAGAGTATAAGGCAAAGAAAGTCTTGATGGGCCTGGGATTTAAGGAGCCTGATTTTGACCGCCCCATATCCCATATGAGCGGCGGTTGGCAGATGCGGGTGCTCTTGGCAAGGCTTCTTGTAAGCCCCTACGATATACTTCTCCTTGACGAACCGATGAACCATCTTGATTTGGTGGCCGCCCTGTGGTTTAAGGATTATTTAACCGATTTTAAAGGGACTTTTGTGATGATTTCTCATGATAAAGCTTTCTTAAATGAAGTTACAAATTATACCCTGGTTTTGGAAAACAGCGTTTTTACAAAAGTTAAAGGCAATTATGAAGATTATCAGAAAATAAGGGAGCAGAAGCGCGTTCACCTTTTGAAGCAATTCCGCCAGCAGGAAAAGAAAAGGGAGCAATTAGAAAAGTTTGCCCAGCGTTTTCACGGCCAGCCTAATAAAGCTTCGCAGGTCCGGGCCAAACGGCGCATGGTTGAAAGAATGGAGATTGTTGAAGTGCCTCAGGACCGCAGGGAGAGCATCAGAGGTTTTGATTTTCCTAAGGCTCAAAGAAGCGGACACCGGGTAATGGGCCTGGAAAAAATCTCCAAGTCTTACGGAGAGATAAAAGTATATCAAGATTTTGATTTTGAGGTTATTAAGGGCGAAAAAGCTGTTTTAGTCGGCGAGAACGGCGCCGGCAAATCGACGCTTTTAAAGATTTTAGCCGGAGTGATTCCTATTGATAACGGCGCAAGAAATGTAGGACATAATGTGGATATAGGTTATTTTTCCCAGACCCGCATGGATGTGCTTAATCCCGAAAATACCGTCTTAGAAGAGGCTTACTCAGCTTCTAAAGGCAACTTGTCAACCGAATCGATTCGGACTATCCTGGGCCTTTTTCTTTTTAGCGGTCAGGACGTTGATAAAGGCGTAAGCGTTCTTTCGGGAGGAGAGAAGAGCAGGCTTATCCTGGCTAAACTTTTGATTAACCCGCCTAATTTTCTTCTTTTAGACGAACCGACTACTCATCTTGATGTCGACGCGGTAGACGCTCTTATTAAGGCTTTGAAAGAATACGAGGGCACCATTGTTTTTATAAGCCATGATATACACTTTGTTCGTTACGTAGCTAATGTGATTTTTGAGGTTAAGGCCGGAAGAATACGAAAGTTCCCCGGGGACTTAGATTATTATCTTAAGAAGAGTAAGGATAATGATTATGGCCAGGTAAGCGTATCTGACTCTGACCAGAAAACCGGAAAGCCGGTTGTTAGGCCTGAAGACAAGGATAAAAACAGGCAGCTGGATTCCAAGCAAGAGGCGAAAATAATTCAGGAGCACAACGAAAAGTTGACCAGGAAAATAAAAAGGCTCGAAAAACAGAAAGAAAAAATCGAAATCGAGCAATACGCTAAAAACCGCGCCTTAACCGACCCTAACAGTTTTCTTGATGCAAGAAGAGCCGAGGAGTTTAAGCGGCGCCTTGGTGAAATAGAGAAAATAGTCGCTTCCCTTGACGCTAAAATCGAAAAGCTTAAAGCAGCCTTTAGATGATTCCCTGACATATTACAGCACTTTTATTTGTAATTTAGTCCCTTTTAGGGGTGAGATACCTATTTCCGAAATATAAATATACGGGTTTAAAAGCCGATAGTTTTTATGGCTGGAAAAGAAAGTACTGTTTTAGGCTCTGCTGTGCACCTTTCTACCTAACGATCGTTAGGTAGAAAGGTGTGAATTTTAAGATAATAGTTCTTATCCCAGGCCTTAAAACATCCTTTCCAACCCTTAAAAGAGTGTTATAATAATTCCTAAGAGGTTAAGCTTGAAAAGCATCAATATTTAATATGAGATTATAATGAAAAAGTGTCCTTTTTGCGCTGAAGAGATACAGGATGACGCTATAAAGTGCCGTTACTGCGGAGAGTTTACTGATAAGAAGCCCCAGGTAAAAGACCACCTTAAACCATTCCAGCTGGCAATAGCTTTTTTATGTTTAGGGCCCTTTGCCTTGCCTTTACTTTGGTCCAACCCTAATTTCAGCAAAAAAAACAAGATAATTGTAACTACCATTGTAGGCGTTGTTACCTGTCTTTTAATAGTTGTTATTATTGTCGCTCTTAGGGCAATATACGGTTATTACCAGCAGATATTCCAGCTGACTTACTGATAATCCCAAGTTTCAATTTCAGCGTTTATTATGGAAAAAAATTATTGTAAAGAGGAGGAAGAGTTATGTTGGGTAATATCCTTTCATTTTTAGCGCTGGCCATACTTTCTTTTGGCGGGTGTTTCCTGATTTATATTCTTATTGAAAAAAGTCTTCGACATCTTCTGGATGAAGTAATAAAGCTTCCTTCAGGCACAACTTTTTACTTACGAGTATTCTCCATAAGCCTTACTTTGCTTATTCTTTCAACCCTGTTGGAAGTTAAATTTACCTTTACCGAACAGACCAGGTTTATGGAGTATGTTTGGCGGATAGCTTCGGGAGTTTCCACCATCTCCGGCTATATCTGCCTTTTTCTTCTAGGGTATCTTTTGCTGGTGACTATTCTTGTAGCAGCCCTGCGCCGCAGAAATGAGCAATGAACAGTACCTTATAGTTTCTTACTTTACGATATTCGCAGGTATCTGCGGAGCCTGTCTTGTCGTATATCGTTTACTTCGTTCGAGCTTTTCCAGGTTAATCGAAACTTTGGGCAGGAAGGATTTGGCCATAATCCTTAGAAAGATATTCTTGTTGGGGATTTTACTGCCGGCTTATTTTGCCTTTTTTTCAGTAAGCTTTCATGGCTGTTCGAAGGATACCTACGAAAAGATTATCGCCCACAGGCAATATCTAATTTTTAAGAATCAAGAACAAATAACAAAATCATTATTCTATATTTCAATAGCCGTGCTTGCCTGGGGTTTTCTGGGCGGGGCGTTAATCTGCCTTCTAAAAGATCCAAAAGAAAGGTTTAAGAATGCTAAGAATAAGATTTAAGAAATTACCCTATGTAGTTGCGTTGGGGATAATGATGCTTTTTGCTTGGGGCTGCTTAGACTGTGAGCAGAAGACGTCTCTTAATCCCGATATGTCCGGGACTATTTCGATTCACCTTGTTTCTAATCCCAAGGCAGCAGGCAAGGCAGTGGGCGATTTTATCGGTATGTTCATAGAGGACGAGGCGTTGAGAAAAAGCTTAAGCGATTCTATGGAAAAGGCACAGCCAAAATTGGATATAAACATAGACGAAGAAGATCTCCTTGCATATATTAATATTTCCGGGATAAAAGATAAAAGCTTTCGAAAGGAGGTAAAAGATGGCAAGACCCATATTTATTTTTCCGCCGCCTTCGATAATATTTTAGATTTATACAAGGAAAGAGAGAAGATAAGTATTGCCAAGGATGATCAGGGTTTAATAGTATACAAGGAGCAGCATGTCTATGTTCCTTCGGAAAAGGAAAAGGAGGTTAAAAAAAATGCGACTCAGATGAAGAGCCTCTTTAAAGACTGTTATTTTAATTATACCCTGGTTATGCCTTCTGAGATAGCAAGCGCTAATACCGAACAATTGGATAGCAACTCTGCTTCCTGGAATATACCCCTTGAGGATTTCCTGGGAGAAGAAGGCTTTATTTTCGAAGTAAAGATGAAAGCGGATAAAAACCTGTTAGACTGGCTTTATAAATATTCAGAAGGAGGTAAACAATGAGAAAGAGCATTTTATTTATCAGTTTGTTTGTTATTTTGTTGTTTAATCTTTCAATTCCTTTGTCCGCGCAGGAATCCAGTCAAGAAGGCTGTAAGGACTTTAAAGAATATGTCATGCGGGTAAGAGGAGAGGCTGAAGTTGACATAGAGCCGGATTCCTTTAAGCTGGTTTTAGTGGTGGAGAGTGAAAGCGCAAGTCTTAAAAGCGCTATCAAAGATAATTCCGAAAAAATATCGAAAATCACGGAAGCAATAAAAAAGTTAAATATCCCCAATCTTGAATTCGCTACTTCGAACTTTAATTTTGACCAGGATAAAGCTTTCTTGATAGGCAAGAAAACAAAAATCCAGAATAAAGTCACTGTTAAGGCCGAGAGTTTAGGTTACGATAAACTTTCCGGCTATGCCTCGGATACGGTTGATATTGCCATGGCAAACGGAGCTACTGAAGTGAAGAATTTGTCCTTTTATCTAAAGGATGAAAGTAAAGCCCAGGATACGGTTTTAAAGCTTGCCCTGGATGACGCTAAGAGGAAGGCGTCTCTTATAGCCAAAGAGCTAGGCCTTAGCCTTAAGCCTTATAATGTTTTAGGTTTTTGGTTTGACGGCAGAGCCGCGCCCATGACTTCTTATAGTCGTCAGAAGAATTTTTTGATGAAAGAGTCTATGGCTGTGTCCAAAACTCAGGTTGTCGCCGGAAAAGAGGCCTTTTCAGCCCAGATCGATCTGGAATACAAGTTTGAGTAGGCGCTATTAGTCTGTTTTATTCTTCATAATAATTAACCGCCATAATAACTTTAATTCAGCCGGTCGTTAAAGAAATAGACCTTTATGGATTGCCCGGTTTGTAAAATACCCCTAGAAAATATTCAATACCAGGACCAGAGCGTTGATATTTGCAAGCGTTGTGGCGGTATATGGTTTGACAAATCAGAGCTTTATGAAGTTATAACGAGCTTACTTTCCGAGAACAAAGTTGATTTCCAGGATATAAAAGAGGCTTATATGCGAAAGCCTCTTACTTATAAAAGAGAAACACAGCCTGTGCGAAAGTGCCCCAGATGCGGCAAAGACATGCTTATTTTTAATTATTCGTATGATTCGAACGTAATCTTGGACAGATGTCTTTCCTGCGAAGGAATTTGGACTGACAGAGGCGAGATCGAACAAGCTGCCCGATATGCTAAAGGCAATGCTACTTTAAACAGGCTGTCTATAGCCTTGGCAGAAATATTTCCTGGTAAAAAAAGTCGAAGAAAGACAATAATATTTGCCCTCGGCGTTTCTTGCGTATATTTAATTTCTGCTTTTATAATCGGGGGATTAGGATATTTTTTGCAGATGTCTTTGTTTCTTATTTGGCCCCTCGCTTTTATTTTTTTCGGCGAGCAGTTAAGCTCGCGTAAATTCCTCTTTAGAATACCGCCGGTTACCAAACCGACCCCTGTGTCTTTTCTGGTTTTCGGTGGATGGGTCTTGTTTCTTTTTCCTTTATTGATCGGGGTCTGGTTTATGCTTTTTGGCTCAAGATGAGAATAATCTTCCGGCATGGTCTCTTTGGATAAATAAAGGAATTTCCGGATAATTTTCTGGTTTATGCAATATTTTAGTTTCCGATCATAGAAACTACAAGTTTTTAGACCTAAATATTTTGAGATCGGGATTGCGTCCTTTTCCCTTAAGGAGCTCGATTACAAACAAAAGTGCTGTATAAAGGAAGTGTTTAGCGGTATTTAGACCTTGACATCTAATTCTTTTCGCATATAATTATTATTTAATTTGTAGGATTATTTTTTAGTCTTCATTTTTTATTCGAAAGCCGCGGGAAAAAATCATGCAGAGAACAAAATGGTGCTGGTTGTGCCGTCTTTTGGGGCACAAGTTCAAAAAAATAAAAGATTTGCGTAAGACTTCCTTATCCCGCAAGAGGATTGTATATCGCTGTAGCCGTTGCCGGGCGCCGATGATTTTAAGGGCGAAATAAAGGTCTTACTAATCTTTATTTTTCTGGTATAATTAATCCAAATGAAGGATGGCAAGCAATTAATCATGCAAAGTTATAGATTGTCTCCGACCAGCCTGAATCTTTTTCTTGATTGCCCCCGGTGTTTCTGGCTAAAGCTTAAGAAAAAAATATCGCGGCCCGAGCAGCCCTCATCGACCCTGCCCCGGGGCATGGATTTACTGGTAAAGAAGTATTTTGATAAGTGGCGGCAGCAAAAAAGGCCTCCTGAGTTTAAAGACAAGATGGCTTGCGAGCTTATCCAGGATCAGCAATTGCTTGATAAGTGGAGGAATTGGAGGAGCGGCCTTTGTTTTTGCGATAAATCACTTAGCGGGGCTGTATTATTCGGGGCTCTGGATGAATGTTTCGTGGACGGGGATGTTTACATGCCCGCGGATTATAAAACCAGAGGCTTCAGCTTAAAAGATAACTCGATAGGATACTTTCAAAATCAGATGGATTGTTATACCTTGCTGCTTAAAATGAACAGTTACAAGGTCAATAATACCGGCTACTTGATTTATTACATATTAAGCGACGTGGGAGAAAACGGAAGCTCAAGATTTAAAGTCGAACTTATTCCTATGCAGACCGATCCTGACCGGGCCTATTCTACTTTCAAGAGGGCCGTAGAGTTTTTAGATGAGCCTCTTCCGGATTATAGCGGCAGTTGTTCGTTTTGTTCCTGGGTCAGAAACCAGCCCTAAAAGATTATTCCATTCCTTTGCCCCCCTTTTTTTGATACAATAATAAAACCTCATGAGAAGCAGGAGATTAAATACTTTTTTTATCTCTGTTCTAGTTTTTTGCTTGTTTTGTGTTTCTGCCTATGCCTCTGAAGAGGGCGTCTTGTATTCCAAGGCAGTAAAGGCCGCCCAGTGCGGCAATATTGACTTCGCCTTTCTTTATTTTTCTTCCCTTCTGGATAAATGCCCCGATTCTAAACTCGCAGAAAAAGCTCTTTTCGGCACAGCTGAATACTATTATTTAATCGGCGATTATACTGACGCATCCCAGTCTTTTACCCAATTTATAAGTAAATACCCCGACTCCCGAGCGAGGCTGTTTGCCTTGGTTTATCTTCTTAAGATTTGCCAAGCCAAGGAAAAAGAGGATTTTGTAAAAAAGCTGAGAAAGGAAATAATAACCTTTAAACAGCAAAGTTTTTTATTTAGGGTATTTAAAAAATACCAATACCGCTCACCTCTGTATAAGCATCATAAAGCCATATATTATATCGATAAGGTCGAATTTTATATAGATGAGAAGTTATTTACGAAAATACTTTTTTAGATCATTATCTTTATTTTTCTTCGGCGCAGTCTTATTAGCTGTAATTATTACGGCCGTAGCCAACTTTTTATTAGCCGGAACAAGGAAGGCTCTCGAAGAAAATTCACGTAAATACTTCGCTGCGGGTATATCCATGGGCAGTACCTTATACCTTCCTTTTAATACATTCGTTTTCAAAGATGTAGTTATACCCGCTAAGGCCGGCCTGCAGGAGGCCAGGCTTATCTCTTTGGATAATGTAAGGATAGTATTTTCTTTAGGAGAATTCCTAAGAAGCGGAAGATTCGTGCCCGAGCGAATCTACTTAAATAGAGCTGACATTGATTATTTTAACTGTTCCTCTTTTTTAAGAGAAAACCCATCCTATATCTTGACTTTGATCGCAAGCTTGCCCCGGGTGGAAAAAGCCCACGTTATTTTAAGTGATGCTTTCCTGCGTTTTCCCGGGACAAAAGAAAACACAACATACTTGATGGCAAAAAGCGATTTCAAGATAGAAGAGGGATTCGTGTCGGTTTTTGGGTCTTTTGGTATGGAGAGCCGGAAGTTTACAAACGGGGACAGCTACACGCTGCGATTTAAAGTCGATCCTTTATTGTATAACCTGAGCGGTGTTTTCACTCCCAAAGGTTTTGAAGTGCAGGATTTAGAGCTGGTGAAAAAAAATTCATATTTAAAACTTTG
The DNA here is from genome assembly GCA_016932855.1 of Candidatus Omnitrophota bacterium. Lineage (GTDB taxonomy): Bacteria > Omnitrophota > Gorgyraeia > Duberdicusellales > Duberdicusellaceae > JAFGCB01. Next base: position 31,547 of record JAFGCB010000037.1, on the reverse strand, counting down.
GGGCATGATGCGAAGAGATGCTATGAAGCTTAAGGGTTTTTCATCGATATATAATTTTTTTAAAGTAGCGGCGGTTAAGAAGCACACTCTTACTTTTACCCAGACTCTTAAGATGCTGTTTTGGGGATATAGAACTGTTAGGCCCGTGAGATTAGCCCCGGCTCATTTGAACATTGTTGATATTGACAGCAGTTTTAAGTTTAATTTTCCTGATATCTATATAGAAGATATAAGTTTTTACGTTGATAATATACCTTTTTCCGCAAGCGGGATTATTAATCTTTCTAAACCGCGATCTTGGGATATTGCCTTTTCTTCTTATCCCGGCCAGGCTGAATCCAAGCGATACGAAAACCCCAGAAGCTTTGACCTGAAATTAGCAGGAAGTTTTAACGAAGGTAAAGTTGACGCTGAAGCAGAGCTTGGTTTTTTAAGAAAGACAAGAGGTTTAAAGTCTAAAGACAGGCTTCAAGCTATATTAAAGGGGGCTAGTTTATCCTTAGTTGAAGCGGAAAGGTTAAATGTGGATATAGAAAGAGTTATTCTTTCATATATAGCAGGCGCAAGGCGGCATTCTTTGTTTTTCAAGGAATTGGATTTTTTGTTTGATTTCGGAAGCGCAGGTACTAAACTTATTTCTTTTGATTCTCGCTTGGCCGACGGATATTTAGAGGGAAAAGGCTTTCTGGATATAACGCACTTTCCTTTCCGGAATTTTTTTACCGTTAAGATAAGGAATGTAAGCGCCGAGAAGATGGATTCCTTGTTGTCCCATTTTTCAAAAGTTAAGGGAAAACTAAACAGCCAGATTCAATACCGCAATTATCCCCAGACGCGTCTGTACGGACAGATTTTCATTGACGAGGGATACCTGGATAATCTTGAGTTTTTTAAGTGGCTGGCCAATTTTTTTAAGCTGGAACAGTTTTCAAAACTTGATTTTGATAAGATCTCAACCCGGTTTTCCGTCGATAATGAAGGCGCTCGTTTGGAAAACATTAATTTGATTTCGCAGGATGTAGGCATCGAAGGCTATTTCGGCGTTGACGAAGATGACCTGGTTTCCAGTAAGCTTTCTCTGGTTCTTTCTCGCCGGCTTCTTGAGGAGTCCGTAAAATTCAATTCTCTCCTTAAGCTTCTGGGACCTGATTTTTCCGAACTTAGTTTTGATTTTCAGCTTTCCGGGGATGCGCGAGCTATGAATATTCACTGGCTTGAATCCGATTTCAAGCTCGGCCTTAAAAAAGCTATCCCTGACTTTATCGAAAGAAGCATCGAGGCAAAACTAGAAAAGATTATTAAGTCTATTTCCGCCAAATAGGTAATCAGGTCACCAAGTTCAGTTTCTATAAGATGTTAATTTTTGGCTTTTTGGTATAATAGGAAAAATAAGGAAAAACAAGATGTTTAATCAGGGTTACGATAATGATCAGCAAGAGAACCCCGGCCAGTATGAGGATTTCGTGGCTCGCACTCTGTATTGTCCAGGCTGCAGAAGCGCTATGCCGGTTAGAGAAAGACTTTTGCTTATTCTTCCTGACGGCGAGCTTTATGAGTATGTATGCGCCCGTTGCGGAGAGCCGCTAGGCGATAAAAAGGTCTCAAAAATTGATAAACCAGGCCTTTAAGCGAGATTTTGTATTAGGTAGTCTAAAAATCCCGAATTCCAAAGAGGCCAAAAGACTTTTTTGGATTTTGAGTTTGGGATTTGTCTGGTAGTATTGTTAGTATCGGACATTGGGATTTTAGGAATTCCTTCGTCATTCGACATCGGTCATTACCCTAATTACAACAAACAACGAATAACCATTCGCAACTTATGGCAAAAGAAAGAGTCATAGTCCACGTTGATATGGATGCTTTTTTTGCCTCTATTGAACAGAGGGATAAACCATATCTAAGGGGCAAACCGGTAATTGTTGGGGCTGATCCCAAGAGGGGTAAGGGACGGGGCGTGGTTTCAACCTGTTCATATGAGGCCAGAAAGTTTGGGATTGCCTCGGCTATGCCGATTTCAACCGCATATAAAAAGTGTCCCAAGGCAGTATTTCTTCCTGTAGACATGGAAAAATATGTCAAAGTTTCAGAAGAAATAAATGAGATTTTTTATCAATTTACTCCTGATATCGAGCCGGTAAGTATTGATGAGGCTTTTTTGGATATTACCGGAAGCTTTCACCTTTTTAAAACCCCTCTTAATACCTGCCGTCTAATTAAGTCCCGCGTAAAAGAAGAGCTGGATCTAACTTGTTCCGTAGGACTTGCTCCCACAAAAATGGCGGCAAAGATCGCATCTGATCTTAAGAAGCCTGACGGTTTGGTTGTGGTTTCGGAAGAGGAGTTGCTTGATTTTCTTTGGCCGCTTGATGTGGGTAAGTTGCCGGGGCTGGGAAAAAAGAGTAAGTCGGTTTTAAATGATATGGGAATTATTACAATAGGAGATTTAGCTAAGAGAAGTAAGCAGGATCTTATCGAGGTATTCGGCAAAAACGGAGAATATTTCTGGAAGCTTGCGAACGGCAAAGACGGGCGGCAAGTAGAGGCTTATCAAGAGGAGAAGTCCGTAAGCAACGAAATTACCTTCATGCAGGATACCCTGGATAGAGAAATTATCAAGACAAGCTTACTCGTACTTTGCGAGAAAGTATCGCAGAGGCTCCGCCAGGCCGGGCTGAAAGGAAGGACTATTACTTTGAAGATACGCCTTGAGGATTTCAGCACTTACACGCGCGCGGTGAGCCTGCTTAAATCCACCAATTTCGTCGATGTAATGTATAAAGCGATTATAAATCTTTTTGAGAATTTTAAAAAAAGCGGAAGAAAAGTAAGGCTTTTGGGCGTTAAAGTCTCGAATTTAGCGCCTTCAGAGCTTAGGGAAAGCATTTTTGATGACAAGGATGACGATAGGCGGGAGAGGATTCACGGCGCTATAGAGAAAATAAGAGAAAAGTTTTCAGAAAGGTCTATTCGCCGGGCCGCAAGCAGAGTCCTGCATGAAGGATAATACTTGTTTTAAGTTTATTTTTTTGGCCGGGAGTTTTTAAAGTTTTTCGAATAAATGAAGTAGCCTAGCGTATAGTTTACGGTATTCCTCTTCGCTTAGTATAGATAGAGCAAGTTTTTTGTCCTCAAATTTTTGCACCAGCCCATTATTTTTACGGAACACCAGTATAAACCGGGAAAAGTATTTGCCGCGCTTGGTGGCGGTAAGGGCAAGGGCAAAATTATTCTTATCGAACTTGCCTTCCGCCGAATCAACCGCCAGGTTCAGAGAATGCTGTTTTTTGATTAATAGGGGGGTTTGGCTGTCAATAGAAAAGATTCCGTCAGGGTCGTTGCCGGCCATAAAGGGAAGCATTCTGTAGTTGTGGATGAAAATGTAATCCTCGAATTTTTCCATCTTGCCGTATCTGCGAAATGAAGGGTCGAGGATATAGCTTTGTCGGTTAGGGAAGCTGGCAGGGTCAGTGATCTTTAATACGATATGCGAGCCATGGGGAGGCGGGAAGTAATCTGCCTGGGCAACCAGGAAAAATTCAACTTTGTATCGGTTGTCAAATAGAGGACTTATTTTATCGTATACATAGGCTGCAAGTTCTCCGCAGAGACCAAAACGGCCGTCAGCCAGGATTATTTTACCGTCTTTATCGAAGCGGTGTATATTATGCAGAGTCCAGGTTTTCTCGTCGAAATCAAGGCTAATGGACACTTCCGGCCGGAATAAATCATTAAGGCCCGAATATCGCAGGGGCTTTATAATTTCGGCTATTTCTTTGTAATAGGGGGCTTCTTTTTCCATGTCAGTTATGCCTAGCTCTAAGGTGTTTTCTTTTAGCCAGTTGAAGCCGATAAAAGAAAATAGGCCCACGATTAGAAAAATAAGGCCCAAGGTGAACGCTTTATAAAAAATCAATTTTTCTTTTAGTCTAGATATTTTTTGGGTAAATTTGGCCATTTTACTAGTTTCCATAATGATTTTTTAGTTTTCCTGCATCTATTTCACCCTTTCAATACTATTATATCATAAAAAACGCCGGACATTCAGCAGGAAATAGCATATTTGTGAATATGTTGAATTTATTCAACACCTATGTCTAAGTCAATGGACCGATTTTTTAAACTTTCTTAGAGTCAGTTAAGGTTAGGCAATTTTTCAGGTTATTTTAGAATAACTATTCTTTTTCGATATTTTTTCGGGCCTTATCGGTTAGTTGCCTCAGCTAGACCTTGTTCTTTTTCTGTAGTAATGGATTATTTGAGGCAAGCCCGCCTTGTATAAGAAGAAAACGTTTACATTTCTCAACAAAAAACGCTTGACAAATCATCCCTAAAAGCCCCTTCAGAAAAAGTCGAAAAAATTTACACTCCTTTTTTGTTGAATCCCAGCATGTTACAAACTAAAGTCTCATTGGGTTGATTAACTGGCATAAGAAATGCTTATTCTCTATGTCTAGGACATACCTGGACATTGGTAGAAGAAAAAGGAGTTGCTTATGGCTAAAAACGGAAAATTGACTATTACTCAGGTAGCTAGGAAACTCGGGGTAGTGCCTAAAACCATTATGCGATGGGAGAAGGCGGGAAAAATAAAAAAGGCTAAAAGAGATTGGCGGGGCTGGCGAGTTTATGACCCCCAGCAGCTAGCCGAGATAAAGAGTTTTTTCGAAACTCTTCATTAAACCAGAAGGAGGAAAAGTTATGGGTTCAGTAAAATTTTTAACAAGTTTGGGTTTGACGGCGGTATTGATGCTCGGCCTTTGTTGTATATCGGTTGCCCAGGAAGAAGAGACTTCAGGCGTTGAGGCTCCGGTAGCCGGGATTCTTGGTGAAGGAGAGTCATATACTCTGGGCAAGGAAGATATCATTGAGGTCGTAGTCCGCAATCAGCCTGAATTTAGCGGCAGGTTTGTTGTGGGCCCGGACGGAGATATTCAGTACAAATTCGTGGGAGACATAAAAGTCGAGGGGCTTACTAAGGAGCAGGTAGCCGAGATTCTAGTAAAGAGATTGGAGCAGTATGTCAAGGTTCCTGAAGTAAGCGTGACTATTGCGGCTTATCGCAGTAAGTTTGTTTATCTTCTAGGTGAGTTAAAAAAGCCGGGTAAATATCCTATGAAGGGCGATGCTGTGTCCTTGCGGGATGCTGTTGTTGCGGCAGGGCTTCCCACGGCTGATGCTGCCTTAAGAAGGACCTATGTGATTAAGCCTGATATCAAGAAGGCTGTTTATACAAAGGTCGATTTATATCACGTGCTCTATAAAGGAATACTCGAAGATGATTTAACCCTTACCCCCGGAGACCTGGTTGTTGTCCCGGCAACAGTGCCCAGCGAAATAAACAGAGCTTTAGGCAAGCTGCTTGCGCCTTTCTCAAGGGCGGCAGTGGTTGAAGCCCTGCTTAATAGGCACGGTATAACTAACTAGAAAGAATGCAAGATTTTAAGTCTTTATTCAAATGGCAGTCGCTATAAAAAGCGGCTTGCTTAAACCGTAAGGTATTTAAATTAATAGAATTAGGAGGAAAAGATGAAAGAAGTGAAAATCGGTTTTGACATTTATCAGTATATCGGGATGATCCTGAGGAGAAAGTGGTTTTTTATTTTTCCTTTGGTTGCAATTTCCGTCTCTTTTATGGTGGCAACTTTTTTCTTTCCCAAAGCCTATGTCGCCAGGGCAATAATCTTAATTGAAGAAAAAGCAGTGGTCAATCCTTTGCTGGGTAACTTAGCCGTAACAAGGACCGTAAAGGAGAAAATGAATGCCTTAAGAGAAGAAATCTTAGCCTGGCCAAGGCTTTTTCAGCTGGTGGAGAGGCTAGAGTTAAATAAGGATATTAAAAGCCCCCTGGAGCTGGAAAGGCTTATTGCCGGCATTCGTAAAAATATCGGCCTTAATATGAGATCCAGCGAGGTTGTGATAGTTTCATACCGCGGTAAGAACCCCAAAGAGACGCAGGTGCTGGTAAATACTCTCTGCGATATTCTTATTAAAAGAAATACGTCCTCTACCCTTGAGGATACAGGTTCAGCCATTGATTTTATTGATGAGCAGCTGGTTATTTATAAACAAAAATTAGATGAGTCCGAGTCTTCCTTGCGGGAGTTTAAAGAAGTCTATGGTCTTCAGATGATACCCCAGGAATTAAGCTCCAATCAAGCCGGGGTTGCTTCGAACGACATAAATTCACCCAAAGCTCCGCTTTACCGGATAAATGACGAATTGGCACGATTGGAGGCGGAGCTAGTCATGGCCGGAATAGATTGCACCGATCAGCATCCGCGGGTAAAAAGTCTTAAGGAAAGGATTGAAGCCCTTAAACAAAAACGCAGTGAATATGTAGAACAGGTAGCCAGTCACGTAGGGGTAGATTCCCAGACCTATGTCAATATTGCTGATTCTTTTCCCCGCCAGCAGGAGGAATTAGCCAGGCTTTCCAGGGATAAAGCGATTAATGAGAGGATTTACGCCATGCTTCTTGAGAGATTCGAGGCAGCCAAAATAACCGAAAGGCTGGATAGCTCCGAGAACCGCACAAAGTTCAGAATAATTGAGCCGGCAAGGCTGCCGCTTATGCCGATGAAGCATAATCGGGCAACCTTTAGCTTGCTGGGTCTTTTATTGGGTGGAGCATGCGGATTCGGATTCGTTTATCTTCTGGACTACACCGATTCCTCTTTTAAGAATGATACCCAGCTTAAAGATTCTTTTGATTCTCCCGTATTGGGTAATATCTCGAAGATTATCACCCAGGAAGACCTTGACAAAAGAAAAGAGTTTTCCAGGTCCATGCTTCCTATTGTAGGGGTAGTTACCCTAATAGCCATCGTGGTGGTTATCGTGATAACCAGGTCGGCATTTAAGTTTTAATTGTTATGTACGAAAGTTTTTACGGATTTAAGGAAAAGCCCTTTAATGTAACGCCGGATACCAAGTTTTTCTTTGCCAGCGAAAAACATGAAGAGGCGTTGGACAGCCTTATCTACGCGGTCTCGGACCGCAAGGGTTTCGCGGTGATTACCGGGGAAATCGGATCAGGCAAGACCACAGTCTGGCATAATCTCCTTAACAGCCTGGATAAAGGGACAAAAATAGCCACAATAACTAATAGCCATCTTACCGGCAAACAGATGATTATGGCAATTTTGGATGAATTCGAAGTTGCCTTTAAGGAACACTGGTCGAAAATAAAATTAATCAGTATTCTAAATCAGTTTCTTATCGAGCAGATTTCTTTGGGGTTTAACGTGGTATTGATAATTGATGAGGCTCAAAACCTAAGCTTTAGCGTCTTAGAAGAGGTAAGGATGATTTCCAATCTAGAGACCGAGAAAGAAAAGCTTATCCAGATAATTCTTATGGGCCAGCCGGAGCTTAAAAATAAACTGGCCTGCCGCAGGCTGGAACAGCTGCGCCAGAGAATCAGCGTCTATTATCATATTTATCCTTTAGATAAAGAGGAATCAAAACGTTATATCCGGCACCGCTTGGATGTAGCCGGTGCTAACGGCGGTGTGATTTTTAATAGCAGTACCCTGGATGACATTTACTCATATTCTCAAGGCATACCCCGCAGGATTAATACCCTTTGCGACCGGGCTCTTTTGACGGGGTTTACCCGTGAGCAGAAGCAAGTAAGCCCGGATATTATTAAGGAAGTAGCAAGCGAACTGGCAATAGTCGATAATCTGCAAACAAATAAGGAGGAATAATGGGAAAGATAAGCGATGCTTTACGAAAGATTAATAAAGAGCGCCAGGAGCAGAAGAAGCTCCAGGAGCGGCGCTTAGCCGAGGAAGTGCTAAGGCAGGAGCAGGAGCGCAGAGAAAAAGCTAAAAAGTTATCAACTATAACCGAGGATATTCCGCAAAAAGAGCCTTCTTATGAGACCATATCGCAGGCCCCTCATGACAGCCGGAAAGAGGATTTAGCTCAAACGCCCATTATGCCTATAGATAAAAACATCCTGACTAAATTTCTGCCTAAGTTTTCCAAGGGGCAGTTAAGTGACTATATTCAGCGCTTAAAGATTGAGTCTTTCTTTGTGGCTAAGTCAAGGGATTCTTCGGGAATAGACCCCCGGATAGTCACTTATCATGATTATTCATCACCGGTGGCTGAACAGTACCGAATCTTACGCACCAATATTAAATCCCGTTTACGCAAGAAAGACGCGTTTACCAAAGCCGATTCATTCAAGCCATCGCACAGCGCGAGAGTTTTTTGCCTGAGCAGCTCTTTGCATAGTGAAGGAAAGACCATAAGCTCTATAAATTTAGCTGTTGCTCTGGCAAAAGATCTGGAAGCAAAAGTGTTGCTTATGGACTGCGATTTACGTAACGGGCTTGTCCATAAGTTCCTTAACCTGAATGCCAGGCCCGGGCTTTCCGATATTTTGGTGACCGGCGCCGACTACAGGCTGGCCGTTCATAAGACTAAACTAGATAACCTCTTTGTTATTCCCCGGGGAGGCATCCCTTCTAATCCTTCGGAGCTTTTGGGCTCGAAAGATATGCGTATGCTTCTGGCCAAGCTTAAAGAAGAGCTTTTTTCCTATATTATTATCGATACGCCGCCGGTAATGCTTTTTACCGACGCGGGAGTCTTAAGCGCCCAGACAGAGGGAGTTATCCTGGTAGTCCAGGCTTACAGGACTAAGGCTGCGATTGTCCAGAAGACTAAAGATTCATTGAAGCACGCGCGCAGTAAACTCTTGGGTTTTGTTCTTACCCAGGCTGATTACTATGTCCCTGATATGTACGGCTATTATCATTATTACCGAAACCGAAATAATGCCGGCAATAACGGCAGTAAGCAGCATCTGACTCCGCAGGAGCAGGCGCAAAGCCCGCAATTAAACGCCTGACATTCATTTTAAGGAAGTGTAGCAGTGGAACTGGTAGAAAATAAAAGAGAGAAACTTTTCGGAACCGACGGCATACGGGGCGAGCCCGGAGTATACCCTTTAACCGACGGTATGGTGTTTAAAATAGGTAAAAGTCTGGCAAGGCTTATATCCTATAAGAAAGAAAACAATAAGCGTGCTCAGGTAATCATCGGCAAAGACACCCGCTTTAGTTCCGGTCGTTTGGAAAAGATACTTTCCGATGCCCTCAATTCTTACGATATAGATGTTTATTTAGCGGGAATTATCACTACGCCTGCGCTTTCTTTTCTGGTAAGAGAGCTTAAGGCTGATATGGGCTTAATGATTTCCGCCTCCCATAACAGGCCCGAGGATAATGGACTGAAGTTTTTTAACCAAGAGGGCCTAAAGATGTCAGCTGAAGAAGAGGAGTGGATAGAAGATATCGTCTTTAGAAGTCTTATTCATGTTTCCAACGGAGTCGATAAAAAGAAAACAGGAAGGGTCCTTTCTTTAAGCGATGCCCAGCCGCGCTACTTACGTTTTTTAAAGTCGACCCTTCAGCAAGTAAGCCTTAAAGGTTTTCGGGTGGTTCTTGACTGCGCCTGCGGGTCCGGCTCGGTTTTCGGCAAGAAGATTTTTAAGAAATTAGGGGCAAAGATAGTTTGCATTAATGATTCGCTGAGCGGAGAGAGCATTAATTGCTCGGGAGCGGTAAATCCTTTGCAGTTACAGCAAAAGGTTTTAGAAGAAGGCGCTGATATAGGCATCGGTCTTGACGGCGACGCTGACAGGGTGGTTTTAGTGGATGAACAGGGAAGAATTTTAGACGGCGATGACATTCTGGCTATTTTAGCCTGGTATCTTTCCAAAGAGAAAAAACTTGCCGGCAATACAGTCATCTCGACGATCATGAGCAATCTGGGCTTAAGAATTTCTTTGGAAAACAACGGCATTCGTCTTATTTCCACAAAGGTAGGAACTAATTACGTCCTTAAGGGGCTTTTTATGCACAATCTTAACCTGGGAGGGGAACAATCAGGACAAATAATACTCATGGATTATCTGCCTTCACCTGACGGTTTTCTTACGGCTCTGCAGGTCCTTAAGGTAATGAAGAAAGAAGGCCTGTCTTTAAGTAATCTAGGTCTTTGTATTACAAAATTTCCTCAGATAGTAGTAAATGTTGAAGTAAAAGACAAAAAGCCTTTTGAGGCTATCCCTTCCATTCAGGAGGCGATTTCGAAGTGGAAATCCATATTAGAGAACCGGGGAAGATTATTAGTCAGGTATTCGGGAACCGAGTCTTTAGCCAGAATTATGGTTGAAGCGGACGATAAAAGTCTTATTACTGAAATAGCCGAGAAATTATCTTCTCTTATAAGACGCGAGGTAGGCAGCAGTGCGGTTGCTTAAGAAGAATATTTTTATAGGGATGGAATTTTTAAATGCTGAAAGGCAGGCAATTATGAAAAAGGTTAGTTTTATGTTTTTTGTTTTTATTCTTTTTTGTTTTCTCCTATCGGGGCTTGCCAGTGATAGCCTCGATTACCGCATAGGAAAAGGCGATACCCTTGAGATTTCTGTCTGGGGCCAGCCGCAGCTTACCCGCAATATAACCGTTAGGCCCGACGGGAAAATATCTTTCCCTTTTCTGGTTAAAGATATAAGCGCCGAAGGCATGACTCCCGAGCAGCTGGGAAGTTACATTACTTCTCATCTATCCCAGGAAGTAAAGGAGCCCAGGGCTACTGTTATTGTTACCGGCTTCGGAAGTAAAAAAATCTGGGTTTTGGGAGAAGTTTCTCGCCCCGGGGCTTATCCTTTTATTGACAGGGTTACGGCTCTTGAGGCGATTATCCAGTCGGGAGGATACAAAAGCTCAGCCTGCCTTGAGAGTGTAGTGGTTATTCGAAATCACAGCACCGCTCAGCAGGAGGCTTTTATTGTCAATTTAGCAAAAGTTTTGCGGGTTAAAGATGCCGATACCGTTGATGCTTTGCAGGCAGGAGATATTGTCTTTGTTCCGCGTAATTTCGTAGCAAAGCTTGATACTTTTCTTAAGTTTTTTACCGATAAAGTAAGCACAGGGCTGTTTGTTAGATAAATAACGTTTGATTTAAGGAGGATAACCATGGATTCAAAACGTACCAGCTTTCGGGACATACTGGAGATTTTCTGCAGAAGACGAAGAATTGTACAGGTATTTTTCTCGGTCGTACTTGTAACTACGCTTGCGGCAAGCGTGCTTATGCCGCCTAAGCACGAGGCTTCCACTACTATTTTAATCGAGGTAGTCGACAGATCCCCGTTTTTTAGAAACCCTTATACTTCAGAAATGATGCTGGAGTGGGTTAAGGCTCAAGCCGAAGTAATAAAAAGCTACACCGTATTAGGCGAGGTTGTCGACGCTTTGCAGCTTGATAAGGCTTTTAAGGAAGAATACATGCAGAAAGAGTATGCCAAGCAAAAGACGAAGAGCACAACCAGCCATATTCTGAACGGCATCAATATAATCATACCGAACATGCTGGTGCCGAAGAATATTATAAAGAGAATGACCCATGATGAATTCCACGAAAAAACCGATTTTTACTTTCGACAAACCGCCATCAAGTTTCTTCAGAAAAACATTAAGATTATACCTTTGGAGGATACCGGAATTATAAAGATTCAGGCAACCACTAAAGGCGACAGCGTCGATGACGCTAGCCGGGCTTCAAAAATAGCTAATCTTGTAACCGATACCTATATAGATGAGTTTTTTAAGTTTCAGAAAACCGAGGCCGGCGAAGCCCGCAAGTTTGTGGATGATAAATTAGAGAATGCCCATCTGGCTCTTTTGGATTCGGAAGAGGCCTTAAAGCAGTTTATAAAGAGCGAGAATATAGTTTCCTTAACCGAAGAAAAGAGCATCGCTACAGAGGAGCTGGCTGATCTTAATACCCAGTATTATAGCACTGAGGCGGATTTGCAGGAACTTAGAGCGATACTGGCTAAGCTTGACACCGAGCAGAATCTTGAAGCTATTTATTCAATAAGAGAAGTAAGCGATGATTCCTTTGTTGACGAGCTAAAAAGATCCTTGGCCGCTCAAGAATCAGAATTGTCCCTGGTTTTGGGAAGCTTTACCGAGGAGAGCGTTTCTGCTTCCAGGATAAAAGAGGCGATAAAAAATAACAGAGTAAAACTCATTGAAGAATCAAGAAAAATTATCCAGGCTAATTTAAAGCGCCTGGAAAGAAAAAAGGATTCGCTAGCCGAGATTATAGGCAATTACAAAGTAAAGTTGTCTACCTTCTCGGATAAGGAAATAAGGCTCGGGCAGCTTAGAAGGGAAGTTGAAAATAACAAAGAGCGCTATTCATTCCTTCTTCAGGAGCAGCAGAAATTAAGCATTTCCGAAGCTCTCGGAGAAGATAAGATCCCGGTCATTAAAAACGTAAAAGTATTGGATTACGCTTCTGTTCCTATAAAGCCGGCCGGCCCGAACTTGGCCTTAAATCTTACCTTAGGCTGTTTATTGGGTTTTGTCTTTAGCGCCGGGGGAGTATTCGTGTCCGAATACTGGGATACTTCGCTTAAAGGCAAGGATGACATAGGCCATTACCTGGGTTTATCTATGGTAGGAATTGTCCCTCAGTTTAACAGAAATCTTTCAAGAATCGCCGCCAACACTAAGATTGATCCGGCATACGATAAGCTTATCGCGGGATTAAGTCTTAATAAAGGCGAGCCTTTAATATCGATTATAACCAGCGCTAAACCCGGGGAAGGCAAAACCACCACCGCTTCTTTTTTGGGCGCGGCTCTCGCGAATGGAGGAAAGAGGGTTTTATTGATTGATGCTAACCTGCGTAAACCGGCTCTGCATAAAATATTCGGGTTAAAACAAAGCCCGGGGCTGGTTGAGTCATTGTTATTGGATAACGAAAATCTAAACTCCTGCATAAACCCGACTCATTCAGAGAATCTTAAGGTGGTCACAAGCGGAAATTTAACCGGGATAAACCCCGGCGGGATTTTGCAGTCGGATAAAATGAACCAGTTTATCCATCAGCTAAAGAAGAATTTTGACGTGATATTATTTGATTCGCCTTCAGGAAATGAATATTCCGATGCAGCAATCCTTAATAAGTTGGTCAGAGACGTTTTGGTGGTTGCCGAGGCCTATAAGGTCCGCTATGAGGTTGTGAGTTACCTTAAAGAGAGATTGGAGAAAAACGGAGCAAGTATTATCGGGGTTATCTTAAATAAACGTAAGTTTTACATTCCCGAAATCTTATATCGAACGTTGCTGTAATATGCAGTTAGGTAGCAAAGGATTTTATTTGGATAGGGTCTATCAAGTCGAGGGCGGCAGGTTGCTTGCTTGGGTATTTTTGGCTTTCTGCGGGGTCCTTTTATCTTTGGGAGTCGTTTACTTGTCGCCTTTAAAGATATTAGGCTTAAGCGCCGGAATAATCCTGTTTGGCGCTTCCTTGTTCAGGCCGGAGTTAGGCATCCTGGGGTTTATCGTGCTTAGTTCGACGATTCTTGATTTGACCAAACTTCCCTATGTATCGGTCGGCATGGGAAGCTTGCATGTTCCCGATATGCTTCTTTTGTTCCTGTTAAGCGTTATTCCATTAAGAATTCTTATCCATAGAATACGTCTGGTGAAATCGCCTCTTAGCATAACTCTTTTACTCTTTTTTATAGGGTCTTTTATCTCGATTTTCACTTCTCTTCGCTTGGGAGGAAAACCCGAATTTATAAGTATATATTTTCGCGCGGCCTGCTACTATCTTTTGTTTTTCGCGGTGACAAATCTTGTTCAGGATAAAAAGCAGTTAAGACTGCTTGCTGCCGGTCTTATCTTTTTAGCTTTTGGCGTATCTATTGCCGCGGTTCTGCAGGCTCTGGTTGGCCCTTCTTTGCGCCTGATACCGGGAAGAGTCGAGACTTTATCTACCCTTGCCGAAGAAGTAAGAGGTATAAATCGAATTTTGCCTCCCGGCCAAACCCTGGTCTTCGCGATGAGTATTGTGCTTGGATGCCTTATAGTACTCGATAAGCCGAATGCAAAACACATGGCTTATTACCTGATATTCGGTTTTCTTGCAGCCGGAAATATCCTTGCTTTTAGCCGCAGCACCTGGATAAGTATTTGCGTTTCCATGCTGATACTTTTTATTTTAGCTTCAAGAAAACAGGAGATGAAGATTTTAAGGATTTTTATATTTGCTTTAAGCCTGGCGGTGATAATCGTTTTGTCGGTAAAAATAGCCGATACCGGTATTTATCGTTACATAACTTCCAGTTACAGCCGGGCAGCTTCTCTTTTTTCCGGGAAAATGAAGCACTCCGGGACTTTAACTACCCGCTATAAAGAAATACGTTACGCGGTAAAAAGCATAAAAAAACACCCGGTTATGGGCATCGGCTTGGGAAATACCTATCGGCCGGGCATCTGGAAAAAGGACAAGGGCTATTACGCCCATAACGGCTATATCTGGATATTACTTAAGACCGGTCTTGTGGGGTTTATTCCTTTCTTGTTTTTTTTGCTTATTGCCATAATACAGGGATTTCGAAACTTTTTTACGATAAAAGACAATTTTCTTAAAACCCTCGCTCTGGGGGCTAGCTTGGCTATTATAGCTATTTGCATAAGTTCTCAGGTGAATCCTTTGTTCATGCAGGATAGCTCTATACCGGTTATCGCCATTCTTGCGGGGTTTATTGATGTTGCAGGCAGAATATATAAAAAAGAATATGGTAACCTTAATTAATCCGCCTTCACCGCCTAAAGGAGTTTCCAATAAGGATACCATGGCCGGATTCGGCCAGGTATACGAGAAGTCCAGCTGTGTGCGCATGCCTGTTTTGGATATTCTTTACGCGGCCGGCTCTCTTAAGCAGAATAATGTAGAAACAAATGTAATCGATTGCGTTCTTGCCGGTTTTAGCCCTAAAGAATTGATTAAAGAACTTTTGTCTAAAAGACCTTCGCTTTTGGGGATAAGGGTTTCGACCCCTACTATCAACTGGGATTTATCGGTCATTAAGAAGATAAAGCAGCGTTTAAATGTCAAGGTTGTAGTCTTCGGCCCTCATACATTAATAGATGCCGAGAATATAATCAAAAATCCTTATGTAGACGCTCTTATTCAGGGTGAGCCGGAGTTAGCGTTTTTAGATATCGTGACCCAGGGGTTTAAAGACTGCCCTGGCCTCTGGTTTAAGAATAACGGTTCGATGATAAAGAATGAGAAACGCAAGTTTATTGATAATTTAGATAGTCTCTGCTTTCCGGCCTGGGAGCTTGTTCCTTACCAGAATAATCATATAGGCGACGGGAGGCCTTTTTTTACGATTTTAAGCAGCCGGGGGTGTTCTTTCGGGTGCCGTTATTGCCCGTATCTTATATCTCAGGGAAGAACCTGGCGAAAGAGAAGTCCCGCAAGCGTGGTGGACGAAATTGAGTATCTTATAAAAAACTTCGGCATGCGCAGTCTATTGTTTCGTGATCCGGAATTTACCCTCGACGGCAAGAGGACCGAAGAGATTTGTTCTCTAATAATAGAGCGCGGGCTTAAGTTTGGCTGGCGCTGCGAGACCCGCATAGATACTCTGGATAAAAACCTTTTATTATTGATGAAACGATCCGGGTGCAAGGCTGTTAATCTAGGTGTAGAAAGTTTTTCTTCTGCCGCCCTTGAACTTATGAAAAGAAAGGCTATCCCGCAGGAGAAGATTACCGAAACCGTCGATTTTTGCAGGCAGATAGGCATAGATACTTATTGTTTTTTTATTTTGGGTCTTCCCGGTGAAACCGTCGAAGACGTCTTTAAAACAATAGCTTTTGCTCTTAAGATTAATCCTTCAAGGGTCCAGTTTACTTTTCCCACGCCCTATCCTAAAACCTCTCTCTATGAGCGGGCAAAGAAAAGAGGGCTCTCGGATAATATATCCTGGGATAAATTCACCGGATTTGACGTAGTAACGGGCAACGAGCATATCTCCAGAAGGAAATTAAGAAAACTAATATTTTTTGCCAGGCAGGTCACTTATTTGTATAAACATGGCTTACGACGCGGCCCTTTTTATCGATTAAGGATGCTGCGAAAAAAAATCTTACTTGGTTTAAAGATCTTGACTTTAGGAGGAGATTATACATGGGCGAAGGTTTTTCTAGAAGGTTTATAAGAGGAGTAACTTCTGTTTCTTTCGGCACGGTAGTTAAGCTTTTATTTGCCTTTGTCTCGATTTTAGTTGCAGTAAGGCTTGTTTCCAAGGAGGAATTCGGACTTTTTGTCCTTATTCAGGTAATTGTTTATTTCCTTATTGTCTTATCCGATTTCGGTCTGGGGGTAAGTTCAACCAAAGCCCTGGCCCAGAAAGATACAAAAGATGAAATCATATCCACTGTCTTTATTTTCAGGTTTATTGCCATAGCTTTTTTATCGGTCCTGATCTTGTCAGGAAGCCGCCTGTTTTTATTTTTGTTTAAAAGCAAGAAGCTGGTCGAGCTTTCGGGATTGGTGGTTTTGTTTTTTGCCTTAGGCAGCGTAGATGAATTATTTACCCGCCTCTTGCAGGGGCTTCATTTTTATAAAAAAATGGCTTTAGCCGAAATAATCGCAAGTTTAAGTAATTTACTGCTTGTGCTCGTATTTCTTTTGGTCTTTAAGGAAGGCGTCCGGGGTCTTCTTTACGCGGCTATTATTTCTTCATCTTTTTCTTTCCTGTTTAAATTTTTCTCGCTTCCTGTCCGCAGGGTGTTGTTTAATTTTGCTCTTTTAAAGAAGCTTTTTAAATTCGGGTTTCCCTTGCAGCTTAATGATTTTCTTTCCTTTATATTCCTGCGGGTTGATGTGCTTATGCTGGGCGCGATGCTTAATCCTATGGCCGTGGCTATATACGAAGTATCTTCGAAGATCCCACAGGGTCTTCGCAAGATTTTCGAGTCTTTCCGCACAGTATATTTTCCTCACCTTTGCGAAGCTTACGCGCTCAAAGAAAGCGAGCTGGCCAGGGGCGTGCTTAATCATTCTTTAAGGATAATATCCTTTGTATGCCTGCTGCTTACCTTAGTCTCATTTCTATTTTCAAAAGAAATAGTGGGATTTTTATTTTCCGAAAGCTATATAAACAGCGCCCCGGTTTTTACCCTGCTTATGCTGGCTTTAAGCGTATCTCTAGTGGATAACATTCTCGGCACTTCCTTAATATGCGCCGGATTTCCCAGTAAGCCCCTTGCCATAAATGTCTTTACTACAATAGTAAACCTTACGGCAAATCTTATCTTAATTCCCAGGTTCGGGGTTTTAGGGGCGGTTTACGCTACCTTGCTTACGGTTGTTTCGGTAAACCCGGCCATAGTTTATTTTCTTAAGAAGCGTGATATACCTTTTAACGTAAGTTTTTATCTTAAGCCTTTTTTTGTGTTCAGCATGGTTTGCCTTTTGTCCCTTTTGGGATTGCATAATGTTTTCTTTAAGCTTTCGATGGTAGTTTTCTTTGTTCTTTTATCCGGTTTATCTTCGGTAATTACCAAAGAAGACCTTTTTGTTTTTATACAGAGTCTTAAGAAACAGAAGCTGGGGGTTTCGGCCTTATGAGGATTTTGTTTATAAATAACCGTTTCCCGCCATACCACGTCGGAGGAAGCGGAATTTCCTGTTTGCGGGTAGCAGAAAGCTTAAGCAAAAAGCATGATGTCTTTATCTTGACCTCTAGTTACGGCTTAAAGAAGAAGACGGCAGATGCTAATGTCTTTCGCTTGCTTCATTACTTGAGCATAAACGAGAAAAATCTATTTTTGAAAAGAATTACTCAACTTAAGTCGGCTTTTCTTGCCAGAGACAATTATTCTATAACCGGAAAACTTATAAAGAAATTAAAGCCTGATGTAGTAAACATAGGCCAGATGGATGATCTTTCCCTTTTTCCTGTTTTAGCGGTTCAGGAATCAAAAGTCCCTTTTACTTTTTCCCTGAATAATTACTGGCCTATGTACGCGCGGCAATATTTTCTTGAGGGACAAAAAAGCTTCCGCTGGTATATTCGAACCAAGCTTTTAGGAGAGGATATATTTCCAAAACTAAAATTTAATCCCATGTCCGCCCAGACCCGGGTTTTCAAAGACGAGTACGTTAAAGCCGGATTTAAGCCAGATACCATAACTGTTGTCGGGGCCGGTCTTAACCATGAAGAATTAAATGCCGGCCCGAAAAAGGATTTATCCAATAAGGTCAGACTTCTTTGCTGCGGAAGAATAGTGGAGGAAAAAGGCATTGATATAGCGATAGAGGCCGTAGCTTACTTAGTTAAAGTATTGAAATTTAGCAAAGTAAGCCTGGATATTATCGGCATAGGCGAACCCCGCTATATTAGAAGCCTTAAAGATTTAGTGTCGTCTTTAAGCATGGAAGAATTCGTTCATTTCAAAGACATAATCCCGAATGAGATGATGATGCGTCTTTACCAGGATTACGATATCCTTCTTTTTCCCTTTCGCTGGGTGGAGCCTTTAGGCCTTACTGTTATCGAAGCCATGGCTAAAGGGGTCATAGTAATCGCGACTAATAAAGGAGGCCCCAGCGAACTCATCTCTGACCGGCAAACCGGCCTTCTGGTCTCATCTGAAGCCCCAAGGGATTTTGCCTTAAAAATAGAAGAGCTTATAAAGAATCCCGAACTTGTTGAAAGCATACGAAGCAAAGCTTTGGATCTGGTTCGCCGGAATTATACCGTGGATAGTTTTGTTCCCAGGATAGAGGCTTTCTTTGAAAAAGCCATAGCTTAAAAATTATGAATATTTTAATAATCAGTAACAGCATTCCTTATCCTCCCAGCGACGGGGATAAGATAAGAAATTTTGAGCTCATAAAGCGCCTTGGCCGCGAGCACAAAATCGGCCTGGTGGGCTTTGTAAATTCAGACCACGATATTAAGAATGCCGGGCCTTTGAAGGAGTTCTGCGATTTCGTAGAGCCTGTTGTGTTTGAAGAAGATTATAAGTCCTTGCTAAAGAGGGCAAAAAGAGCGTTTGCTTACCTTGTAAGAGGCGAGCCTTTGTATAACCGCTGGACCTGGTCGGCTGATATGGCTAAAAAAATAACTGAAATTGTAAATAAGCGGCATTTTGACATCATCCAGTTTGAGCATAGCTACATGGCTTCATATATTTATTCTCTAAACGGTAAAAAATCAGCGGCGGTCCTTACTCTTCATAATATCGAAGCTTTGAAATTTAAGACTATGTTTAAAATAGAGCCTTTTTCTTTGGATAAACTAAGGTTTTTCTTAAATGCATTGATGTATAAAAACTGGGAGCCGAAGATAGCAGATAAATTCGTACAAAGCGTGACTATGTCTGATGATGACGCGCAGGCCCTTAAAAGAAAAATGCCTGGATTAAGAATACAAGCTATACCTAACGGTGTTGATACAAAGAGCATAAGGCCCTTATCGTTAAATAAGGATTCGAAGACTTTGCTTTTTGTGGGAAAGATGACTTACCAGCCAAACAGGGATGCAGCAATTTACTTTTGCCGCAGAATCCTTCCCCTTATCAAAAAAAGAGTTTCCGGGGTTAAAGTTTTATTAGTAGGTAATAATTCTTCGCCTGAAATTTCTGATTTAGCAAGCTTTGATATAGAGGTTTTAGGGCTCCTGCCCAGGCAGGATTTAGCCCGTTACTATGAAGATTCTGCTATGACAATAGTTCCCTTAAGAGCCGGAAGCGGGACAAGGTTTAAGATTTTAGAATCTATGGCTTATAAGAGGCCGGTAGTTTCGACCTCTATCGGCTGTGAAGGCCTTGGCGTTCGAAATCGGCAGAATATCCTTATTGCCGATAAGCCCCAAGATTTTGCCGGAGCAGTAATAGAACTTTTATCCGATCCTGGCTTAAGAGAAGAAATCTCTGAAAATGCCTGCAGGCTTGTAAGGCAAAAATACGATTGGGACGTTATTGCCGAGAATTTAATCACTCTTTACAGAGGAATAATTAAACAATAAAAATGCTTAATCACAAAAAAAATAATTTAGATTCAGGAAAGCAAAAAAACATCCTTTTTTTAGCTTCGTCTTTAAACGGAGGAGGAGCCGAAGGCAAGCTGGTGGACTTAATTCTGGGGCTTAACCGCAAAAAGTTTAAGCCTTTTGTCTGCTGCATAAAAGAAAAAGGGGTTTTATACGCGAAATTAAAAGAAACCGACGTAAAGGTATATTCGGACTTAATAAGCTTTAAGTATGATTTCCGGGCTCTTTTTAGAATAATCTCCATAATAAGAAAAGACAAAATTGATGTTGTTTTTACTTTGGATCACAACAACGCCATGTTTTGGGGAAGGCTGGCTGCCAAGCTTTGCGGGGTTTCGGTAGTTATCGCAATAATCTACAGCACCCGGCGCTGGCCGAACAGCCGGAGCATTTGGCCTATTAATAAAGTTCTTACCCCTATAACCGACAGGATAATCGCGGTTTCTAATATGCAGAGAGATTATATTATAAATGAAGAAAAAGTCCCCGCCGATAAAATCTCGGTTTCTTATGACGGGGTTGATTTAGAAAAGTTTTCCGGAAATTTTGATAGCGCCGCCGTAAAGATGTCCTTGGGGATAAATAACGGAAGTTCCGTTGTGGGTATTGTAGCCGGGCTGCGTCCCGAAAAAGGCCACATTACTTTTCTTAAGGCGGCGAAAAAAATCCTTGCCGCCAAGCCGGATACCTGTTTTTTGATTATCGGCGACGGCCCGCAGCGGAGAAAGCTGGTTGAGCTTACAAGAGCGCTGGGTATTGAAGAAAAGGTAAAGTTTTTAGGATGGGTTTCTGATGTCCCTAAGCTTGTTTCGATTTTTGATGTGGCTGTACTTTCCTCGTACCCTTACGTGGAAACATTTCCTAATGCAGTATTAGAGTATATGGCCCAAAGTAAACCGGTAGTAGCCACTAACGTCGGCAGCATGCCCGAGATGATTAAAAACGGATTCTCCGGATTCTTGGTTACTCCGTATGACGAAGATTCCCTGGCTGAGAAGATATCTTTTCTTTTAAACGATGAGGGTTTTTCCTTAAGCCTCGGTCAGAGAGCCCGCGAGTCAGTCGAACGCTTCAGCCTTAAGAGAATGGTCGAGGAAAGAGAAGAGTTAATAACAAACCTAATAAAATCTAAAGATGAAAGTTTTAATGGTTAATAAATTTAATTACCTCCAGGGAGGCGCTGAGCGCTACTTCTTCGAGCTTAGTGACATCCTTAAAAGCAAAGGGCATGAGGTTATTCCTTTTTGCATGCAGGATAAAAGAAATAAACCTTCCGAGTTTTCCGGTTATTTTGTTGAGAATATAGACTATAACCGGTCTTTAAAGAGCAAGGGTTTCTCGAGCCTGAAGCTGGCTTTTAAGTTCATGTATTCCTTTGAGGCAAAAAATAAAATATCCGCGCTTATAAAGAAGCACAAACCCGATATCGCCCATTTGCATAACATATACCATCAACTTTCGCCTTCTATACTTCACGCTTTAAAAAAGCACAGAATACCCGTAGTTATGACTGTTCATGATTTGAAGCTTGTTTGTCCCAGCTACCATCTTTACTGCAAGGGCAAGGTTTGCGAGCGCTGCAAGCCCAATAAATTCTATCATGCTTTACTTACCCGCTGCGTTAAGGAGTCTTTAATCGCGAGCATTTTAAGCTGCATGGAGATGTACTTTCATAAGATGCTTAAAATCTACGAGAAGAACGTGGATATTTTTATCGCCCCCAGCAAGTTTTACAGAGAAAAATTAATCGAGTTCGGCTTTCCCGGGCAGAAGATAGTGGTTTTACCTTATAGCATAAAGCTCGATGAATACCGGCCTGAATACAGCACTTCCAGTGATTATTATCTTTATTTCGGCCGCCTGGTTGAAGAAAAAGGACTTAAGACTTTAATCGAAGCAGCCTCCCGGATTAAAGATTACCGGCTTTATATAGCCGGAAACGGCGCTAAACTTGATTATTTTAAGAGCCTGGCATTAAAGATCGGTGCTTATAACGCTGAATTTTTAGGAAAGCTCGATGGCGATAAATTAAAGGAAGTAGTAAGCGGGGCTTTATTTTCGGTTGTTCCTTCACAGTGGTACGAAAATAACCCCCTGTCGATTTATGAATCTTTTGCTTTAGGCCGGCCGGTTATAGCTTCGGATATCGGAGGGATACCGGAGTTTGTCGATAATAAGATTAACGGGCTTCTTTTCGATCCTAACAACAGCGCTGATTTGGCTAAAAAGATAAATTATTTATTATCCCGGCCTGAGCTTAGGCAGAGTATGGGAAGGGCCGGCCGGCAAAAAGTCGAAACAAAGGCCAGTCCCCGGGTTCATTTAGAGATGCTGGAAGGAATTTACAAGAGGTTGTTGTCATGAAGATAGCGATGCTGGGAACAAGAGGCATACCTGCCCGCTACGGAGGGATAGAGACTCACTTAGAAGAGTTAAGCTCCAGATTGGTTTTGCAGGGCCATCAGGTAATTGTTTATTGCCGCCGGCCTTACAGCGATTGTAATCAGAAGTTTTACAAGGGGGTTCGCTTGATACATCTTCCGACTATACGAAACAAGTATCTTGATAATATAGTCCATACCTTTTTATCCACTCTGGATGTTTTAAAAAGAAAGGTGGATCTGGTCCATTTTCATGGCATAGGTCCGTCGATATTGGTTTTTATTCCCCGGCTTTTCGGCATTAAGACCATCTTGACTGTGCACAGCCTTGATTGGCGTCATAAGAAATGGGGCAGGCTTGCCAGATTATTTCTTAAGACTGCCGAATTTATCGGGGTAAGGCTTTCTCATACCGTAATCGTGGTTCCCGAGGAGCTTAAAGCCTACGTCGAAGAGAAGCACGGGCGAAGCGCCGAATACATCCCTAACGGTATAAAAACGCCTATCGAGCGTAAGCCGGAATTTTTGCGGGAACGCGGGCTTAGAGAAGGAAATTATGTATTGACCGTAGGAAGGATAATCCCCGGTAAAGGGATTGAGTATCTGCTGGAGGCGGCCAAGAGGTTTAATATAGAAATGAAGGTAGTGGTCGTGGGTGGCTCAAGCTATACCGAAGATTATTTCCAGTCTCTTAAGAAAAGAGCTAACGGCAATGTCTTGTTTTTAGGCAAAGTCTACGGCCGGGCGCTTGAAGAGCTATACAGTAATGCCTATCTTTACGTCACTGCCTCGGAGACGGAAGGTATGTCTATATCTTTATTGGAGGCGATGAGCTACGGCCGCTGTGTTGTAGCCAGTAATATCGAGGCCAACCAAAAGATTCTTAAGGACTCCGGGTTTTACTTCTACAATAAAGACCCGCTTGACCTGGCCCAGCTTTTAAAAGTCCTGGCGCAGGATAAGGACCTGGTAAATACCTTCGGGCTAAAGGCCAGGCAGAACCTGAATGGTCTGTATGATTGGGATAAAATCGCCCTTAGGACCAAAAAAGTTTATTCATCATTTGGCCCCCGGCAGGAGGATAAGAGACTTAAGCCGGTGCTGTCATGAGAAAGATAATGAGAAAAAATCTAGCCAATATATTCGGAACCGTCCTGTACCTTACGGGGTTTGTCTTTATGCGTAATGTTTTGCGTAAATATTTCGCAAAACATGCTAAGATCAGGATACTTTTTTATCATCACGTAGGTCTTCCCGGAGATGACGACCCTAATCTTTACGTAAGCCCCGCGGCCTTTGAGAGACAGATGAGGCATCTTAAGCGAGATTCTAAGGTTATTTCTTTTGATGAGCTTATGAGTTTTCTTAAAGACAAGGCTTATCCCGAACAGGACTGCGTGGTCATAACCTTTGACGACGGCTGGAAGGATAACTATGAAGTAGCTTATCCGATATTAAAGAAATACGGCTTTCCGGCAACAATTTTTGTGGCTACCGGCTTAGTAGGTAAGAAAAATATGCTTACCTGGGAGCAGATTCTTGAAATGTCAAATGACGGGATTAGCTTCGGGGCGCACAGCGTAACTCATCCCCATCTTACAAAAATAGACCTTAAAGCGGCAAGAGAAGAGATTTTAAATTCAAAGAAGGAGTTAGAAGAGCAAATTGGTAAGAAGGTATCCTGGTTTGCCTATCCTTTCGGCGAATTTAATTCTGAGATTATCAAGATTTTAAAGGAGCTTGATTTTGAATGCGCCTGTAGCGTAATCAACGGCTCTGCTACCAGGATTGAGGATTTGTTCATCCTTAAGAGAAACGGTGTGGGAAATTTTTCACAGGGAGCTTTTGCAGCCAGGCTTTCCGGTGTCTTTGAGATGTTTCCAGCAAATCTAATAAGGAGATTAATAGAGTCTTTATGTCTAAACTGAAGTTCGCATTATTAATAGTATTTATGTTTCCCTGTATAGCCGGTGCTAAGGTAGAGCATCCTTACCCTCGTCTGGCCAAGTATTTTCTGCATCCCCGTATCTGGGATAAAGCCTGGGTAGAAGAGCTTGCCAAGTGGGACGTAGTAATCCTTGATATGGAAGTTCAGGCTGAGCCTCAGGATATTGAGCTTCTTCGTAAGTTAAATCCGGATATAGTTATTTTAGCCTACATTACCAGCGAGGAGTTTTTACCTGAATTAACCGGCGAAGATTATCCTTTAAGGACCGAAATCCTGTCAAATATAAAAGAAAATTGGTGGTTAAAAGATACGCAAGGCAATAAAATTTCTGCCTGGGATGACACAAGTAGGATGTTTACTATGAGTTTTGATTGGTCTGATTTTCTGGCTAAATTCCTTGATGCCAATGTAATTAAAAGTGGCCTTTGGGACGGCCTATTTTATGATTGCGTCTGGGAGGAAGTCTCTTGGGTAAATTCGGGCAATATAGATATGGATAATAACGGCATAAAAGATAACCCAGAATCTTTAGATAAAGAATGGAAGAACAGAGTGGAATATCTTCTTTCCAAGACCGTCCAATATCTGGGTGAAAGTTTTTTATTGGTGGGAAACGGGCCAAGCAGGTCTTATTACCATTATCTTAACGGGATAATGCTTGAGGAGTTTCCGGCTGTTTACGCCGGAGGCTGGGAAGGCTCAATGGAGCATTACCAAAGGTGTATGGAAAAAGCCAGGTCTCCCCGGGTTTGTTTTGTGGCTAGCGACGGAGAAAAAGAAGACTACCGGATGATGAGATTCACGCTTACTTGCTGTCTTTTAGGCGACGGTTATTTTTCCTATGACCGGCCGGGCAGTCACACTAGTTTTTGGTGGTATGACGAGTATGATGCCAGTTTGGGATATCCCAAAGCCAAAGCTTATAAATTAGAAAGCGGAGTATTTAGAAGGGATTTTGATAAAGGCATAGTTTTCTGTAATCCCACTCTTAAGACTCAGAGGATTGTCTTAGAGAAGGCTTTCAGAAAGATTAAAGGAGACCAAGAACCTGTTATAAACGACGGCTCTGAAGTAAGCGAAGTTACCATCGCTTCCAAAGACGGCATTATTCTCCTTAACGCAAATTAAATAAGGATCTTTTGATTATGCATGGTATAAAAATATTTTTCCCCGCACTCAGTACGCGGTACTCGGTACTCAGTACTCAGTACGCGTTACGCATTACGCGTTACGCATTACGATAAAAAAGGATTAACAATGCTTAAGGAACGACCGGCAGTTTTTTATCATCTTCACCTGGTTTGCGATTTAGCCATTATGGTATGTTCATTTGTTTTGGTGCATCTTTTGAGTGATTTTGATATTAAGTCCAGCCTATGGGTATTGTTATTTTTTGTCCCTCTCTGGTGGTTTTTCGCCGGCTTCCAGAGGGTTTATGAATCTCACCGGATATCCAAGATTGTCGCTGAAACCGTGGGGATAGTAAAGGTCGTGGCTAAGAGTGTTTTGGTGGTAATGGTATTGAATTTCACCTTTATTTCCTTAAGAGTGGATTATTCTTTGATTATCGGGTTTGGCTTGATTACCGCGGTCTTGCTTATTTGTTTCAGGATGAGCGTAAGAGTATTTTTGCGTTTTATAAGGATGAGAGGATATAACTACAGGAATTTCGTATTAGTCGGGACCGGCAAAGAAGCCGAGGAGGTTTTAAGCCTGGTCAATCATTTCAAGTACTGGGGAATAAAGATACTGGGCGTAGTTTCGCTTAATTCCCTGAAAAAGGGAGACTATTTTAAGGGCCACCGGATTTTAGGTACGAAAGATGATTTGGAGTTTATTGTCCATAATAGCTTTGTCGACGGGGTTATATTTGCCTCGCGCCTGCAGTATCTTAAGTATCTGGATAACGCTATGACTCTCTGTGAGGAAGAAGGGATTACCATGTATATCGCTTCTGATTTCTTACGAAGGCGGGTCGCTAAGACTTATCTGGAAGATGTTGCCGGGACTCCCTTTTTATCTTTTTCTACTGTTCCCCGCAATACCCCTATGCTTATGATCAAGCGGGCGGTGGATATTGTTATTTCTTCTTTGCTTTGCCTGCTGCTTTCGCCGATATTTATTATTGTTTCTGTTCTTATAAAATTTACTTCCCCGGGACCGGTATTTTTTGAGCAGGAAAGAATCGGGCTCTACGGAAGGCGGTTTACTCTGCTTAAGTTCAGGACTATGGTAAACGGCGCGGAAGCGATGAAGGAAAAGCTGAGAGAGAAAAATGAGCTGGACGGCCCGGTATTTAAGATTGCCAATGACCCCCGGGTGACAAGACTGGGTAAAATTCTTCGCAAATTAAGCCTTGACGAGCTGCCCCAGCTTATAAATGTTTTAAAGGGCGACATGAGCTTGGTCGGGCCCAGGCCGGCTGTCCCCGGGGAAGTAAATCAATACAAGCCTTACCAGCGAAGAAGGTTTAGCATTCGCCCCGGGATTACCTGCATATGGCAGGTAAACGGAAGAAACCATATAGCTTTCGATGATTGGGTAAAGCTGGATTTGCACTACATAGACAACTGGTCTATAGGGCTTGATTTTAAGATTTTATTTAAGACAATCCCCGCTGCCTTGAGCGGCAAAGGAGCATCGTGATTGAGTTAAAAGCATGTTTTCGGGTTTCGCGTATCGCGTATCGTTATTTTTACCGACACCCCATACCCCACGCCCGAAACCCGAAAAAACGGGTGACCTTGTGATCTTGTGACTTGGTGATTTTTAATGTTGGAGTTAAATATGAATATGGAAAGTAAGATAAGTGAATTAGACTTTAGAAAGATTGCGCGCCTTATGCGTTACTCCGGTTTAGTCTGCCTGGGCGTGGCATTTTTCTGCGATATATCATTTTTTAAGCTTTTCACCCCTGACGGACAGATTTCAGACCCGGATAATATCTTTTTTATTTCGGCATTCCGGCTTAGCTTTGCTTTGCTGGGGCTGGTTTTGCTTGCAGCCTTTTTTTTGTTTAGAGACGCTCTCTATAGGATTTTAAGAACTCTTTCTTTGAGGTTCTCACTGGTAAGAAATAGAAGATTGCCGATTGGAAGGTTTGTCTTTAAGCCTCCGGTAAAGATAAGGATAGTATCACTTGCGATTTTAGCTGTCCTGGCTTTAGTTACCTCTTACGGAGTATGCTTTAACCGCACCTGGCTTAATGATATTACGCGGGAAAACGGAGTTGTGGAAACTTTGACTGTTTTTGTTTATTTATTCGCGGCTTTTTTAGCCTTAAAGAGGATTATGCTTTTAGGCCGGCGAGGAAAGCAGTTAAGTCTTGAGAGGTTTTGGCTTATGCTTTTAGCCTTATTCTTTGTCTTTGTGGCAATGGAAGAGATTAACTGGGGCCAGACCTATTTTAATTATGTAACCCCGGGGATTTTCCGGGAGGTGAATATCCAGGGACAGATGAGCCTGCATAATATGCCTTTGCCTTTCAACTACAGCTGGTCTTATTATTATTTACCCTGGTTCGCCCTTATTATCGGCTTAGTTATTCCTTTTTTGGTCTGGGCAATACCTTCTCTTACAAGGTTATTTTGGGCTTTTGAACTGCCTCTTCCTTCAGGGGCAGCTTGCTGCGGCTTTGTTTTAGTTTTTTTAATCCCTTTAGATTATTCCATTCAGTCTATTTTGATAATTGATAATGTCCGCTTAAACATTATAGGCGAGATGCAGGAGTTAATTCTTGGGGTAAGCTTTCTAATGTTGGTCTGGCACCTGCGTTACAGGCGAGGCTATGCGGATGATCCTTTTGGGGCGGCTAATGTTTCGCATAAAAATCGTACGTCTTACCAAATCTTAAGAGGTAATTATGCAGATTTGTAAAGCGGTAAGTAAAGACTTCTGGGAAGAGTTTTGGCAGGATGAGTCTGTTTCAAGCCCCTTAAGGGAGTTTTTCTTTGATGATATTCTTAATTCTTTACCTTATTCAAAGGATAAGACAATGATCGAGCTGGGGTGTGTGCCCGGAGACAATCTGGTGCACCTGTATAATCTTTTAGGCTATAAGCCTGAAGGTATCGATTACTCGGATAAAACAGAATTTGTTAAAAAGCGTCTTGAGCGTTTCGGCATTACTGACGCCGGGATAATAAAGGCTGATATTTTTTCTTATGAATTTGAAAAGGAATATGACCTGGTTTTTTCGCAAGGGCTTGTCGAGCATTTTAAAGACCCGACTGCGGTATTACTAAAGCATAAAGAACTGGCTAAGCCCGGGGGATGGATATTTATAGCCGTGCCGAATTTTCGCTATTTTCATTACCTGGCAAGATTTATAGCTGACCGGGATAATCTTAAAAAGCATAATACTTTGCTTATGTCCGCAAGGAGGCTTAAGCGTTATATAAAACAGATTGGAATTGAAATAATCTATTGCGGTTATCACGGCGATTTTAAGTTTTGGCTTATGGATAGAAAGACAGATAAGCTTAGTATGTTTAGAAAAGAATTAGTCTGGAAGGCTGCCGGCACGATAGAGAAATTATACCGCTATAGATTTCTTAAAGGCCGTAAAACACCGTTTTTCAGTCCCTGGGTGGTTTTACTGGGAAGAAAACCTTTTTTGGCCGGGGAGAAGAAGCAATGAAAGTAATAATATTAGCCGCAGGTTACGGGACAAGGCTTTATCCTTTGACTAAAGATACAGCCAAACCCCTTTTGCCGGTAAAAGGAAAGCCTATTATCGAGTATATAGTGGGTAAAGTCCAGTTAATAGAAGAGGTTAGTGAAATTTTTGTTGTCACTAATCACCGTTTTTATAAGCAATTTAAGGAATGGCTTAATAATCTTATAAGCAGTATCCCCATAACCCTTATTGATGACGGTTCTTTGAATCAGAATGATAGGCTGGGCGCGATTAAAGATCTGGCTTTTGTCATCGAGGGCCAGAAAATTAACGAGGATATTTTAGTGGTCGGAGGAGACAATTTATTTGATTTCTGTCTTTGTGAATTCGTGGAATATGCCAGGAATTTCAGGAATGCATCTACCATCGGCGTTTATAACTTAAACGGAAGGTATAAGCCCGGAAAGTTCGGGGTAGTAAGTCTTGATGCCGAAAAAAAAGTGATTTCTTTTTATGAGAAGCCTTCTAACGGCAGCGCATCAAGGCTTATTTCTATGTGCCTTTATTATTTTCCAAAAGAAAAAGTGCATTTGATTCAAGATTATATAAAAAACGGAAATGTCCTTGATAAAGCCGGAAGTTATATTCAATGGCTTGCCCAGACCGACAAGGTTTACGGTCACATGTTTGAAGGCAGATGGCTGGACATAGGTGATGTTGATTCTTATACCGAGGCAGTCTGTTCTTTTTAGGTTTATTTTATACTAAAGAATGTAAAGGAAAAATGGCTATTTTAAAAACATTATTGCAAACTCAAAACAGCTTAAGATATCCGGCAAAGATATATAGGCATACCCGTAAATCTCTATGCTATTTAAAAAATGTTTTGTTATGGGATGAGCGTTATTCACAATTACGGCAACCCAAAATAAAATCTGCTATACCTCATGACCCCGAGGTTGAGTCGGAGATAATAAAAAAACTAAGGGAAAAGGGGATAGAAGTGGTTGATTTTGAAATAAATATAGATGATTACAGAAAGTTTGTAGCTAAAGCCGGGTACGATAAATTTCCTGATTACTATCAGGGTGGTAAGGGACGTAACTTTATTGAGAAGTCTTTAGAGCACTATTTAGCCGCAAAATTATTGGGTCTTTCGAAAGAGGACGTATATATCGATATCGCTGCTTCAGGTTCTCCGGCAGCAGATATATATCATGATATTTACGGCTGCGTCACTTATAAGCAGGATTTAGTCTTCCCCCGGGGCCTTCAGGGAAATACTATCGGCTCGGACGCAAGCGATATGCCCCTTGAAGACGGCTTTGCTTCAAAAATGGGTTTGCATTGCTCTTTTGAGCATTTTGAGCAGGATTCCGATAAAAGATTTATAAAAGAAGCCAAAAGGGTCCTTGGAAAAGGCGGAAAGCTTTGCATAGTCCCTCTATATCTATTTAAAGATTACGCCATACAGACCGACCCTTCTTTTTGGCCTAAAGAAGGTATATCTTTCGAGCAGGACGCCGTAGTTTATTGCGCCAGAGGCTGGAAGAACCGTCACGGCCGTTTTTATGATGTGCCTCATTTTGTTGACAGGATTATTAAAAACTTGGAAGGCCTGAAATTAACCATATACGCGGTTACAAACGCAAAGGCAGTTCACCCGCGCTGTTATCTTAAATTTGCCGCAATTTTTGAAAAACTATGAACTATAAAGTAAATTTTATTTCTTTTAAGATGAAGCATCATTCAAACCATTCGGGTTACGACCGCCTGGTGCATTTTATTTCCGGTAACGGCTCTGGGAGCATAAAGAGTAATGTTCCTTGGGCATTATCCCGCTTGGTGCCGTCCAGGGTTAAAGAAGCTATAAAGGCTGCTTCGGGAGTTTCCTGGTATAGCCGGCACCACTTAATTAATGAGTTAAAGGCCGGCTTAAAGCTTTTTTCTTTTAAAAATGAAGTCTTTCATTTTCTTTACGGTGAAGACTCATACTGCTATCTGGGATTTTTGCCCCGGAGAAAAAATAAGAAAATTGTCTGCACTTATCATCAACCCCCGGATTATTTCGAAACAGTTATACGTAAGAAAAACCATCTGCGCAAATTAGACGCGATTATAGCTTTATCAAAAGCCCAGTACGATTATTTTAAAAGCCTTATCGGCCGGGACAAGGTGTTTTTACTGCCTCACGGCGTGGATACCGATTTCTTTGTCCCCTCGCAAAATACAGGACAAAACGGGGCTTTGCGGTGTCTTTTTGTAGGGCAATGGCTAAGGGATTTTATGACTTTAAAGAGGGTGATTCAAACGCTTAATTTTACCGATAAAGATGTCCGCTTCGACATAGTTACTACCCAGGAATATAAAACTTATTTTAACGCCCTCGGTAATGTAAGTGTTTACAGCGGCATAACTGATAAAGAGCTTTTAGGCCTTTATCAGAAAGCCACGGTCCTTGTTATGCCTCTTCTGGACTGCACTGCTAATAATTCTATCTTAGAGGCTTTGGCTTGCGGGCTTCCGGTCGTGGCTACCGACGTGGGAGGAGTGCGGCAGTATCTGGATGAGACCTGCGGCATTTTAGTTTCCAAGAAAGACCCTAAAGCTATGGCAGATGAAGTCATCGAGCTTTTTGAAAATAAGCCTCTAAGAAAGGCTATGTCTGAAAAGGCCAGAGAAAAAGCCTTAAGCTTTAGTTGG
>JAFGCB010000036.1 GCA_016932855.1 Candidatus Omnitrophota bacterium | reverse complement strand
TTCAGGCAATATTCAATCTTCACTTTGGCCGTCGGAATTCTTACCACGGCCCCCTTCGGTAACATTCTTTAATGAGTCAATAGGACACAGATTACCACAAATATTCGGGTATAGGGTTTCGGGTATCGGGTATCGGGTATAATAATTACGACACCCGATACGCTATGCCCGATACCCGAAAATATCTGCGATCATCTGCGTTCCTCTATCTGTGATCATCTGTGTTTTGAAAGAGCCAACAAGCCACTCTTCGATTTGGACCGGGAGAAAAGAAAGGCGGCGGCTGTTTACAAACTTCTTTCTTGAAGCTACAGCGTTCTTTAAAAACACACCCTTGGTTATCAAAGAAAGTTTTCTCTTCCGGGAAAGCAAGCTTACCCCCGGAAAAGTTCACTAAAAGCCTTGTATAAGGATGCAAAGGATCTTTAAATAATTGCGAAGAATCAGCTTCTTCAATAATCTTCCCTAAATACATAACACTTATCCTGTCGCTTATAGCTCTTACCACGTTTAAATCGTGAGAAATAAACAAATAGCTAAGCTTAAGCTTATCCTGCAATTCTAAAAGAAGATTGATGATCTGGGCTTGTACGGAAACATCTAAAGAAGAAACAGGCTCATCAAGTATTAAAAGTTTGGGATCAAGAACTAAAGAACGGGCAATACTTATTCTCTGACGCTGGCCGCCGCTAAACTCATGAGGAAAACGCCCAAGGCTATCTTCGGGCAAGCCTACAAGATTTAAGATATCTTTAGATAATTGCTCGATTTTCTTCCTGCCGCCATTAGAAGTAAAATTAATCAGCCCTTCCTGAATAATCTCTGAAACATTAAACCGGGGATCCAAAGAATTAAAAGGATCCTGAAAAATAATCTGCAAATCCTTACGCAAAAGCCTGAGCTTGCCCTGCGGGATGCCGATCAAATTTCTTCCCTCAAAGAAAATCTCTGCCTCATCAGGCTCAACAAGACGGATAACGCTTCTAGCCAGGGTAGTCTTTCCGCTCCCGGACTCACCTACCAAACCTAAAGTTTTGCCCTTAAAGATCTCAAAACTTACCCCGTCTACAGCCTTAATACAGGCCACTTTTTTCTGAAGCAGACCCTGCTTAACCGGAAAATACTTCTTTAAATCCTTAACAACTAATAAAGGTTGTTTATCCATAATCTAAGTCCCGTATATCATGATATTAGAAGCTGGTATATATAGCGGAATCCCAAAATCCAAATGACAAAATCCAAATTTGACATTTGAGATTTGTCATTTGTCATTATTTATCGAAATCTAGGATTCATCCAACTTAAAACAGCTTACCCAATGCTCCGGCTCTACCTCTACAAAAGAAGGATATTCTCTCCGGCAAACCTCGCTTACCTTAGGACAACGGGGATGAAAATAGCAACCCTTAGGCTTAGAAGACGGATCAGGGACGTTTCCTTTAATCACCTTAAATTTTTCTTTGGAGTTTTTGTCCTTAGGCACTGATAAAAGTAAAGCCTGAGTATAAGGGTGCAGAGCTTTACTAAATAAGTCTTTGGCCCCTAAAGTCTCTACTGCTCTTCCGGCATACATTACCGCTATCCGGTCACAAACCTTTTCGGAAAGCAACAAGTCATGCGTAATAAGAATAAAAGCAAGCCCCCGCTCCTTTCGCAATTTAAGAAAAAGATTCATTATCCGGGCCCCAATAGTAACGTCTAAAGAGGTGGTCGGCTCATCGGCGATAAGAAGCCTGGGATTAGAAGAAATTGCCGCGGCAATAACAACCCGCTGGGCCTGGCCTCCGCTTAAATTATGAGGATAAGCCCTGGCCTTAAGTTGGGGTTCATCAATTTCTACCTGCTTAAGTAAACTGAGAGTCAAGTTCCCGGCCTCTTTGCCGGAAATATCTCTATTATGAGCTCTTATCGCCTCTTCTATCTGAAAACCGGCTGTATATAAAGGATTTAAAGAAGAGCCGGGTTCCTGAAATATCATGGAAATCCCCCCGCCTCTTAAGCGGCGCATGCCGGACTCCGGAAGATTAATTAAGTTTTTTCCTTCAAATATAATCTGGCCGTCTACGATTTTTCCGGGAGGTTGAACTAACCTCATAATCGAATAGGCGCTTACAGTTTTTCCGCAAGCTGATTCTCCCACTAACCCCAGGATTTCGCCTTTTTTAACATTTAGGCTTAACCCCTCAACAGCTTTTACTGTTTTCTCCTCAGTATAGAAATAAGTATGCAGGTTTTTGATCTCTAGTATATTGTCCATATTCTTATGATTACGAATTTACGAATCTCTACGAATTCTAGGTTAACTAAAAAGGATGATCTAGAAGCCCACTGCTAAAACGCCAAATGACTAAATAAAGATGACGAGTACTAAATGTCATACAATGGTCATACGATTGTCATACATAGTCATACAATTGTTTGACTATTGTATGACTTTCTATTTGATCCGTATATTCTCAAGGATCCGTAATTCGTATTTTAGGGCTTTCTTCCGATCTGCATCCTGGGATCAAAGACATCGCGAAGCCCGTCGCCTAAAAGATTAAAAGCCATTACCACTATAAAAATAAATAGACCCGGCAGCAGTATCCAGGGATGGAATTTTATCTGGGAAACTGCCATTGCCTCTGAAAGGAGGTTTCCCCAGCTTGCGTAAGGATCTTGTATTCCTAAACCTAAAAGGCTAAGGGCTGATTCACCGAGAATATACCCGGGAACAGAAAGAGTTGCGGCTACAATAATATAGGAAAAAGTATGGGGAATTATATGCCTAAGAATAATCTTAAAGTTTGACACCCCTAAGGCTTTTGCCGCTAAGACAAATTCCCTTTCTCTAAGAGAAATGGACATGCCTCTTACAACCCGGGCAATACCGGCCCAGCCTATAAAAGACATGATAAAAACAACCACAAAATAAATCTGCAAAGAGCTTAATGAATAGGAAAATACGCTCCTAAGGGCTAACATCAAATAGAAACCCGGTATTACCATGATAATTTCGCAAAGCCTCATTATTACATTGTCAACCCTGCCTGCAAAATATCCGGAAAGGCCTCCTATAAATACTCCGATAATAAGCGAGATAAAAACACCTACCAGGCCTATGGAAAGAGAAATCTGCCCGCCGTAGATAATCCGGGAAAAAAGACACCTTCCCCTTGAATCTGCCCCGAATAAGTAGAGCCGCGCCTTGGGATCAACTCCGAAAAGATGCATGTCGGTATTAAACAAGCCTAATTTATATCTATCGCCCCTTGAAAATAACCTTATCGGATGCTCTTTAGATTTGTCCTCTACGTATACCCGGCTGTAAACTTCATCAAATTCATAACTCATCCTGTAAACAAAGGGACGCGAAAACTTGCCTTGACTATTAAAAAAATGGATTTTTACGGGCGGGCAATAACTCAAAGACCTTTCTTCATTATCAAAATGATAAGGCGCTATAAAACCGGCGAAAAGAGCTGTTAAGTACAGAAAGATAAGGACAAAAAAAGAAACTAAGGCAGGCCTATGCCTTCTTAACTTCCTAAACGCCGCCCCCGCCTTACTATGTCTCTTTACTTGCGGCCTTGTGACCTTGTGACCTTGTGACATCGCAATCTTACTGATACTGTATTCTGGGATCAACCCAGGCCAAAAGAATATCAGCTATTAAATATCCGAGAATTAATAAAAACCCCATCATTAATAAATCTCCGGCAAATAAAAATAAATCCTGAGAACGTACCGCCTCAAGCATAAGCGAACCCAAGCCCGGCCAACTACAGATAATCTCGGTTAAAGCCGCGCCGCTTAAAAGCCCTGATAAAGCACCGCCGAAAATAGTTACCATGGGGTTTATAGCGTTTCTTACCGCATGCAGATAAATAACTCTGCTCTCAGACAACCCCTTGGCTCTGGCAAAAGTTATATACTGTTTACGCAGTATTTCCAGCATATTACCTCTCATAAGCCGCTGCAAGCCGGCGATACTGGAAGTACCAAGCACAATAGTAGGTATTGCCAAGTGTCTCAACAAATCCAGAAACCTGGGAAAAAAAGAAAGTTCCTCATAATTCAAGGAATGCATCCCTCCGGTAGGAAGAATACCTGTCCGGGAGGCAAAATACAAAAGAATAAGAGCAAAGAAAAAATTGGGTATAGACAGTCCCGCGAAAGAAAGAAAAGAAAAAATCTTATCACCCAGCTTATACTGATGAACCGCGCAATAAATACCTATAGGTATGGCCACAAACCAGCTAAATAAAAAAGCGCAGAGCGATAAAATGAAAGTATTAAAAAGCCGGCTTTTTAAAACTACCGCCACCGGCCTTTTGTAGGCAAAGGAATAGCCGAAATCAAAACGTAGGATATTGGCCGCCCAATGATAGTACTGAATAAAAACATTCTTGTCCAAATGGTACTTCTGTTCATAAAGCCTTATGGTCTCTTGGGATATTTGAGGATTCTGCTTTAAGGTGTCGAAATAATTTCCGGGAGCTAGATTAATAGCAAAGAATCCCAGAAAACTCATGATTATTAAAAGCGGGATAAAGGAAAGTAATCGGCGTGCGATATAGGAAGCCATATGCCTTGCTTAATCAATGTGACTTTTACAATAATAAAATCCAAAATTCAAATGATGCGTTTACCTTTTAATATACGCTGGCCAATAGCGAATGAGGAACGCAACGCTAAAATCCCAACTCCAAATACTACCAATACTACCAAACAAACCCCAAACTTAAAATCCAAAAAAGCCTTTTGGCCTCTTTGGGATTTGGGATTTTGGATTTACTTGGGATTTGGTAGTATTGGGATTTTGGATTTTCTTCATCATTGGTCATTAATCAAAAGAGACGCAAACATCACTTAAAAATAGTACAAATTAATTTGACATTTGAGATTTGTCATTAATCTTTGGCCTCGGGGAGGATATATATTTCTTCTATGTTGTGGAAGGCGCCGCCGTAAGAAGTAGGGTGTAGATTTGCGAATTTATTTCTTACCGCAAAGATGTTTGCCGGCAAGACCGTATAGATTAGGGGGAGTTCCTCGGCTACAATCTCCTGCCAGCGATCATAGAGTAATTTGCGCTTTTCTTTATCCAGCTCCTGGACGGCTTGATTGAAAATATTATCAATCTCAGCTTCCCATTCAGTTTGAGGTTTATCCTGGCGGGGATTCCACATGTGCAGATGGCCGCTTGACTGCCAGACATTATTTCCAAAATGCGGCTCAATACCGCCGGTAAGCCCTATCATTATCACATCCCAGTCAAAAGTCGAATCAAGTTTACTTACAAGCTGGTTGAACTCCAAAGGCACAAAATTAACCTTAAAACCCAGGGATTCTAAGTCTTTCCTGATAATATTGGCGATCTGTATGCGTACCGTATTTCCGGCATTGGTAAAAAGGTTAAATTCGATAATATTGCCTTGCTTATCCTCCGCAAGGCCGTCGTTATCGCGGTCATAAATGCCTGCCTCTTTAAGAATAAGTCTGGCTTTGTTTGTATCGTATGCATACTCTCTTACATCTGGGTTATAAAAATATCCGCTGGAAGGACTCATGCTCGAATTCTGGACAAAGCCTAAACCGTTCATAACTATGTCTATTATAGACTTCTTGTCTATCGCATAAGCAACCGCTTTTCTAAACTTTGTATCTGTAAACCATTTTAATTTAACCGGGTCTGCCTTTTTATTTTGATTAAACACCAGAAAATTAGTTCCAAAAGCGGGCCCGGCGTTAAAAACAGTAAAATTTTCAACTTGCTCTTTAGGTTTTAATATCGGAAAGTCTTGACCCCGCATGCTATAGTAATCAAGGCTTTTATCCTGAAACTTAAGAAGAGCTACGTCCTGATTCTGGACTATTACATAAACAATCTCATCCAGGTAAGGAAGAGGTTTCCCGCAGGTATCCCTCTTCCAATAATCAGGATTTTTACCTAAAATAATTCTTTCTCCCGGCAAATACTTCTTCAAAATAAAAGGGCCCGTACCGATTAAATCTTTGGGGTCTACGTCCAGGCCCCAATGATAATTAAACTTTCCTTTCGCCACAACGTCTTCTAATGCGTGCTTAGGTAGAATTTCCTGGCTCATTGAACGAAGAAAAGGAGCGAATTTACAGGGAAGGGTAAAGCGAACAGCGTAGGAATCTATTTTTTCTACTTTAAAAGTTTTACCTTCAATGCTGAATATATCTCTTGCTGAGCTGGGTATATCAGGATTATAGATAAGCTGGTTAAAAGTAAAAACAACGTCATCACTGGTAAAAGGCACACCATCAAACCATTTAACGTCTTTTCGTAGATAAAAAATCCAGGTAGTGCCCTCTGAATCAACCTTCCACCCGGAAGCAAGATTAGGCTCCACCTCTAAGGTAACCCCATCGGTAGTAGTAAGGCCCTCAAATATTAAGCCTGTAACAGCGGTAGTGGAAGTCTCTTTGGCTACGACCGGATTGAATGATTTCGGATCAGAAGTGGTGGAAAGGACGATTTGGCCTTTAGGCCTTCCGCACTGAGGCAGATATTCTTCTTTAGGGTTAATTTTATTATCCTGGGAGGAAAAAGAAACAATGGCAGGAGACAAAAAAAGGAGAATAAAAATTAACCGTTTCACAAGGCTCTAGTTGTATTTTAGGAAGGATTTTCGTCGGGCTGCGGCGCAATCCCTTCCGGCTCTGGCCCAGCTTCCTGGGATTTAGGAACCTCTAACTGGGGCTGTGCTATAGTATCAGACTCTTGTCCAGGTGCTTGTTCCTGGGTCTCATCGAAAGTAACTTGCGTACTTTGCTGGTCTATAGGCGCTTGCGAACCCTCGAAGACAGAACGCCCCCTCTGTTTTGACAAAAACGCAAGGCCGGTCGAAGTTATAAAAAATAAAATAGCCAAAGTAGTGGTGGCCTTGACCAGAAAAGAACTGGTCTTTGTCCCAAATAAGGACTCAGCGCCTGCTAAGGATTCAACAAGCCCGCCGCCTCGGCCTCTCTGAATAAGAATGGTTACTACCAAAAAAAGGCTTACTATAATATGAAGGTAAAGAACTATGTCATACATTTGCTTTAATGGATTTGTCTACGATTTGGGTAAAGGAATCCACTTTTAAAGAAGCTCCTCCTACCAGGGCTCCGTCAATATCCTCTTCTTTAATCAAATCTCCAATATTATCCGGTTTTACGCTGCCTCCGTAAAGGATAAGTAAATTCTTAGAAACCTCCTGCGAATACATATTCCCCAAAAGAGAGCGTATATATTTATGAACTTCCTGGGCCTGCTTGGGTGTGGCATTTACGCCTGTCCCGATAGCCCAAACCGGCTCATAGGCAATGACTATCTTTAAGATATCACTACTTGCTATTCCTTGCAAGGCTCCTTCAACATGATCTTCTACAACCCTAAGAGTCTGGTTATTCTGGCGCTGCTGTAAGGTCTCGCCTACGCAGACAATAGGGGTAAGGTCGTTTTCCAAAGCTGCTTTTATCTTCTTATTTACAGACTCATTTGTTTCGCCGAAATATTTCCTGCGCTCTGAATGTCCGATGATAACAAAAGCGCAGCCAGCATTCTTAAGCATGCCGGCTGAAACTTCACCGGTAAAAGGGCCTTCTTTTTCCCAGTATAAATTTTGAGCCCCTAATTTAATGGAAGAACCGTCGATTACCTGGCATACCTCTTTTAAAACAGTAAAAGGCGGGCAGACTACCACGCAGGCGTTTTCCAAAGGCTTACTCAGGCAATCTTTTAATCCTTGAACAAGTTCTTTTGCTTCTTGGGAATTCTTGTACATTTTCCAATTACCGGCTATCAATTTCATCCTCATATTTTACCTCTTGTTTAGTACTGTGTACTGCGTGCTGAGTACTGCGTTTACATTTAACTCGGTACGCGGTACTCAGTGCTCGGTACTATTTTACTTATCGGGTATCGCAGCTACGCCCGGAAGCGGCTTGCCTTCCATAAATTCCAAAGAAGCTCCTCCTCCGGTTGATACGTGAGACAGCTTATCTTTTACTCCAAACTTTTTAGCGGCTGAGGCTGAATCGCCTCCTCCTACCACTACCACTGCATTTAAACTCGTAAGAAATTGGGCTATTTCTTTTGTGCCCCGGGCGTAAGAGGGATTTTCAAAAATCCCTAAAGGGCCGTTCCAAAGAACAGTCTTTGCGTCTTTAAGTTTTTCTTCAAAAAGCTCTATTGTCCTCTGGCCTATATCTACTGCCTTGTAACCGGCCTCAATATCAACAACTTGTTTTTTTGTATCGGGGTTTTCTAAAGATTCTACGACAATATGGTCTACCGGAAGAACCATCTCAACCTTTAACTCTTCTGCTTTCTTTAGTAAATCCCTAGCCAAATCAAGCTTATCCTCTTCAACCAAGGAAGAACCTACAGCCTCGCCTCTTGATTTTAAAAAAGTATAAGCCATTGCGCCGCCGATAAGAATCCTATCTACCTTGCGGAAAAGATTCTCAACTACCTCGATCTTATCCGATACTTTTGCTCCTCCTAATATGGCTACAAAAGGTTTTTCAGGACTGTAAGTCACTTTAGATAAATAATCTAATTCTTTCTCCATCAAAAAACCTACGCAGCAAGGCAAATACTTAGCAATAAGGGTAGTTGAAGCATGGGCCCTGTGGGCTGTGCCAAAGGCATCATTTACATAAACGTCGGCAAGGCTGGCAAGCTGCTTGGCAAAACCCTCATCGCCCTTTTCCTCTTCCGGATGAAAACGTAGATTCTCCAAAAGAAAGACCTTGGCGCTTGAGCCCTCAATCTCATTAGCCACCTTTTCTCCTACGCAGTCATTGAGTTTTTTGACCTGCTGGCCTATGAGCTTGGCTAATCTCTCGGCTACCGGGTCCATGCGAAGAGAATCAACGACCTTGCCCTTGGGCCTGCCGAGATGACTCATGAGAATTAACCTCTTGGGGTTTTTTTCCAAAATATATTTTATGGTAGTTAGAGCTGCTTCAATCCTGGCGTCATCGGTTACTTCCTGCGCATCATTAAGAGGAACATTGAAGTCTACCCTCATTATCACCCTCTTGCCGGAAAAATCCATGTCCTTTACTGTCAATTTATTCATATCTTTACTCCTCATGAAAGTACCGAGTACCGCGTACGATTGTTTTTTTCTATCAAGGCAGCCGGCTATACAGCAAAGATCAATTCTTAAATCAGAGACCCTTTGAGACAATATACTCGATGAGATCAACCACGCGAAGTGAATAAGCCCACTCGTTATCGTACCAGCCTAATACCTTGATAAGATTTGAGTCAATTACCTTGGTAAATTCAGCGTCAAATATACTGGAATAAGGATTGCCGGTAAAATCTTTTGAAACTAAAGGCACGTCCAAATACTGAAGAATTCCCTTAAGCGAAGTCTGGGCTGCTTTCTTAAAAGCGGCGTTTACCGCTTCTTCGTCTGTTGACTTTACAACGCTAACCGTCAAATCAGTGACTGAAACGGTAGGCGTTGGAACTCTTATGGCGAAACCGTCTAATTTACCCTTAAGTTCAGGCATAACCAAACCTATTGCTTTAGCGGCCCCGGTGGTAGTGGGGATCATGCTTAAGGCCGCTGCCCGGGCTCTTCTTAAATCTTTATGGGGTAAATCCAGGATTTTCTGATCATTGGTATAGGAATGAATTGTAGTCATAAGCCCTTTTGTGATGGTAAAGTTTTCGTGAAGAACCTTTACCAGGGGAGCTAAACAATTAGTGGTGCAGGAGGCATTGGAGATAATCCGGTGGTTTTTAGGATCGTATTTATCCTCATTAACTCCCAAAACAATAGTCACATCGTCGCCTTTT
The DNA here is from genome assembly GCA_016932855.1 of Candidatus Omnitrophota bacterium. Classification (GTDB taxonomy): domain Bacteria; phylum Omnitrophota; class Gorgyraeia; order Duberdicusellales; family Duberdicusellaceae; genus JAFGCB01. The sequence goes on along the minus strand of JAFGCB010000036.1, from coordinate 455 downwards.
GCCGGAGCTGAAATAATAACCTTTTTTGCCCCGCCTTTTTCTATATGAGCAAGGGCTTTTTCTCTTTCTCTGAAGACGCCGGTAGACTCGACTACAATTTCAGCGCCTAAATCCTTCCAGGGTATCTCAGCCGGTGATTTACAGTTTACCACCTTAAGCTCTTTACCGTTTACGGATATCGCGCCTTCTTTTGCCTTAATATCGGCCTTGAGCTCTCCGAAGTTTGAATCGTATTTAAGAAGATGTGCTAGGACTTCCGTGGGCACGGGAAGATCGTTTACCGCCACAAATTCTACATTCTTATTATTAAGACCTGCCCTGAATACGAGTCTGCCGATTCTTCCAAAGCCGTTAATACCTACTTTTACCGCCATATCTAACCTCCTGTTTTATCTATATTTTTAAAGGAGATATTATAACAACATACGTTCAAGATGCAAGCTTTTTTGTTATAC
>JAFGCB010000035.1 GCA_016932855.1 Candidatus Omnitrophota bacterium | reverse complement strand
ATCACTACGAATATACGAATGGTCTTTTAGATTATTCGTAGATTCGTAAAAAATTCGTACATTCGTATAAAGTTTGGGATTTGGTAGTATTGGGATTTGGGATTTCATCTGTCTGCTCGCCTCTCGGCGAAACCAAGGGCCGATAGGCAGGGGTTTTGTCATTTGATATTTGGGATTAATGAAAATCATGAACTCAAAAAAGGTAATAACCCAGATAGGTTCCCTTCCTCTTACCGACGTCAAGCAGGCTGTGGAGTATAGTCTAAAGCATGACATACCTTTTTTGCCGGAGCTTCCTAAGAAAGGCGATGCCATGCTTAACTACATAAAAAACCCGGGTAATTTAAGTTGCCTTGATGAATTTAAGAAGAATACCTTTGAAACGGTTAAAGTCCAGTGTGTAGGGCCGGCAACTTTAGTCTTAAGCGGCTACAATCAGGATGAAGCGGTAAGCCGCGCTTATGAGCATATATCAAGGATTTTAGAGGGGCTTAAGGCCAGGGAAATTATACTTTTCTTGGACGAACCGGCCTTGGGCCATACCGGCATAGATTACAGAGAGTTATGGCAGATTCTTTTCTCGAATTTTAAGGTTACATCAGGGGTGCACACTTGCGGTAATATGGACTGGGATGAGCTGTTCTTATCTAGTATTCAAATAATAAGCTTTGACGCTTCGCAGTTTGATCTTACCAGATATTCAAAATATCGCAGCAATAAAAGGATTGCCTGGGGCATCAAGGGAATCGAAGATGTTAAAGACTTTAAAGAAGGGGATTTATTGACTCTTCCTTGCGGCATGGGTACGCCTTTGTACAGCCCTAAGGATTGTTCAAAGGCTTTAGAGACTCTCATTGATGTTCGATCAGCGTTGCTGACTTAAATAATGTCAAAGCTTGCATGAAAGGATGAGAGAGAAACCGTTGATTTTAAAGGACTATTTTTCATGCAAGGAGGCAGGAAATTCAAAACTCAAAATTCAAGATGCAAAATTGCAATTCAAAAGCCAAAAGCTGGGGAAGAATCGGCACATATTTAAAAAAACATTTAAAATATCAGGATTTTTAAAAATTTTGGATTTTAACTTGAGTTTTTGAGTTTTGCCTTTTGAATTTTGACTTACTTAAGTATAAGGTTAAAATTTTGACGATACGCTGACTTAAATAAGGAGGAAATGTAATGAAAAAGGTTCCGGCAGATATCCTAATTGCTCAAAAAGCAAAACTTAAACCCATAAAGAGCATTGCCAAGAAATTAGGTTTTCGTGAAAAAGAGCTGTATTCTTTCGGTGAGCACATGGCTAAAGTTTCTCTTTCGGTCCTTGACCGCCTTAAATCCAAAAAGAACGGTAAATACATAGATGTTACCGCTATTACTCCAACTCCTTTGGGAGAGGGAAAAACAGTTACCACCATAGGTCTTTCCATGGCCTTAAATCGCATAGGCAAGAAGACCACAGTCTGTATTCGCCAGCCTTCCTTGGGGCCGGTATTCGGGATAAAAGGAGGCGCGGCCGGAGGAGGTTACTCTCAGGTTGTCCCCATGGAGGATTTTAACTTGCATCTTACCGGAGATGTCCACGCCGTAGGCCTTGCTCATAATCTCTGCGCAGCTTTTCTTGATAATTCTGTCTTTAAAGGAAATACTTTAAATATAGACCCTTCTTCTATAATGTGGCGCAGGGCCGTTGATGTTTCCGACAGATTCTTAAGAAATATAAAAATAGGTTTGGGTACATCTGAGGACGGCTTTGAAAGAGATTCCGGGTTTGATATTACGGTTGCCAGCGAAGTAATGGCTATCCTTGCCTTAACCAATTCTCTTAAGGACCTGCGCAAGCGCCTGGGTAGAATCGTTCTTGCGACTACCAAAGATTCAAAGCCGGTAACTGCCGAAGATATTAAAGTTGCCGGAGCCATGGCGGTTCTTCTTAAGGACGCGATTAAGCCGACATTTATGCAGACGTTAGAGAATACCCCTTGTTTTGTCCATGCCGGCCCTTTTGCCAATATCGCTCACGGCAACAGCTCAATAATTGCCGACAAAATAGCTCTTAAGCTTTCGGAGTATGTGGTCACTGAGTCGGGATTCGGGGCGGACTGCGGGGCTGAGAAGTTTTTTAATATAAAATGCCGCCAGAGCGGCCTTAAGCCCAGTTGCGCGGTCATGGTAGCAACAGTAAGAGCTCTTAAAATGCATTCAGGCCGTTTTAGAGTTGTTCCCGGAAAGCCGCTTGATAAAGGACTTTTACAGGAGAATTTGACAGCTTTGGAAGAAGGCTTTTCTAATCTAGAGAAGCATATTCAGAATATGAGATTATTCGGCGTGCCGGTGGTAGTAGCGGTAAATAGATTTAATACCGATACCGGCAGAGAATTAGACTTTGTTATGAAAAAAGCTGTGGCAGCCGGAGCAGAAGACGCCGCTGTAAGTGAAGTCTGGGCCAGAGGCTCTAAAGGCGGAGTTGATTTGGCAAAGGCTGTAGTGCGTGCGGCGGAGAAGAAATCAAACTTTAAATTTCTTTATTCCTTAGAGGCCTCGATTAAGGAAAAAATCGAAGTGATTGCTACCAGGATTTACGGGGCTAAAGATGTAAGCTACCAGCCTGAAGCGGAAAGAAAAATCGAGCTTTATACAAGGTTAGGCTATGACAAGCTTCCTCTTTGCATGGCTAAGACTCATTTATCTTTATCTCATGATCCCAAGCTTAAAGGCGCGCCCAAAGGGTTTACTCTTCCTATCCGTGATATTAGAGCCTCGGTAGGAGCGGGGTTTTTGTATCCTTTATGCGGTCAGATGCGCACTATGCCCGGGCTTCCTACGCATCCGGCTGGAGAAAAGGTAGATATTGATAATAAGGGAAGAGTGGTAGGCTTATTTTAATGACAAATGTTAAAATCTAAATGTCAAAAATCAATCCCAAAATCCCAATTTCAAATACTACCAAATAAATCCCAACTTCCAAATCCCAATAGATTTTGGATTTGGGATTTTGGATTTACTTGGGATTTGGTAATATTAGTGCTGTGCACTGCGTACCGAGTACCGCGTAATCTTTACTTTGCATAACAGTCAGGATTGATGTATTCAGATAAGTTAAGAGAATATTTTGATGATTTAGCTTCCAGAAAACCTGCTCCCGGAGGAGGAAGCGCAGCCGGTTTAGTCGGCGCAGCCGGAGTAAGCTTGCTAAGCATGGTGGCCAATTTTACCCTTGGTAAAGATAGGTATAGAGATGTTGAGTCCGAAATAAAAGAAATTCTTAATATTTGTGAAAAATATCGCCTGGAGCTGGAAAAGCTTATTGATGAGGATGTTTTGGCTTACCAAAAAGTTACAGCTGCTTATAGCCTTTCCAAGGAGACTGAAGAGGAGAAAAAGATAAGAGCCGGAGCGATTCAAGAGGCTTTAGTAAAAGCTTTAAAGGTACCTTTAGAGATAGCCAGAGCTTGTTTTGAGGCAAGTAAGCTTTGCAAGGCGCTTTTAGATAAAGGTAACGTAAACTTGGTGAGCGACGTGGGAGTGGCTGCGGAATTCTTGGCTTCCGGATACAAAGCCGCGCTACTTAATGTAGAGATAAACCTGTCGCAGATTAAAGACAGCCTTCTGGTATCCGAAGTTAGAGAAGAAATTGAGCGGAAACAAAAAAAGATAGAGGCGATAAGAGCCGACATTGCTAAATATACTTTAGAAATAATTAAGAAGTAGGAGGATTACTATGGCAGCAGTATTACTTGACGGTGATAAATTAGCAGCTGAGATTAAGCAGAATTTAAGTAAAGAAATCGAAGACTTAAAAGCCAGAGGTAAAGCCCCTTATTTAGTCGCAGTTCAGGTCGGTGAAAACGCTGCCTCGAGAGTTTATATAAAGCAACAGCAAAAAGCCTGTGAAGATATGGGTATTATTTATGAATTAAAGGAACTCGCAGTTGATACAACACAAGAGAAGCTAGATGAGTTTATTGAAAATTTGAACCGGGACAAGAAAGTAACAGGGATAATACTTCAGATGCCTTTGCCGGCCGGGCTCGACGCAAGAAGGGTTCAGGTAAAAATCTCTCCTGATAAAGACGTTGAGGGAATGCATCCGGTGAATATGGGTATGCTTGTATATGGAAAAGTTAAAGTCGCCCCTCCTACTGCCCTGGGAGCGGTAGAGCTTCTTAAGTCATCGGGAGTCAGCATTAAAGGAAAAGAAGTTGTTATAGTAGGACACAGCGAAATAGTAGGTAAGCCCATAAATCTTCTTATGCTTAACTCTTTGCTGGAGTCGGCGACTCCCACGGTATGCCATATTGCCACAAAGGATTTAAGCTTTCATACCAAAAGAGCTGATATTCTTTTTGTTGCCGTAGGAAAACCCAATCTGATTAAAGGCGATATGGTAAAACAAGGCGCTATTGTCATTGATATAGGCATAAACAGAGTCCCGGTTTTAGATGCAGAAGGAAAACCTGTCTTAAATGATAAAGGAAAGCCCAAAAAGAAGACCGTGGGCGACGTAGAATTCGATAAAGCAAGCCTGGTTGCTTCCTATATATCACCTGTTCCCGGCGGAGTAGGCCCTTTAACGGTCTGTATGCTTATCCGCAATACCGTTGCCTGCGCTAAAAACCAGTAAAAACAGTCCCTTGACAAACGCGGGAAAATAGTGTATATTGAAAATGGAAATCATTTTCATTAAGTAAGGTGGGGCAGTTGCTTTGAAGGGCCGTAAATAAGGCCGTGTATAATAAAGAATAAAATAAAAAGGAGCTTTTAGTGCCTAGAGGATTTGGAAGAGGAAATTGGCATGGCAGATTCCGGGGATGCGGATACAGGTGGACTATTGCCCGGCAGTCTGTCCTGGATGTCCTTGGCAAAGCCACCAGGCACTTAAGTGCTGAAGATATCTATATGCAGATGCACAAGGTTAATCCCGGGGTGGGGCTTACTACTATTTACCGGACTTTAGAATTACTTGTTCAAATGGGCATAGTTATAAAATCTGATTTCGGAGAGGGCCGGGCCCGCTACGAGATGGCCGAAGGACCTAAAGGCCTAAACCATCATCATCATCTGATATGTACAGGCTGCGGAAAGGTCATTGATTATACTGATTTTATTGATGATGAAGTGGAATTGTTGCAGAGAACAGAGAAGGGTCTTTCTAAGAAATATAATTTTAAGATTAGCAATCATCTTATTCAGTTTTACGGGCTATGCCAGGTTTGTAAGAATAAATAAGGGCTATATTTTTTTGCATATTAATGAAAATGATTTTCATTAATATTAAGAAGGCAATAAGGGAAATAAGATCTCTCACCTCGATTTCGTCGGGGTTCGAGATCAATTCCGACATAGACTTACGTCATCCCGAAGCTTCGGGACTCCTTAAGCCTAGTAGTCATTGAGAGGAGGTGAGTAAGATGCCAGGAGGTGATGGAACAGGTCCTATGGGAATGGGTCCGATGACAGGTCGTGCAGCAGGTTACTGCGCAGGCTTTTCCGCGCCAGGCTATATGAATCCGATTCCCGCAAGAGGTTGGGGATTCGGTTACGGCCGCGGCCGTGGATTCGGCAGAGGCCGTGGCTGGGGCAGAGGCTATGGCCGAGGTTTTGGTTGGTCTCGATTTGGATATCCTTATGCATATCCTTATTCTGGGCAGGCTAGTCCTGCGCAGGAGGCAAACATGCTTAAAGAAGAAGCTAAGGCTATGCAGCAAGAGATTGAGGCCATAAACCAGCGTTTAAAGGAATTAGAATCAGCGCAAGCATCAGAAGGTGATGTTTAGGGGATAGGTGGGGGTAGAATTTTTCTATCCTCACCTGCTTCAAATGAAGAAAGGAGAATGAACTTGAAAGTAGCTATTTCAACTGATAGTGATTTTGTATCAGCCCATTTTGGTCGTTGTCCGGAGTTTACGCTTGTGGATATTGAAAATAACCAGGTGGTCAAAAAAGAAGTAATCGATAATCCCGGTCATCAGCCAGGCTTAATTCCCCAATTTTTACATCAGAAAGGCGTTGAGTGCATAATCTGCGGCGGCATGGGCATGCGGGCAAGAGGCTTTTTTGATGAATTCGGTATACAGGCAATTGTCGGGGTAAGCGGAAGAGTAGATGCGGTAATAGAGAAGCTTAAACAGGGCGTATTGGAAGGCGGCGAGAGTTTCTGTAAGCCTGGCTCAGGAAAAGGCTATGGAATAGAGAAGACAGTCTGCGATCATCCCGATGATAATGATCACGAGCATTGATTAAAAAGGAGGCTTTATGAAGATTTGCATTACTTCCCAGGGTAATAACTTGGATTCTAAAGTCGATCCCCGTTTTGGAAGGTGTCAATACTTTATTATTGTAAATGCCGAGACTTTAGAGTTTGAGGCAATAGAGAATCCGAATATTGAAACAATGGGTGGTGCAGGCGTTCAGTCCGGCCAGCTTGTTGCTGAAACAGGCGTAAGAGCGGTTCTTACCGGAAATGTCGGCCCCAACGCTTTTCAGACTTTAAGCTCAGCCGGATTAGAAGTAATTACCGGTGTAAGCGGCACCATAAAAGAGGCGGTGGAAAAGTATAAAAAAAACGAGTTTACTCCTACACAGGGACCGAGCGTTAATTCAAAGTTCGGAATGCCGCCAAAGAATTAATTTATCAAAGAGGGGATAGAAATGGCAGTGAAGGTAGACAGGGAAAAATGTACGGGGTGTAGTGCCTGCGTTGAAGTTTGCCCCGCGGGCGCGATAAAAATAGAAAAAGATAAAGCGATTATAAGCGATGAGTGCGTTGAATGCGGTGTTTGTCTTGAGCAGTGTCCGAACGAAGCCTTATCGCTTTCGGAATAGGAGGTAAATATTATGCCGGGTGGAGACGGAACAGGCCCTTTTTCAGGAGGTCCAGGAAGCGGCAGAGGCATGGGTAGGGGCGCAGGTCGAGGTAGAATGGGAGGAAATCGTCCGGGCGCTGGTCCGGCCGGAAATTGCCTTTGTCCGAATTGCGGAACAAAAATAGCCCACCAGCGGGGCGTACCTTGTTATTCTATGAGTTGCCCCAAATGTGGAAATCCTATGGCACGGGAGTAGATTATGGAAGAAAAAATATCAGAAAACCGCAAGGCATACTTGGAAAAGATAAAGCTTTATATGGACTTTGGATATGACATCGAAAAAGAAAGAAGGTTTATTTTAGAAAAGTCATATCCTCTTTATGGCGAAATATTAGAAGTCGGGACCGGCAAGGGTCATTTTACTCTTGAGCTTGCCAAAGAAGGCAATAATTTTATAAGCCTTGATGTTTCAAAGCAAGAACAGGATTTTGCCAGGCAAAATGTAGAATCTTTTGGTCTGGAAAAATTTGTTGACTTTAGAATTGAGGACGCAGAGCATTTAAGCTTTGATGACAATAGTTTCGATATAATATTTTCTATTAATGCCGTACATCACTTTATTAATCCCCTTAAAATCCTGGATGAACTAATAAGAATAATCAGCTTTGAGGGTAAGATTATCTTAAGTGACTTTAGTAAAGAGGGGCTGGAGTTAATAAGCAAGATTCATGCAGGTCAGGGAAGAGAGCATAAGGCAGGGGGCATGAATCTTTTAGCTATGGGTAATTACTTAAAAGATAAAGGATTTCGCATTGAAAGACACAGCAGCAGATTCCAGGATTTGCTTATTGCCTACCATCAAATCATATAATTCTTATGGTTATTGCGGTTGCCAGCGGAAAGGGCGGAACGGGAAAAACTACAATAGCTACCAGCTTTGCTCTTTCTCTCGCACTTGATAGAGACATACAGCTTGTTGACTGTGATGTCGAAGAGCCTAACGCCCACCTTTTCTTAGATCCCCTGGTAATAGAAAAGACCAGTAAGGGATTTATCCCCGTGCCTCAAATCGACCAAAGCAAATGTAATTATTGTGGCAAGTGCAGCAAAGTATGCGCTTATAACGCCATAGCGGTTGTAGGCCCTAAGGATGGCAGAAAGGGGAGTATTTTAGTCTTTGAGCAACTCTGTCACGGCTGCGGAGCTTGTAGCTTTCTTTGTCCCCGAGGTGCCATAAAAGAAGTTAATCGAGAGATTGGAGCTGTGGAATCAGGATGGTCCGGGCCGATACAGTTTATTCACGGCCGGCTTAATATCGGCGAGGCCATGGCCCCGCCCTTAATAAGACAGGTTAAAGAGAATATTGATCCCTCTAAAACAGTAATTATCGATGCGCCTCCGGGAACTTCCTGCCCGGTAGTAACTTCCGTTGAAAAAAGTGATTTTTGTATATTGGTCACTGAGCCTACGCCTTTTGGTTTGAATGACCTCATTTTAGCTGTTGAAGTTTTAAGGAAGCTTAAGATTCCTTTTGGTGTTGTGCTTAATCGTTCTGATTTAGGAAATGAAGATACAGAAAAATACTGCGTCCAAGAGAATATATCGATTCTTATGAGAGTTCCCTTTGACGAAAAAGTCGCCAAAAGCTATTCTAAAGGCATACCGATTGTAAGAGCCTTGCCTGAATTTAAGAATCATTTTAAACAGTTGTATGAAAAAATAGACAATATATTAACCGGTAAAGATAGATGAAGCAAATTTTGGTTATAAGCGGTAAAGGGGGAACAGGTAAGACAGTTTTAACCGGGGCTTTGGCTGCCTTGGCTGAGAATAAGGTTATGGCTGATTGTGATGTGGATGCAGCGGATTTACATCTTTTGTTAAAGCCGGATATTAAAGAGCGTCATGAATTTAGAAGCGGAAAAACCGCAAAGATAGATAAAAAATTATGTGAAAAGTGCGGTAAGTGTTTGGCTGTATGTCGTTTTGACGCCGTGAGCCAAGATTTTGATATTGATCCTATTTCCTGTGAAGGTTGTGCCTTTTGCAGTTTCGTTTGTCCCCAGGGCGCGATAAAGATGCAAGAAAATATTTCCGGGGAGTGGTTTATTTCCGATACGCGTTTCGGACCCATGGTTCATGCCAAGCTTGGTATAGCCCAGGAGAATTCAGGCAAGCTGGTTAGTTTAGTAAGAAAACAGGCAAAAGAACTGGCAGAAAAAAACAATTGCAGCCTGGTTATTATTGACGGTGCTCCCGGCATAGGGTGTCCGGTGATCGCTTCTTTGTCTGGCATAGATTGCGCTTTAGTTGTGACTGAGCCTACTATTTCAGGATTACATGATGCCGATAGGGTCATAAAAGTGGCTAAGCATTTTGGAGTCTTTACAAAACTTGTAATAAATAAATATGATTTGAATCTGGATATGTCGAAAAGAATAGAAAGATATTGCGATAATAATGAGGTTAGGCTTATCGGCAAAATCGGGTTTGATAAATCCATTGTTGAGGCTATGGTGGAAGGTAAAACAATTATTGAATACCAAAAGGGCAAAGCATCAGAGCAAATCAGCAACCTTTGGGTAAGGTTGCAAGAAGAACTAGGATAATTTATTAGCTGTAAGGAGGAAAGATGGAGGCGATTTACAAGGGTTTTTCGGATCGGGTTAGAAGTCATTTGATTAAAGTAAATTTTTACAATGAAAAGCCTGCTTTTAAAGATGCCAAGAGGCTGAGAAATGTAAGGTTTTGTGAAGCCACTAAAGAGGCGATATTGCATCCTGTGCTTTTAGATAAAGAAAGCATTATTTGTCCGGGAGCGCTGCATGCTTTTGGCTGGGCTTCCAATTCCAAGGTTAGCGATCAGCTTTTGGCCTGTTGTTACGATAAGCGAAATATACAAGAGGATCTTCTAAAATCAATGCTTTCAGATGCCCCGCATTTTACAAAGCCTTTCAAGTATATAGGTTTAAATACAGATACCCAACCCGATATTATTATTTCTTATCTTATGCCGGAAGAAGTGATGAGCCTAATCAAGATATACCATGATAATCAGGGTAAGAGTTTAGAGGTTTCTTTATGTAGCACAATGTCTGTTTGCGGCGGCATCGCAGTCAGGACTTATCTGGATGAAAAAATTAGTTTTTCTTTCGGTTGTAGCGATTCGCGAAAGTATGCAGAAATTGGCCGGGATAGATTAGCTGTAGGTATTCCCAAAAGATTATTTAGTACCTTTGTAACCTGAGTAATATAGCTATGCAGGAAGTCCGGAAACAAACTAGATTAGAGCAGGAAAAGCGTCTCCAAGAGAATTTATCAAGAATAAAGCATAAATTGATTGTAATCAGCGGTAAAGGCGGAGTAGGTAAAACTACAGTGGCGGTGAATTTAGCATATGGATTGGCTGTTAAAGGATATAAGGTAGGTATTCTGGATGTGGATATTCACGGCCCCAATATTGCTAAAATGCTGGGAATTGAGGCAGAAAGACTTGCGGGTTCTGATTTTGGAATAGAGCCAATCGAAGTCATGCCTAATTTAAAAGCAGTCAGCATGGCAGTATTGATTGATAATCAGGATCAGCCTATTATTTGGCGCGGTCCGCTTAAAATGGCAACAATAAAACAGCTGTTAACTGATGTTAACTGGGGTCAGCTTGATTATTTAATTATAGATTCTCCTCCCGGAACCGGAGACGAGCCGTTAAGCGTTTGTCAGCTTATTCCTAACCTAAGCGGGGCAATAATAGTTACAACTCCTCAGGATGTCGCGATATTAGATTCAAGGAAAAGCGTTTTATTTGCTAAAGAATTGAAAGTGCCTGTAGCCGGGATAGTCGAAAATATGAGTGGTTTTTTGTGTCCTTATTGCAAGAAAGAGATAGATTTGTTTGGGACAGGCGGCGGGGAAAAGTCGGCTCAGGATTTAGGAGTACCGTTTTTGGGAAGAGTTCCGTTTGACCCTGAAGTCGTGAAATTAGGCGACTCGGGTCAGCCGTTCATCCACTTTAAAAAAGAGACGCAAACAGCGAGAGTTTTAGATGGTATGGTAAATAAAATTGCAGAATTCTTAAAGTGACGGGGTTTCATGGACATATGTAAATGGTATGAGCTTTGTCCGCTTAAAAGATTTTATGAACAGGGTAGATTGGATAAAAAATGGATTGACGACTATTGTTGGGTTAATTATTCAAAATGCGTAAGGAAAAGACTGGAAGAACAAGGTATTTATCATTCTGACAATATGATGCCTGATGGTAGAATTAATCCAAGTCTTTAATGAGCAGTAAAAACTATAGATATATTTATGGGCCTGTTTCTTCTTGGAGGTTGGGTAGTTCTTTGGGGATAGACCCTATCTCACAGGTCAGAAAGGTTTGCACAATTGACTGTATATACTGCCAGATTGGAAAAACCAGATCTTTAACTTATGAGAGGAAAAACTTTATTCCGGTTAGAGAGGTAATAGAAGAGTTGGATTCTTTACCAAACCTTAAGGTAGATTATATTACTTTTTCCGGCAGAGGCGAACCTACCTTGGCAAAAAACTTAGGACAGATGATAAAAGCAGTAAAGAAAATCAGGCGGGAGAAGATAGCGGTTTTGACAAATTCTTCGTTAATGCATAGAGAGGACGTCCGGGAGGATTTATTCTCGGCAGATTTTGTCGTTGCTAAGCTTGATGCGCATTCCCAAGATATTTTCGAAAAAGTAAACAGGCCGTTAGGTAAAATAAAGTTTAATACAATCTTAGAAGCCATAAAAAACTTTAAGCGTATTTTTAAAGGGAAGCTAGCCCTGCAGATTATGTTCATAGAAGAAAATAAAAAATACGCTTTTGAAATTGCACAGATTGCAAAAGAAATTGGGCCCCAGGAAGTCCAAATTAATACTCCTTTAAGGCCTTGCGGAGTCGAACCGTTACAGAAAAAAGAGTTGGCTAATATAAAAGATTATTTTGCCGGCTTAAATACAGTTTCTGTTTATGAAATATCAAAAAAAAATATTAAACCGATTAGCGATAAAGACACTTTAGTAAGGCGAGGCAAGATAAGATGAGGACCTATTTAGATTGTATACCATGTTTTTTTAGGCAGGCACTTGAGGGCGCCAGAATCGTTGGTGCAAGTCCCGGGTTACAAAAGAAAATTATAGATGAATTTTCTAGAATAATTCCCAAGGTTTCGCTTAATTCTACACCCCCTGAGATTGCCCGGCTCGGATATAATTTGTTAAAAAAGCT
>JAFGCB010000034.1 GCA_016932855.1 Candidatus Omnitrophota bacterium | reverse complement strand
GGCGAAGCAATCTCTCTTTTTGAGATCACTTCGGTCGCCTTGCTTCCTCCCTAATGACAGCACGAGATACTTTTTCAACGGTCTCAATTTGGGATTTGGGTTTTGGAATTTATTTGTCATTTGGATTTTGTCATTATATGCACTGGTGACCTTGTGACTTATGTCATGTGTGGGTGGATACGATACGGGCAGAGAATCCGGCGTTACACAAATGCGATTGCGCCTGATAAGAAAAGAGGCTTTCTTTGATTGATTATTTATATCCTCTGCTATAAAATGAATTGTCTGATACATCTGTCGGATTGGTTATAGAGGGGGGGTAAAGAGATGGATCACGATAAAGCTAAGGCGAATATCGAATACTGGAACAAGCGTGCCCTGGAATACGGTGAAACCGGACAGTCGACGCTCCTTGATAACAATATGAGAATGCTGGAAATCGAAACTGTGCAGCAGTGGCTTGAGCCAGCCGATGACGTCCTGGATTTATTTTGCGGAAACGGCCTTTCTACATTGGAGTGTGCGCCATACTGCAGCACAATCGTTGGCTGTGACCTGTCGGAACATATGATACAGAACGCACAGGCGAACCTGAAAAACCGGAAGCCCGCCGTAGAGAATGTTACATTCGAAATAAGAGACGCCCTGACTATAGATGCGGCCTACTCTCCGGGCCAATTTAATACGGTAGTCTCTGTCAGGGGGCTCATTAATCTGCCGTCGTGGGAGATACAGCAGGAGGCTATTTTAAAAATTTACAACCTATTGCCCGGCGGCGGAAAGTATATCCTGATCGAAGGGGCAAAGGAGGGGCGGGAAAACATCAACGCCCTGCGCCGGGAGCTCTCTCTTCCGCCGTTGACAGAGCCCTGGTTTAACACGAATATAAGCTCGGTTTTATTAGATGCGTTTATGAAGCCGTACTTTACCGTCCGGGACGAGAGAAACCTTGATATCTATTTTTTAATTTCGCGGATACTGTATCCGTTTGCATGCCAACCAGAAAATCCCGAGTTTGATAACATCGCTAATGTAGTGGCCAGATTGCTGGTGCCGTATGCCTCTACCGACAGGGGAACAACGCTGCTTATCTCGAGGTGTTTTATTAAAAGGTAGATGGAAAGAAGGCGCTATGGGAACACACTTTAAGGGGCTTACCATCACGCACATCAACTATGTGCCGACGGTTCCGCAGTCCGAGCGCGATACCATTACGGATATAACATCCAAAGGGCTGAAGGCCGTCGTCAGATTGCCGCGGAAAAAAATATTCTTTTTCTTCAGTAAAGCCGCCGTATCCAAAGGCACCGAGTTAATGGTACGGATCAATCTCCCCGACAATCAGGAGGTTGTTCGTGCCAGCGGGCCTATCACGTTTGCCGAAAGAATTTCCGATGAAGGCGTTCACAGCGTATATACTATCAGCATGAATTTTGTATTGATAAATGAAACCGACCAAGCGAAGATACATGGATGGTTGGCGTCTGAGACGTCGGGAAAAAACTGAGTTTTTGCACCCGCTTCCTTCCTCTTTCTCTTTGTCCGTTCTTCATCCTGTCAAGCCCCCTTGCTTCTTTTTATTATATCACTTCATAATAGAAAGCCCCGGGTTTAAGGTTTCTTAAAGGTATCTCCCTTGAGCCATGGGCCTAGAACCAAAAGCCAAATAAAAAGGCCCTAGAGCATTGAGCCTGGGGCCATGAGCCAAAAATGGTTTCGATTACAAACACATAGCAAACTGCGTGCAATAATCCTCAAGGGATTGTTTTTTGATATTATAGTCCGTGTTGTCCAGAAGCCACCCACCTACGATTTCTCTGAAGCGGCCTATTTCTTTCAGTTGCGAAGAGGTGCGGCAGGAACTGGTCAGTGTGAGGTCAAGAAGTTCGAGGGTGCGTGTGAGTGAGCGTTCTCGCTGCAATATATCGTTCTTTTCTTCCCAGTATCGCGCCCGGGCAATCTCGCTTCCTATATTACCCAACTGTTGAGCAAACGATAACCGTGCCCATTTTTCCCTGTTCATCCCGGCTGTCCTGTAAGGTTATTCACCACATCCGTGATTTTTTGTCTGAGATCAAAATCTTGCACTTCCATTGCGCGGTTGCCCTGAGAGGGCCTGATATTAATGAGAGAGCTGCAGACTACTCGTTCTTCAATCGGCTTATCAATATAGATATTAAATCCCCAGAGATCGCGTTGCTCGGAACCGGCTTCTAAAAGCAGCGTCTCCGCGTCCGCATGCAACTCTCCCCCAAGGGCGATAATACCCTTGGTGAGATCGACAACACCTTTTACCATATCGCCAAAATGCTCCTGGGCAATCTTCCGCAACTCATCAGCCGATATGGGTTTTTCTACAATACGGATGCTCATAGTGCCATTATTATATCGCACCGCTCTCAGATGGCAATAGTTAATTATTTGCCACTTTCATCAATCCGTGTACCGTGGAACGTGTAATGTGTAATGTATGTTATGAACTCTAGATATTTTTTCATTACACGTTACACATTAAACATTACACAACAAAAAAGGCCCTAGAGCATTGAGCCTAGAGCCATGAGCCTAAATATGGTGGGTTTCCCCATCGAAGGTGGGCACGCTTTGGGCGTAGATTATTTAAACCGATCCTTTATTGTGTTATTTAATTTTACTAATAATCTTAAAATACATATTCTCTGTTTGTGCGATTCCTAAAAAAAGAAAGCCGTATGTTAAAGAACATAAAGAGCCAATTCTCCATAAACGTAATATTAGATGGTGATCTTTCGAGAAAGAAAAATATAACAATATGATTGACATCGCAAAAGCCATGAAACTAAATAGCAAATAAAGTCTTTTCCTAGCCATATATTTTTTAAGGAATTTTTTCTCTCTTTTAGCCAGCCTGGTATCTTCCATATCCCCCTCCTTGTCCTCTTAATTATACCACTCTAACTGCGTTAGGTGAAGGGTCAAGGGTGAACGGTGAATCTTTCTCCACCCTCCACCTACCACCTTTCACCTAAATGGGGTGGGCACAATTTGGGCATAGTTACTTACACTGAGCCTTTATTTTGGGGTGGATGAATAGCTTTTAACATGTATCGCTTACCAGTCTCTTTTTGTTTCTGAACTATGCTCTTTTCTGGTTAGTTTCTGATCATACATCAATTTATCGGCTTCGGAAAGCAGCTCATAAATAGAGCGCTGGTGGTCGGCATCGCAATATACGATACCAGTGCTTAACGATAATGCATAACGACGGTTGGCTTCAGCGTTGCACTTATCTAGATTCTCTTTAAGCCTCGCAGTAAGGATTTGAGCGAAATCTTTGTGCGGCTGTATAACAAGAACTGCAAACTCATCTCCACCTATTCTGGCAATAACATCAGACTCACGGAAACTTGCTTTGAGAATATTAGCTGCTTCTACTAATGCTGAATCACCATCTTGGTGTCCCAAGGAATCGTTAATGTGTTTCATATTATCTAAATCGGCAAAAAGAAGACCTATGTCTTGTTTGTTACGTTTTGCCATCTTTATTTGTTGCTGGGCAAGAGTCAGAAATCCTCTGCGATTGTAAAGACCGGTAAGGGTATCGGTAATGGACAGCACGCGCAGTTCTTCCTGGGTCTTTCTGAGCTCCTTTTCCAGATGTTTGCGTTCGGTAATATCTTCGATGGCAAGCAGGAGAAGCTGTGTGTTGTTGGCCTCTCGATAAATTTTGCGGGCATTGAGCAGCATTATCCGCTTGCCGATATTAGGAAAAGTGTGCTCAACTTCAAACTCATCAAAACTTGTGCTCTTAGGAATGATGTTCTCCAGTAAATGGCGCAGTTGAGGAATATCCCATTGATGATTTCCCAAATCATAGATATGATGTTTCTCAGTTTTCACTAGCTTTACTTTAAAGGTTTGATAAAAGGAGCGGCTTGCTGAAATTACCCTTAAGTCTGCGTCCAAAACGAGTAAAGGCTCGCGCACGGTGTCTACAATACTCTCTGCATATTCGCGGGCATCCTGAGCGGCTTGCTCTGCCTGTTTGCGCTGTTCGATCTCAGCGTGAAGTTGCCTGTTAATAATTCTTTCCGTGGCTGTACGGCATTCCACCCGTTCCTCAAAAGTCTCATTGGCTTGTCTTAGTTTTTTCGTTTTGTTTTTTAACAGCGGCTTGAGCTTCTCAAGATTTTTTACCAATTTTTGCAAAAAATTTACTTCATTAACTAGTTGTTTTTTTGTTTTATCTTCGCTTGTCATATTATGTGTCCTTATTTTTGATTATATCCCTCTCGCACATCAACTTTCAGGCTTATCAACATAGGTGCGATTTGGGCACAATAATAGGCCCGTTCTTTTACATTAATGGTTTCTTAATACTTTTTAGATTAAAAAGAAATAAAATACTGGCGTGCTGCAAAAAACGAATAAAATAAGTCTTATTTTGCATTATTTATAAATACACGCTGCAATGTATTAAATAACCTGCCTTTTGCTACTTCTCTAACTAAAATTCCCTTAAGCACTAAGGGTAAAAAGAATAAAAATGACATGGTTTCGGTAAACGTAAAAAACCTTGCTACAAAGAAGCATTTCCAGAATATTTTAAAAATCCTAAATGGCGTATAGAAAGAAAATTTTATTCGCCGTGCTATCTTCTTTAAATCGGCATAGCTATAGGCATCAGAAAAAACAACACCGTTACTTCCTATGTAATAGCCCGGGGTTTTCTCTACAATTTCCTTAAGTGGCGAAAATTTCTCTATCCTCAACTTGAGGAAAGTAATAGAATCGACTCCTATCTCCTTCGCAAACTGCGCTATATAGAGCATTTCCTCTTCGGTCTCGCCGATATTTCCGTAAATAAAATAACCGTGGTAATAGATAGGGTATTTTCTAAGAACCTTAAAGTACTTTCTGATAGCAGCCGAATCAAATCCTTTATTGAGCTGAGCCAGTATGCGGTCATGCGGAGATTCTATGCCTACTAAAAGCACCTTAAACCCCGCCGCAATCATTTTCTTCAATAGCACAGGATGATTTGCTATTTCAATGCGGGTCTGGGCTATAAACCTTTTTTTTATCCTGCGCGCTATTATTAAATCACAGATCGCCTCAGCTCTTTTTGGATCAACAGAAAAGTTCTCATCACTAAAAAGAATCCCCTTTGCAGGTATATCTTCTATTTCCCGCACAACAGACTCGACGCTCCGGGCTGAGTAATCCCTCTTTTGGCCCAAAGGGTTTAATTTAAAAGTGCAGAATTTACAATTGTAGGGGCATCCCCTAGCGCTTAATACTGTATCAAAGGCCAAGTTTATAACCTTTATGCCATTTAACATCAGGCAATATTTATTACGCCGCAACGTACGATCAGGGTACGATATACTATTAATCTCGGCTAAGGGACTATGCTGATTGTGGATTACGTCTCCGTTTCTGCGGTAAGAAATGCCCAAAATATCTTCGAGCGGCCTGTCTTTTAATATATCTTTTATTGTATTTTCTCCTTCACCTCGAACAACAATATTTATGGTGGGGCATTTTTCGAAAAGCTCTTTAACTTTTTCAGTCGCTGTGTACCCGCCTACGACCAAAAAAGTAGTATCCGGCATCCGATTCAGAAGAGTGCATATCTCTTTAAACTGTCGGTCCCAGCCGATACCAACACATACGATATCTATCTCCTTCTTGATAAAATCAATAAGCCTGTCATCTAACAAGTCTTTTTCGTATCTCAAGTCAAGCAACGTCACTTTATTCACCCAATCCTTGGCACTTGTAGCCACATACTCAAGGCCTGTCGGCGGAAAGAGCATCATAGTGCTTGTCGCACTGCTTTCTATATATGGATTTAAAAATAAAGCGTGATTATATCTCATTGGATAAGCCCCTTACAGGTTGCGGCTCAACAAAAGTATGCACAAATAGCCTTTGTGGATGAAGAGTTATATTAATGGAAAAGAATTTCGTATGGCGTGTTTATGGTATGAAGATATATGCTTTTTGCCATCCAAATTTCACTTTCATGTTATTATAACAGCCAAATCAAGCTGTGTAATGTGGAAAGTGAGATGTGTCAGGTCCGTTATGCAATATAATAGTGGCTGGATTTGGTCGTAAAGAGGTTTTCGTTTTTTCACGTTGTTATAAGTAATTAGCATTAAGTAGGTTGCGAGTGGGCACGAAAATAGATTTGGGATTTTTGTGGAGTTACAAGTGAATGAAATAGGCAGGTTGGAGAGGCATAAATACATGGTGCCGAGGCCCTCAATCATATCAAATAGTAAAAATCAAATATCAAAGTTACATATTAAAATGTAACTACTTAAATTATATAAAGTTATACGATTTTGAACTTTGCATTGTCATTTTGATCTTTGCATTTTGATTTTTGAATTCATGGATGAGGTTCCTGGGCTGGTAAAGCTGGTGGCCATTTGAGGACGCAACTGGCGGGAGTAGGCGGACGCAAAGAGTGCCGAGGCCCAGAATATAATGGCGGTGTTTTTGTAACTGATTGTTATATAGAAAGATGCGACTTAACTTGCTGCAAAGAAAGAATTTAACTTATATAGGGTTTTGATGGATTTTGAATGCCTTTGATGGAAAATGAACACTGGATGGGCACATTTTGGGCACAAATATCTACCACTTATTTGAAAACATTCTTAGGCAAAATTCCAAAACAGTAACCAGTAATAAACCAAGAAATATCCAGGCAGGAAATCTGTACCATCTCGTTGTATCAGCAGGTGTCATTTTTGAAAAAGCACGAGCCGTAATAGAAGCTATAGAGAATCTTTCATTATCTTCGGGTTCAATAACTTTAATCTTGAGGTTGAATATGTTGCTTTGTCCTTTTTTATATGAATAAGATTTAGAAAAGTATCTTGTAGTCCCCGAGGTATTATAAACGGCATCGCAGATTTTTTGACCATTGTTTTCGAGGACCACTCCTAGCTTGAAAGTAAGGTTATTGGCTATTTCTTCTTGTTTGCTATAATCTAAAATTGATAAAGCAGGAATATCTATAAAAATTTGATGATTGTTGTAGGGAAGGATGTGTGATATGCGGAAATCATATTCTGTGCCTTGTTGGGAAATGTCTATAGTCTTGTTTAAGTAGCGTTTACTAAATATCTTGTCCTCCCTATAGACTCCAACAAAATAATTATGCAATGAATAGATAAGAAATACTGAAAAAAAGATTGATTGCAATAAAAGCCTTAATTTTAAATTCTTTCTCATTCCCCCTCCTTGTTCCCCCAATTATACCACCCCTCATTTCATGTCATAAGACAAATGTATTATTAGAGATGAAACTGGAGCCTTGAGCCTAGAACCTTGAGCCAAAATATGGTGGGCACAATTTGGGCACAGAACTAGACTTTTGCTTTGGGATTATTTTTTGTTTTTAATGCTTTGTTAAGTTTATGAGATGCCCATAGAAAAAATGAGCCAATTCCAATACCTGAGAATATGCCAATTAAGGAATGCATTGTGCTTATTTGATAATCTTGCCAATTAGTAGGACCGTGTTCTCCAGAAAGCACGCCTACTAATATTTCTTTGATAAAAACAGGAGGTGCATTTTTAGTAATGAAAAGATAATATATTGCAACAACAGTTGATATTATCATAAATAATCCGATAGATAACAAAAGCACTCGCATTATTTTACCCATAACCACCTCCTTGCTTCTCCCAATTATGCCACTCATTTCCCATTTCCAAAAACATTAAATATCCAGCTTTCTCTTTGCCCTGCCGTTCCTCCTTCTGCGGTTTAGCCACATAACTATGTCTTTTTTACGAAAACGCACTACTTCATCGGGCTCAAGAAATTAAAAGCTCAGCAATATTGTCTTCCCCGATTTGCTTAAGATTATCATACATTTTTTTCTGCCACTTCTTAGGCATCCTATCAAACATTCGCTTTATGGTATTCTGCTCACCTTGTTTCATCAATTGCTCAAATACCCTTAAAGCACCCTCTATGTCCCGGTCGCGCTTATCTTTTTTCCTGCGTTTTTCAGAAATTAAAAACTTGTGTAAAACAAAGGCTGCAGGATGCGGTACTATAATATTCATTCCTTCCGCGTCCACGCGTATAGTATTTCCAATGAGAAAATCCAGAAAACGCAGACGCTGCGCATTGGTTCCTAACGCAGCCAGGTTGTAAGGCCTGTTAGTTCCTCTGCCTCTTTCAGGCACAATAAATTCCACAGATAAATCGGGATGTGAATGAATTAAATATCCCTCCTTGCCTTTATAAATTTCAACAAACCCAAGATCTTCTATGAGATTTGAAATAGAAACACTATCTTTGATCTTGGGCGGAATAGGTACAGCAAAATCAATATCCCTTGTACGTAGATACGTTGAATAGTGTTCATCTTTAAAATAATATTTGTAGAAATAGATACTCCAACTGCCAACCAAAACCAAATGCTTAAGTACGCCGGCTTGATCAATCCTTTTTAACACTTCAAAACATAAATTATACGTCTTCTTTTCCATGCAAGGCTTTCTGCAAAAATTTAATTTGTTTTTTTACTTTCGATAACAAGGCTTTTAACTTATCTCTATCACCTTTTATTTTCCTATACCTTTTAACTTCATCCTGAGAAATTTTGCCTTTATATATAAAACGCACTTTTCCATTTTCTCGCAATAACAAGTAATAATACTCATGCCCTTTTATTTTTTTCTTTACAAGAACGCCTTTAGGCAATCTAGCCAATTCTCTCTCATAGCTTTTCTTCAGCCTTAAAGAGTTCTGAAACTCTTCTTTTAACACACCTTTTAAAACTCCCATATATTTCTCCTATCTAAAGTTACCATACTAACTACTTAATAGTATATACTGTATGGTAACTTTGTCAAGAATATTTTTACCATACAAAATCTATTTTTTTACAATCTGTATGGTAACTATTCATTCACGCAAATTATTCTCAAATTCTTAAGAATATTGGAATGAAGAAATAGGCACGTTTTGGGGTCGCTCTACGGAGATCGCGACACTCCCTCGGACATTGCGTTCTCGGTCGCACACAATAACATTGAATTTTTCACGATATTGTAACTGGCTAGAATTAGGTAGGTTGGGGAGTTGAAAAAAAATGGTGCCGAGGCCCAGAATCGAACTGGGGACGCACGGATTTTCAGTCCGTCGCTCTACCT
>JAFGCB010000033.1 GCA_016932855.1 Candidatus Omnitrophota bacterium | reverse complement strand
ATACGCAGATTATCTCGGGTATCGGGTATCGGGCTTCGGGTGTCGTATTTCTTTTCCCGACACCCCATACCCCACACCCGAAACCCGAATATTTTGCTTATACGTGTATCAATAGAATTTTTCACCTAATTGAGGATGATGCCCGCTTATAAAGGCATCTATACTCATTGGCTTTTTACCTTCAGGCTGAAGCTCTAAAGGCAGGATTAACCCTTTTTTAGTCTTTATCTTAATGGCCTTTCTAGATACATCCACAATTTCGCCGAAATCTGCTTTTTTATCCTCAATTTCAGAAGAAACTTTCCAAAACTTTACTCTTTTCTGTCTGAAATAAGACCAAGCGCAAGGAAAAGGCATGACCGCCCGGACTAAATTCCGAATAGACTCCGCATCCCTGGACCAATCGATCTTGGAAGTCTTTTTATCGATCTTAGGAGCCAGGCTTACTGGCTTTAAGCTTTGGGCCTTAAGCCCAAAAGAACCCTTTTCTAACAAAGGAAGGGTTTTAATAAGTAATCTCCTGGAGACCGAATATATCTTTTGCGACAAAGTTAAAAAATCATCCTTTAAGTCTATGGCTACTTTTTCTTGGGCTATAATCTCACCTTCGTCCATCTTGGCATTAATCTTAAACAAGCACACTCCGGTTTCGCTCTCACCGTTTATCAAAACCCAGTTAATAGGCGCAGCTCCTCTGTATTTAGGAAGAAGTGAGGGGTGAATTCCTAAAACAAGTATTTTAGGTATATCGATAAAAGCCTGGCTTAAAATTTTCCCGTAAGAAACAACGATATATAAATCAGGGCTTTCATCCTTAAGCAGGCTAATAAAGTCAGGGTCCTTAAGAGTTGCGGGAGTTATTACCTTAAGGTCTTTTTCAATGGCGAATTTCTTGACCTCTGTGGAGGCGGTCTTAAGACCTCTGCCTTTTGGTCTATCCGGCTGGGTAACTACTAAAGAAGGCTTATAGCCCTTATCCAGAAGCTCTTTTAAGATTTCCACCGAATAAGTCGTACTACCAAAAAATATTATATTCATTTTTACCTTAAAGACTTATATAGTCATCTGTGATCATCTGCGCTTTTCTATCTGCTATCATCTGTGTATCTACTGGATGATTAGGGATATTTTAGCAGAAGATTTCCTGAATTTGCTGATTGTTTTATCTAAAGCTTTTCTTAAAACATCTATCCTTTTAGCCTTAATAAACAAGAAATAATGGAAGGTGCCTGATCTCTTAAACGGACTGTCCTCTATCGGACCGTATATATGAATATTGTTACTGGCGGCTGAAGTCTGCTCTAAAACAGTCTTAAAAGAAGTAATGTTCTTTAAAAGAGAACTCTGGGTTTTCTGCCGCATACCGACTTTAGCAACGTGAAAATAAGGAGGAAATTTTAAAGACTTGCGCTGTTTAAGCTCGCGTTCATAAAACCAGGGCCAATCCTGATTTAAAGCCGCGATAGGATAATAGCCGGGATTAAAAGTAAAGAGCACAAACTCTTCTTTAGCCAGGCTTTTAAGGCGCTTTACAAGAAAGAATAGCTCGAGCGAGCTGGTATAATCGCCCTGTGAAGACATAAAATCCAAACCCGAAACCACTAAAAGCTCGGCTTGAGGTATTGTTTCCAAGAAAATAAGCCTCTGGGTGGAAATCAAGATATCCCACTCTTTCTGCTTAAGATATTTACCTTTCGAAAGGGTAGTTATTTTTTTATCGGGAAATATCTTACTGAAAATAGATTCAACCCTCTCTATTCCTGTACCTATATTTTTTATGTAGCCTTTTTTGCATTTATAGCACCTGGCTCTTGATTCTCGCTTAAAACCGCATTTGCTGCAAAGGTACGACTTGGCGTCGATAGAAAAAGATAGAAAATTAGAGCATTTCGGGCATTTAAGGACCTCTCCGCAAATATTGCAACGCAAAAGATGAGAAAAACCTTTGCGGTTCCAGAAAAGAATTACTTTTTTCTGGTCTTGAAGATATTTTCGTATTAATTCCTGAATTAAATGCGAAAAAACCGGATATCCTTTAAAGCTGTAATCTTTTAAGTCGAATATTTTTGCTTTAGGGAAATTCTCGCTGGATAAATCAAGGAATTTAAGCTTTTTCTCTTTTAAGGATTTATAAACCCAAATCGAGGGAAAATCAGAATGCAACACTAAACCGGATCTTTCCAGCTTTGCCCGCATAATGCTTAAGTCTCTTAAGTGATAAAAAGGCTTCTCCGGTTGAAAATATCCGTAGAAGTTTTCTTTCTCGACAATTATCGTTTCTATATTTATGAAAGGGGCGAATATCGCGAATCTTGTCCCGATGCAGACATCGGCTTCCTGGGTCCTTACCCTTATCCATTCTTTAAGCTGCAAAGACGGGGCTTGAGAACCAAAAAGTAAAGCGATCTTTAAATCGGCAATATTATTTTCAAGGAAGTTTTTTACCGTAAAGGCGTCGTCTTTCTGAGGAACGCAAATTATAACTTTTTTATTTTCTCGGCGGGCTTTTAAGACAATTTCCCGGTAATTGGAAAAGCGTACATGTGTATTTATATTCTCTCTTATATAAGTGATTTTACCGGAATCTGAAGGAACCCGGGGGTTAGTCCGGCATAAAAAAGATTCGTCAAAGTAACGCCCCTTTCGTAAAGCCAAAGGAAGCATCATCTCTAGAATATCGCCCTGGCTGTAAAGATAATTTAAGGAAACCTCTTTTGAAAAATCCAATAAATTCTCGGTAAAGGCGGCAGTTCTATCCAAAACAGCCAGGATCGGCTTCAAGCGAAACTTAACCCTTTGCTTCTTTTTTATATTTACGACAAACCCCACTCTTTTTTTATTATTAAAATCAACAAGGACGCGCGAGCCTCTTTTTAAGCCGGCGAATGCTTCCGCCTGGTAATCAAAAGACTTTTTAATCTCAAGGCCTATGGCGACTTCGGCAATCATATTATAGTACTGCGCACTGCGTACTGAGTACTGCGTACCAGGTTAAATGCAAAGGCGGTACTCAGTACTCGGCATCAACCTTTAAAGCCAGTTCTTTGATCTTTAAGGCGCAATCCTGAACATTAATCTTATCAAAACTTTTATTTAATTTCGCAAGTATCTCAGGGTTATCAACAATTTTATTTATAGTCTCGATCAAATCCTGGATGCCTTTCGGATTAAATCCTAAGCCGTTATCCAATATGAATTTTATATTGTAATCTTCCTGGCCGGGAATCGCATGTATAAAAACCATGGGCTTCTTCTTTAACAAGCTCTCGCTAATCGACAGCCCTCCGGCCTTAGTGACCACTAAATCGCAGAGATCCAAAAGATCCCAGATTTCTTCTTTGTAATCAAACCCCAGAAGATATAACGGCTCCTTAAGGCTTGCGATATAATCTCTAATATGCTTGTTATCTGCGTAAATGACAATAAGGCCGCATTTCTTGTAGAAAGCCTCTATTATTCTCTTGAACGGACCTATGCCAAATTCACTCGAGAATAAAAAAATCGTAAATATATTATCCGGCTTTTTATATTTACCCTCAAGACCCTCTTTAACTGCCGTAAAAAAACCCCTTCGTAAAGGAAGGCCCCATACTTTTACCCTGTCAGGTTCAACCTTGTAAAAATCTACCAGCTGCGACTTAACCTTCTCTGTTGCCGCTATGTAGTAATCTGTGTCTTTGTTTACCCATAAAGGATAAACACCGTAATCGGTAACTACAGTGATGTGCCTGCAGTCTAAAAGCTTCTTTTGCTTAAGGAAAGAGACAAGCTGGGAAAAAAAGAAATGAGTGCTTATGACTACCTGTGGATTTTCTTTTATTATTTTCTTCAAAAAGGAGCGGAAAATCAAACGGTGACTGAATAGTAGAATCCGGGAAAAGAAACTATAAGAATAGATAAAATAAATAAACCTCCAGATAAAAGGCAAGTATTTAACTAAAAGCTTGTAGCCCTGTTCATAGATGAATTTTACGACGCCGGGGGAAAAATCCATAAGATCAAAAAGAAAAGAAGTGCCAGGGCTTAAAACCTGATGTATAGCCTGGGCTGCTTTTTTGTGCCCTGAACCGCAACTTACATAACCAATCCACACCATAATAATTAACGGATTAAGGGATTAGCTGATTAAGAAAATCTCTGCCGATCCGGTAGTCTTCAATCTCTTAGTTGATTAATTTAATCTTTTGGATTTTTAACTATGAAATCCACCGCTTCTTTTAAGTCTTTGAATATATAGTCTGGCTTAACTTCCCAGGAATCTTTGCGCTCTATAGATTCTCTTCCGGAAAGGACTATTATGCTTTTAAGGTTTGCGGCTTTTGCCGCTTTTACGTCACGAAGGCTGTCACCGATGAAAAACGAAGAAGAATTAAGCTCATCCTTGCTAATACCGCAAGTTCTGAGAGCCTCAAGAATTAAAGCCGGGCTGGGCTTTCGATAGGGGCAATTTTCCTCTTCTCTATGCGTGCAATAATAAACCCCGTCTATAAGCTCTTGCCCCTGTTCAAGAGAAGACAAAAGATATCCGGTCATGTCTTTAAGCGCTTCTACGCTGATTAGGCCCTTGGAAACACAGGCCTGATTAGAAATAATATAGACCAAGTATCCCGCTTCTTTCAGCCTCCTGATAGACTCTCCGGCGTAAGGAAAAACTCTTAATTGCTCCTTGCTTAAAACATATAGTCCGTCTCCGGGATATTCATTAATTACACCGTCTCTGTCCAGAAAAACTATTTTTTTAGACATCCTTTTGCTCTAAATTAAGTAAGTCTCGGGGCTAATTTCAGCTAATAAGATGCGGTTCTTGGCAAATTTCTGGCGCGCATGCACGCTAATAAATTAGCGGAAATTCGCGATAGATTAGCGGTAATTAGCGTTAATCAAGAAACCTGTACCTAAGGGTAGACCAGATTGCCTTTATTCCGTCTATGGGTTTTATTTTCTTTCCTTCCTGGTAGGTCCGGCCGCAGTATACGATAGGAACTTCATATACTCTTAGGTTCTTCTTAAAAACTTTAGCCGTAATCTCCGGCTCGAAACCGAATCTCTTTGAAGTAAGATTGATATTTTTTAAGACTTCGGCCCGGAAGGCTTTAACGCCTGTCTCCATATCGGTAAGTGTAGTATTGTATAAAACATTGGCAAGTGTAGTCAAAAACTTGTTAGCGAAATAATGCCATACCAAAAATACACGGTGGACACCTAGAAACCTTGATCCGTAGACAACATCAGCATAGCCTCTTATAAAAGGCTCTAAAACAACTTTATAATTCTCTGAAGGGGGATATTCGAGGTCGGCATCTTGTATAATGATAACTTCACCGCTGGCTTTAGCTAAAGCGGTTTTTATGGCGGCCGTCTTTCCTCTGTTATTGGAATGAAATAGAGCGGTCACTTCCCGTTTGTTTAGCTTCTCTAGAAACTCCTTTGTCCCATCGGTAGAATTATCGTCAACCACGATAATTTCTCTTTCAACCTCAAGACCTATGGAAAGAACGTCGTCGATAATTTTTGATATTGTGTCTACCTCATTGTAAACAGGAATAACAACCGAAATCCTCATACGAGCCTCCCTTATTAACTCTGGCCTACTGGCCTTTATTATTATTCTTCTTTTTTAAATCCCTGTATTTGGCGAAACTTACAATTTGATAAAGGGATGAAAAATAAGCGACCATAAAGCCGGCAAATCCGTCACGAAATCCCTTCTTTACAAAAAAGGCTCTTATAAATCTATCCATAGTCCTCCATAAAGCATGGAAAATATTCATTTTATAAGCGGCTTTTTTGGGATCGACAAGCGAAAGTTTATACCACTTAGTTGCCTCCAGGGTAGTCTGCTTGTTGGTCTTGGCAAAGTAATCTCCCCAGTCCCGGTAGCTGTAGTGGATGACATCACCCTTTAGATGACCGCAGCTGCCGTCTACAAAAATCCTGGGATGGACTTCCACCTCTTCGTATTTAAACTTTTCCTTTAAGAATAATTTTACTTTATATCCCGGATACCAACCTCCCCAGCGTATCCAGTAATCTCCTATATAGGTCCGAAAAGGTATAGAAAAACAAGCGTGCTTGGTATCTTTCAAAACTTCTTTAATCTCTTTTTTTAGTTCCTCGGTGGGTCTTTCATCGGCATCTACGCTAAAAACCCAAGAGTTGCTGGCTTTGCTATAAGCCCAGTTTCTGTGCACTCCCTCTATGTCAATTTTCCGCACAAATACTTTTGCCCCTAAGCTCTCGGCTAAGTTACGGGTATTATCAGCCGACTCATCGTCAACTACGATTATTTCGTCAGCCCAGCCCCGGACTGACTTAATACAATCCCGAATCCTGTCTTCCTCGTTTTTTGTTATTATAACAACGCTTAACTTTACCTCTTGCATTTTCATTTTAAATTATAAAAAAACTGCGCAGCGCCTTATTATTTACTCACCAAATAATCACCGATGGCCAGATGTTCTAAGCCGCTTCCTTCAAACATCTTAAGCGCGTCCTCGGGAGTGCAGACCACGGGCTCGGTCCTTCTATTTAAAGAAGTATTTATTACAACCGGCGTCCCGGTCAGCTTATGAAAATATTCTATTAAAGCGTAAAACCTGGGGTTTGTTTCTCTTTCAACTACCTGGGGCCTGCAGGTTCCGTCTACATGAACTACCTCAGGGATTTTTTCCCGCCACTCGGGGCTTACTTTAAAAGCTATGGCCATAAATGGCGCAGGGTGGTCTGAATCTAAAATGCGTGGCGCGAATTCCTTAAGAATCGAAGGGCAGAAAGGACGCCATTTTTCCCTGAATTTGATAAGAGCGTTTATTCGATCGGCTGTTCCCCTTATGGTAGGATTCCCCAGGATGCTTCGGTTGCCTAAAGCTCTCGGTCCCCACTCCATCCTTCCCTGAAACCAGCCCACCACTTCACCTTCGGCCAATAATTGGGCTGCTTTTTGACTGATATTATCTTCGTAGCTAACAGAGAAACTATGCCGGCAAAGAGCTTTTTTTATCTCTTCATTACTGAACTCCGGTCCCAAATAAACATGCCTCATCGGCTCGATTTTCTGACCAGAGCTGGCGGCCACAAAAACCGCCGCACCCAGGGAAGTCCCGGCATCATGAGACGCAGGTTGAACCCAGAGATTCTTTATATAAGGCTGCTCAAGAAGGATCCTGTTTAGAGCAACGTTCAAAGCGCATCCCCCGGCAAGACAGAGATTGCCGTGTTTTACCAAAATATCTTTTAAGTAGCTGTCTATCAGCTTCAATGTTATATCTTCAAACTTCTTCTGGGTTACAGCGGCGATATGCATATAAGGCTCCTGCAGGGTGTCTACCTGCCGCGGGGGGCCGAACATCTCTACCATTTTCTTGGAATAGACTTTATCCGGCTTAAATCTTTTCTTCCGCTGAACCCAGACATAATCATCATTGCAGAAAAAACTCTTGCGCCCGTCATCCCACCGGATTATCTTATCAAGGCTTATGCGTTGGGGGTCTCCATAAGGAGCCATGCCCATAACTTTATATTCTCCGTTTTCTCTTCTAAATCCAAGATATTCGGTTATCGTAGAATAAAATAATCCCAGGGAGTCGGGAGCGATTATCTCTTTAACTTTATTAATACTTCCGTTAGAAGCATAACCTAAAAGAGTGGACGTGATCTCTCCTCCGGCGTCAATAGATGCTACCGCTGCCTCAGACATGCCTGAAAGATAAAAAGCCGAGGCGGCATGAGCCAGATGGTGCTCAACCCAATGGATTTTTACCTTCGAAAGATCAAAGCCGCAATCTTGTAAAGTGGAATAAATAAATTTCTCCTGGTTGCTTAATTCTTTTTTGTTACGGAAGAACTTTTTGTAGACCCGGGAAGGCCTCTTGAAAAGACTTCGCCTGAAATACTCGCCCCTTTTCTGCCTTAAGATATCGAACGACCAGCCGAAAGCAACGCAATCCATATCCGAAGGTTTAAGTCCGGCCTGGCTAAGACAGAACTTTACCGCATTTAGCGGCCTCTGGCCCGTAGCGTGCTTTTGCCGGGTAAATCTTTCTTCTTCCGCAGCCGCCACAACCTTACCGTCAATAACCAAAGTTGCTGAAGGATCATGCCCAAAAGGAGCGGCAAGGCCTAATATCTTCATCTATCCTCCGTCATCTTTCAACCTTTTATTTGTATAATTTAAAGGATGTATACACTTACTTTTGACTTTTTAATCTATATATCCCAATGCCCTTAACTTGCTGGTGAGGCCTTCTTCGACCTCTTTGGGAGTAGAGGATTCTTTGCCTAAGGCTGCGCCGTTATCCTCATAAGTTTCGATATGCTGCAAAGGGTACTGCCTAAGAAAGTCCTCTCTTATCGCCTCCTTCAAGACCCGCCCTTTTAAATTACCGGCCAAAGGAAGTCCCAGCAAGGCCATGATAGTAGGAAAAATATCGTAGATTGAAACACGCCCTCCGCTCCTCTTTTCTATATTATTACCGAAACCCATGAATACCCCTTCAGGCGCTTGGCCATGACCTGTGCTATCATAACGGAAACCATGGTCAGAAGCAATTATAATCGTCCAGTTCCGGTCGGTTTTACTTATAAGCTTACCTATCGCGGTATCTATAAATTGATAGTATAACTCAATGCAGCGGTTAAAGCCTTTACTTGCTTCTTTGAAAGAAGGATCGTCCGAAATAGAAAGAATCTGGTCTCTAAATTTTTCCGAATTTTGAGCTCCCTCTACAAAAGGCCAATAGGTGTGACTCGCGGCATCAATCCCGGAGAATAAAACTGAAACTAAACTTAAATCTTTGTAATTATCCAAGATATAATCGGCAATATTGTAAAAAGTCTTATCTTTTGCAAAATACCAGGGATAAATCTGGTCGGCAAAGCGCCTCTTTCTATAATCAATCTCAAGGACGGGCATGCCGAGAGCGGCGAGCTCCTTTTTATCTATGTCGCGGGGAGTAACAATAAAATTCCTGATATTTTCCAGAAAACCCTCAGGATAGGTCCTGCGGGCTAAATTGCTCGAGGAAAATGTCTGCATTTCATTGCTTACTTCCTCAAAAGGATAGGTATACCACGATACGTTTATGCCTTCTACTTTCTCTGCCGGCCAGCTGAAAAGCCAGCCTGCGGTAGCGGATTTTTTAGCGAAATCAGAAAGAACATTCCAGAGCGCCTTGCAGTTTCTCGACTCTGAAGTATAAGGAACTACCCTTAATATATTCTTCTTAATAAGAAATTTTACGATCTTCCTTGCTCCTGAGCCTTTAGGATAATTTAAGTTAGTAGGTTCCCCAGGAAAAGTCCCTATCCCCGGAAAAACTATCTTCTGCCAATGCACAATACCGTGCTCTTTCGGTGTCCTGCCGGTGGCGATAGATGTCCAGAGCATAGCAGAACAGGCAGGAGTGAAACTATCAGCAGAGGCTGTAAAGCCTTCTTTTTTTATCTTGGCTATGTTTGGAAGCATACCTTTCTCAATCAAAGGGTTTATCATGCGCCAATCAGCGGCGTCAACTCCGATAAGCAAAACCTTAACCCCTGTATCATAAGCCTTGTGTTGAATCCTACTTTCCTTAAATCCTCCGAGGTCTACACCGCCTTCTCTACTTTTAAAACCTGACCTATAGGAAATAAAAGCCGTGATGCTCGGCAAGAAAAGCAGAGAATAAATGCCCAGACTATAAGGAAAAAATGCAAAACAGAAAGGGCTTACCTTAAAAGAAATAAAAAAAGAAACAAATCCTAAAATAATCGCAAAAGCCGCCTGCAGGAATTCCGATTTGACTCTTGTCCATTTAAGAATAAAATACAATACGTGAAATGAACAAAAGCCGATATAGATATGATTTAACTGTCCGGTTGAAAGTGGCCATAGCCGGACGGAAATAAATCCGATTAATCCTAGAAATAGGCCGGGAAATATCCCTAAAAGAGAATAAATAGCCCCGAAAAATAGAGTAAGCTTAACTCTGTTCAAGGGAGCCAATCGCCAATTATTAAGCTTAACAAAGTTTAAACCCGCCAATTGGCCGAATACAAAAGTTGCGCTGATTGCTATAACAAGAGCGTTTACCACCATAAACATTTTTAAATCCTCAAATCATTGTAGTTTCCGCCTAATTTAAAAGCGATATAGCTGAACATCTTTTGAGTTAAATGAAGACAGCTGTAGCGTTCAGTTACCAGCTGGCACCCGGCCTGGGCGATTCTTTCCCGCACTGATTCGTTATCCAGATAATAATCGATTAACTCCAGCAATTCCCTATCGTTTCGGTAGACAACACAATGCCTTTTATCTTGAAAAATATCACTAAAACCATTGCCTTTAATCAGATTGGTCATAAGCATGCTCCCGCAGGCCATGATCTCGAAAGTGCGCACGTTTATATCATTTCTAATACAGGAATTAAATCCTATCTTTGCCGAACTGTAAATCTCGGGTATCTTTGTATAGGGAGCCTGGCCGATAAAGCTATTGGGATATTTTTTCTTTAAAAGCTTAAGCTGTTTTCCCCGGGCAAACTTCTGGGCATCCCTTCCTACAAAAGCTATATCGTATTTTTTTGGCAGGTCTAATTTCCCGATTATCTTGGAATTATAGCCTAAGGGGAGCCAGACCGCGTCAACCCCGGCTTCTTTCCGAAGCCTCTTTACCGCTTCCTGTTGGGCACAGAAAACAATATCATAATGCCTTGCCTGCTGCCGTATCTTCCTGTAAGGTTTTTTTAAATGCGTATCAATAGCGTAAAAGACAGCTGGATGCAAGTCGCCGGGTAAATCATGCTTATAATCACCATGGTCGATCCTTAAATAAAGATCGAACTGTCTGGGTATGCTGGCGGCATCCTGGGTAAAAAAATGCTCATACCTAATACCCGACTCTCTTATTACCTCTTCAATAAAAACAGCGGTATTGTATTGATTTGCTTTGTTGTAGATAACTGCTATCTTCATCTTTTAAAGAATAGGATTTACTTCTGCCTTGTGAAATCTTTTTAATTTCTTTAAAATATCTAAAAGTATACCATCATCCACAAAAATCCGGGCATATTTTTTCTTCTTTACCAATACATTAAAAACGCAGTGAATCCTAAAAAACAAAAAAGAAATAGGTATAAGGACTATATTGGTATGTTCTGCTAAATCCGGGGGCTTAAGATGAGTCTTTATAAAGATCCTGACCCAGTTTAAGTTATCGGCTAAATCATGGGTTTGTTTCTTTAGCTTTTTAAAATATTCTTTGTTTTGCCGGCTTAAAATATAAAGAAGCCTCTCGGGCCTGCCGAACTTTTCGTAGAATACTTTCTGGCTTTCCCCGAAAAATTCGTCAAAATCGCCTAATAAATCAAAAGAGGCGTGTTCTTTATGATACACGTAAGGGCCTTTGGCAAAAACAGTCTTAAAGCCGGCCTGGCGCGCTCTTATAGAATACTCGGTATCATCAAAGTTGCCCATGCCAAAACCTTCATCGTAAACCCCGACTCTTTCAACCACCTCTTTTTTTATCAACGAACAAAACCCTACCGCGGCAGACATCTCAATATATCTGCCTTTGTATTTTTCCATAATCTTCCGGGCGTATTGCTCTAAGCTCATATGCCAGGGTTTTTTTGCTCCCAGATTGTTGCTGTTAGGGTTTACAATACCTATATCGCCTGAGAGCTGGGCTATCCGCACCAATTCACTAAGCCAACCGGAACATACTATTGTATCGTTATTCAAGACAAGTATATATTCCGAAGAGGCGGCTTTCATGCCCTGATTGATAGCCTTGGTACAGCCAAGATTTTTCTCGTTTCTTATAAAAAGATAATACTTAAGTCTTTTATCCTGCTTTAAGCTCACAAGATAATCGCGGGTCGGTTTTTCGCTTCCGTTATCAATAATAATCAAACGATAAGGATATTCGGTATTAACGATAATACTCTCCACGCACCTCTGCGTCCATTCCTTAAGGTTCCATACCGGTATTACTATGTCGCACTTATAATCTACTTTTTCCTGCATACTACAATATAAAAATTAGGCTTTATGCAAGCCTCTTGCTCGAAAAAAGGAAGCACTGATAATTTAAGTTTATATTCATAAAGGGCTTGCCGCCAAAATAAAGGAGTTGAAGCCAGATTGCTGTAGCGTTTCTCTATACAGGGAATTTTTCCTTTAAGCAATTTAGGTAAAAATATTCCTCCTAAAAGCTGGCGCAGCTTCTTTCTTTTAAAGCCGAAATAGGCCATTTTCTGCATATATACCTCTATATCGCAAAACCTGGTTTCAAACAAGCTCAGGATTTCCTGGTAAGTAAACCCTCTTGAAGGAAAAACTTCTTTATTAACCGTGCTTGCCAAAAAGACTCCTTGGGGTTTGAGCAGGTTATGGACCTGGCTTAGAAATTGATAAGGATCGCTTAACTGGGCTATGGTTTCTACCGAAATAACCGCGTCAAAAGAATCTTCCGGAAACTTAAGATCCAGGGCGCTCATGGGCTTAAATTCCAAATTCTCTGCCTTGTAATTCTTCCTGGCGTAGTCTAGGGCAGTATTACTATGATCAACTCCTGTAACTTTCTTGACCTGCCCTGCCAGAAGACTGGTGCCCCAGCCTACACCGCAGGCTACATCTAATACTATAGACTCCTTATTAATAAATTTAAGCGCGAACTTATACTTGGATAAATGCTCCTGGTAAGTTACGTCCTTGTCACTTAAAATCTGAGGGACAATCCTGGAATGGACTAAATCATCGCTTATCAAAGGACTTTGGGGCTGGCTCATTTCGCAATTCAACAATATAGGCTTCCGAATCTCTTTATGACTTTTATAATCTTGTCTACCTGTCTGTCGGATATATTTTGGTGAAGAGGTATATTAAGAACGCTTTGATTAAGCTCCTCGCTGTTAGGCAAATGCTGCTTTGCCTTATAATGCTTAATTAAATGCAGAGGAAAATACCTGAAAGTACAATAAACACCGTTATCAACAAGATGCCTGGCAAGTTTATCCCGCAAGCCGGGGCAAACTCTAATCCAATAAAGGTAATAAGAGCTCCTGGTTTCATTAAGAGGCTCCGGGGGCCTGGTAAGCCAATAAAGTCCTGATAGCTCTTTCTGATACACCTTCCATATTTGCTTTCTTCTACCTATAAACGAATCTACCTTGCTCAACTGTACCCTACCGATACTGGAAAGTATATCGCAGGGTATAAACCTGTTGGAAACACAGCTTAATTCTATTTCCCACCACCGGCTTTTCTTTTCTTTAAAGGAATCAACCCCTGACTGTTTTTTATTCCTAAGGCCAAAGTACCTGTATTCAACAGCCCTTTTATAAAGAGCGTCGTCTTTAAGCCAAATCGCGCCTCCGTTACCAACAGATAAAATCTTCATTGCATCAAAGCTAAAACAGCCGATATCACCTAAAGTGCCGCAGTTTTTACCTTTATACTTTGAGAACGGTGAATTGGCGCTGTCCTCGATAATATGCAAACCCTTGGTGTATTTATAAATCTCATCCATATCGCAGGGATGTCCGCCGTAATGCAGCAGTATTATTGCTCTGGTGCGTCTTGTACGCAGCTTTTTTATCTGGCTAGGCAAAATATTAAGATATTCCGGGTCAACGTCGGCAAAAACCGGCTTTGCTCCGGCCGCTAATACGGCGTTGGCGGTTCCGATAAAGTTTATTGTGGGTATAATTACTTCGTCGCCGGGGCCCAATTTTAGAATCTTCATCGACATAAAAAGACCGCTGGTGCAGGAATTAAGCGCCAGGACTCTTTGAGAACCTATTTTCTTGCCTAACTCCTTTTCAAAAATCTTAGTCTCTCTACCGAAGCCGATCCACTTAGACTTAAAAACCGATTTAAGGGCTTTAAGTTCGCCGGCTCCTAGCGAATTCGAAAATACCTGTATCATAATCGATTGTTCCTTGCTTCTACGTGCTCTCTGAATACTACAGGGACCTGACTGGAATCTATCTGTCTTAAATCTTTATCGTAATAGGCTCGGTCAAAAAAAAAGGTCTTTTGCGAATCATTATAGGCATAAGCAAATTCCGAGAGTTTTATCTTTAAAGCCTCGTTAAAGGACTTATCTTTCATCAATATATTCATGCACGGCTTTAATGTCTCTGATATTGCGTAATCGGAAAATTCTCTTAAAATATTAGCGCCGAAGAAATAATCATCCTCGACTCCGAGAAAACCTAAGATTGTTTTAGGGATATCTCTTAAAGAACAGTAATTTTCGATAACCTTGCTGCCAAAGTTTTTATTAAATATCATAAGCGGCACATGGGTCACTTCCTCATATACATTCTCCATATGATAGAAATTGCCCCGTTCCCCCAGCTCTTCGCCGTGGTCAGCCGTTACGATCAGAGAAGTTCCTTTCTCGTATTCACTGGAAAAGTAATATTTAAGCAGCTTATCCAATTCATTATCCAAGAACTTCACCGCTAAATCATACATCCAGGTAATATTCGCTATATCCTGTTTAGTAATCTTTACTTTATTGGGTATAGAAGACAGCTTACTGTAAGTCCTTAAGCTTGTTACGTTCTTTGAATTAAAAGGGGCGGAACTTAATCTGTAGGGAGAATGTACATCCATAAGGTGCATCCAGAGAAAAAGACCGCCGCTTTCTTCCTTCAAGATTTCCAAGGCCTTACTTATTATTTTCTTGATGTTGGTTTTTGGATTAAGCATCCAGCCTGTTAGATAAGCTCTTAACAGTTTGGGATAAAATATTTTCCCCACATTCTTGCAAAACCTGGAAAAAATTGTCTTTTTGGACCTGGTTAAAAGATAATCATTTATGTAGTCAAAACCTCTGTTGTATCCTAAGACCGAAGAACACCAGGGATTGCCATCAGTAAGAGCAAAAGTCTTAAGCCCGGCTTCCTTAAGAGCCTGGGCTATGGTCTTTCTTTTTTCGGGGAAGCTTATCGTCTGCATGAATTGTGAAGCATACAAAGAGCCCATAATAGCCGGAAAAGAAATCTCGGTAGGCTCTCCGGCTGTATAGCAATTATTGTAAAACAAAGATTTGTCCCGATAATTATAAAGATGAACCATTTTTTTAAGCCGGTCAAACCTAAGGGAATCTATTGTTATTAAAATAACTCTTTTGTTCATTTAAGCTTCTTCCACCAATTCCTATTGTCTTTATACCACTGTATTGTTAAATCAAGGGCTTTATCAAAAGTATATTTAGGCTTAAACCCCAGGGCCTTTATCTTCGAAGACTTAAGAGAGTATCTAAAGTCGTGGCCGGGTCTGTCTTTTACGTATTTAATTACCTTCTCATCTTTGCCCATCTTTTTTGCGATAAGCTTAGTAAGCTTTAAATTGGTTATCTCCGTATCACTACCTACATTATAAATCTGGCCGGCCTTGCCTTTATGCAAAATCAAATCTATGGCCCGGCAATTGTCCTCGACATAAAGCCAGTCTCTTATATTCCTGCCTTGGCCGTATAAAGGGACTTTTTTGCCCTGAAGGATATTTGTGATAAAAAGAGGCATCACTTTCTCAGGATACTGAAAAGGCCCGAAATTATTACAGCTGCGGATAATCATAAGCTGTATACCGTAAGTAACAAGATAAGACCGGCATAATAAATCAGCCGAAGCCTTGCTGGCAGCATAGGGGCTATTGGGCTTAAGGGGCGAGTTTTCGTCAAAAGAACCGCTCTTTATACTTCCGTAGACTTCGTCAGTCGAAATCTGACAAAATAAAGGTATCCTATTCTTTTTTACCGCCTGAAGCAGAACGCAAGTCCCGTAAACATTGGTCTGGATAAATTCCAAAGGATCCATAATAGACCTGTCTACGTGAGACTCGGCAGCGAAGTTTATCACAATATCGCAATCTTTCACTAATTGATTGACAATCCTTAAATTACATATATCGCCTTTTACAAAAGTGTAGTTGCGACCATTTTTTATATCCTTCAAGTTATCTAAGTTTCCCGCATAGGTGAGCTTATCGAGGTTAATAACCCTGTAGTTGCGATATTTTTTAAGAAGATAGCGGATGAAATTAGATCCGATAAAGCCGCAACCCCCGGTAATTAATATCCTCATCTTTTACTCGTCCATTATTCTTAAAAGATACTGACCGTATCCTTTATCCATCGAATCGGCAAGATTCTTAAGTTGATTTCTATCGATATAACCCATTCTGTAAGATACCTCTTCAATACAGCCGACTTTAAGGCCTTGCCTTTCCTCTAGCGTCTTTATAAACATCGAAGCGTCAATTAAAGAATCGAAGGTGCCCGTATCAAGCCAGGCAAAACCCCTTCCCAGCAATTCCAGGTTCAGCTTGCCCCTATCAAGATAATCCCTGTTAACGTCGGTTATCTCCAGCTCCCCTCTTTTAGAAGGCTTGATGGCTTTGGCAATATCAACCGCCCGGTTATCATAAAAGTAAAGACCGGTTATAGCCCAATTCGATTTAGGCTTAGCCGGCTTTTCCTCAAGAGAAATTATTTTTTCATTACGGTCAAACTCCACTATCCCGTAACGCTGAGGGTCCTTTACATAATAACCGAAGATAGTAGCGCCCTCTTTCCGGGAAACCGCCTTGGTCAAAGCCTCGGGCAGGCCGTGCCCGAAAAAGATATTGTCTCCCAGGATCAAGCAAACTCTTTCTTTGCCGATAAATTCTTCTGCTATAATCAAAGCTTCGGGTATTCCTTTAGGTTCCGGCTGCCTGGCATAAGAAATATTCATGCCTAAATCCGATCCGCTGCCCAGCAAACTCTTAAAGCCGTCCAAAGCTGAAACCGATGAAATAACGAGGACATCCCGAATCCCGGCAAGCATCAAAACCGACAAAGGATAATAAACCATGGGTTTATCATATACAGGCAAAAGCTGCTTGCATACTCCTTTGGTGATCGGATAAAGCCTTGTGCCTTTTCCTCCGGCTAAAATTATTCCCCGCATTTACTCCCTCCTATCCCATTTATAGCCGATTGCCTTATCAAAAGCATCCAGGCGGTATTCATCGGGATTATTATGACTGTAAGGTTTTGTGACCGTATTTATCACGACCGCTTCTGTGCTACCGATATTTTTAAACCCATGGTAAACGCCTTTGGGTATGTGTATTAACAAAGGATCCTGAAGGCTTACGATAAAATCATTAAGTTCGCCTCTTGTAGGAGAATTCTCGCGTGGGTCGTAAAGAGCAAACAGGGCTTGACCCTGTATGCAGGTGAAATTATCATCCTGGAGCTTGTGATAATGCCAGCCTTTTATTACGCCGGGGTAAGCTGTAGTCATATAGACTTGACCGAATTCTTCAAAAGCCTCATCATCGCAGCGGAAAATCTCCATAAGCCGGCCTCTCTGGTCAGGAATCACTCTTAACTTTTTAATCTTTACTCCTTCAATCATCCTAAACCTTTATTAACCCAAATACCCCAGCTCTCTTAATCTATCCTCGATATGCGCGGCTTCTTCGGGGTTTTCAAGAAGGCCCCCGCTGCCGCTTGAAACATCCTTTACTTTCCGGTAAAAGAAAAACTTCTTAAACTTCCAGTCAAAAATAAAGCCTGCCCCGGATAATACTCTATCAAGTCTATTTTCATCACTGTAGGCCTGATTTTCTTCCAAGTGCAATCCCCCTCCGTCAAACTCGATATTAAAAATAAGACCGCCGCCCTTTTTGATAAAACTGTTTATCTTCTTAAGCTTTAAAGGTAAATCCTTAAGATGTTCAAAAACATCAAAGCTTACCAGACAATCGACTTTTTGTTTATCTAAATCTTCCGGCTCTATAATTTTTATATTCAAACTCCTCTTTTTGAATCTCCAGTCAGCGAAATCCACTAGAATACGGTTAATGTCCGTATAATATAAAGAAAAATCCCGGTTGGCCAATTCAATACATAGATCCCCGCTTCCGGCCCCGAAATCAAGAATTGTCTTAAAGTTATGGCGCTTTAGATAAGGCACTAAAAGCCAAGAAAAATAAAGGCTGCGGCCGCACTCCGCATTCCAGAGAGGAAGATTATAAAGGGAATGCGTATTTTGACCATAAAACCTTTCCAGCTCCTCTTCGCTCAAAATATCATAATTTGTCCGGTTTATCTGAGAAGTCAACTCCTTTCGTTTATTCTCAATAAGAGAAGCGTCCTGGTTGGTATACTCGGACAACTCCTTTAATACATTCTGATAAAGATTAGACTTAAAAGCAACGTTTCTTGCTCTTTTTTTTAAAACCTTATGCTTATACGAATGGAAGGGCTTAGTAAGCAAATAACTTATATAATTAAAATTATGACTCATGGATTCTTGATAACTTCCAGCTCAAAATGCAGGTGCTCAGCAGGAAAGATAAATGCCCAAAAGCGCTCATATCCTCTGGGAAATCTATTTGCCAACTTCTGTATTAAGTACCGCCGAAATGCCCGGTGAAAAGTGATTTTTCTCACCAGAACCTTAAATCCCTTCTCCGGGGCAATTTTATCAAAAGCAAAAACAGAAAAAGCCCTTTTATGAGCCGGGTCGGCATAAGACAAATAGCAGGAAAAATGCGGAACTTCTATTATAACCTTGCTTTTATCTTGGCAGACTCTGTGAATTTCGGCTAAAACATCCTCGAGATTATCTAAATGCTCCAAAACCTGCTTGGATATAACCCGGCCGAAAGAAGATTTCCTAAGAGGGTAAGGAAAATGGTTTAAGTCACAGATAATATCCGCGGCCGAACCAAGATCAATGTCAATACCTATGCTAGGATTGTGTTTATTCCTTCCGCAGCCTAAATCTAATGTAAACAAAGAGGGGGTCACGGCAAATCAACTTTTTTGCGGTAAGCCAATTGTTCTGTCTGCTACTCAGGCAAAACAGCGTCAATAATAGAAAGCCGGTTATACTAATTTATTTTATTCAAAACGAAAGGTCAGGCCTACAAGAATAGTCTCGGTGTTTATGCCGTTATTAGGGTGCTTTATGCTGGCGTTAGACATGTGCCTAAAACGATACTCGCAGTCCAAGGACACATCCTCTTTAAAAAACCAGGAAAACCCGGCGCATCCGGAAGTTGCGAAATTAAACTGCGTGCTTTGCTCTTGGGTCTGAAGAGTAAAATACATAGGACCCGAGCCGACTTTTAAATAAGGCATAAAGCTATCTGTTAAAGGAAAAGCATATTTAAACATCATGCCTAAACCCAGTTCAAGGTTAGATTCAGGGCTAAATATCGGGCTTATAAACGGCTCAAGCTGAAATTCAAGTATGCCTTTAGTTTCTATACCGAACTTCTCAGCCAGGGGCCTAAGATCAAAGCCTAAAGTTACCATCATAGGTATAACTTTATAGTCATCGGTCCTACTTTTTAATTCGCCCTCCATATAACCGCTAAAAAAACCTATCGACTGAAGACCTTCGGCAAAGCTTAAGCTAATCCCTGTAAAATACATAACTATAAATACTGCCAACACCTTAGAAATCTTATCCTTCATTACTCCTCCT
>JAFGCB010000032.1 GCA_016932855.1 Candidatus Omnitrophota bacterium | reverse complement strand
ACGCTAAACGCTATACGCTAAATTATGTGCCTTCCTGCCAGCTTGAAAGATATTTTTTCTGCTCTTTTGTAAGGGCATCGATATCTATATTCATCGCCTTTAATTTAAGGCCGGCTACTTTCTGGTCAATAGCTTGGGGAACGCTAAATACTTTCTTCTTTAATTTATCATAATTTTTAGCGATATATTCGCAGCTTAAGGCCTGGTTGGCAAAAGACATATCCATAACCTCTGCCGGGTGGCCTTCTGCGCAGGCTAAATTCACTAATCTCCCCTCGCCCAAAACATACAATCTTTTACCTTGTGACCTGGTGGCCTGGCACTTCGCTACGCTCAGCGTCCTTCGCCGAAGTGTCCTGAGCGGCAGCGAAGGATGACCTGGTGACTTTATGAGGTATTCAGTCACAAAAGGCTTTACCTCTCTTTTTTTAACGGCTAATTTATCTAAGCTCTTTAAGTCTATCTCTACGTTAAAATGTCCTGAGTTGGCGAGTATTGCCTTGTCTTTCATCAGGATAAAGTGCTCTTTTCTTATTACGCTCACATCTCCGGTGGCAGTCACAAATATATCTCCTATGGCAGCGGCCTTTTTCATGGAAAGAACTCTATACCCGTCCATGACCGCCTCTAAAGCCTTTAAGGGGTCGGTTTCAACGACTACAACATTTGCCCCTGAGCCTTTCGCCCGCATAGCAATTCCTCTTCCGCAAAAACCATAGCCGCAGACTACAAACACAGTCCCGGAAATCAATTTATTAGTAGCCCGTAAAATACCGTCGATTGTGGATTGTCCTGTGCCGTAGCGGTTATCGAATAGATGCTTGGTAAAAGCGTCATTTACAGCGATAATGGGATAGAGAAGCCTTCCTTCCTTCTCTAAGGCCCGCAATCTGATTACCCCTGTAGTAGTCTCTTCAGTGCCTCCCCAAGGCAGATAAGTCTGTTTTCTTTTATGTATCGTACTTACCAAATCCGCTCCGTCATCCAAGGTAATCTGGGGCTTAAATGAAAGCACGCTTTCTATGTGCTTATAGTACGTCTTGGTATCTTCCTGGCGTATAGAAAATACCTCTATCCCGTAATCAAAGACCAAAGAAGCCGCCACATCATCCTGAGTGGAAAGAGGGTTTGAAGCGCAGAGACTCACCCTGGCCCCGGCTTCTTTCAAAGTAAGAGCTAAAACAGCGGTTTCGGTGGTTACATGAAGGCAGGCTCCGATTGAAAGACCTTTAAAAGGCTTTTCCTTAGAAAAACGGTTTCTGACCAATTCCAGAACCGGCATCCTATTGCTTGCCCACTCAATTCGTTTTTTACCGGCCTTACTTAAATTCTTATCCTTGATATCATACTGCATTCTTCTTGCTCCTCTCTTGATGACGACACAAGTTATATAGTCCGCAAGACCACATAACCTGTATTTCTTAAATTAATACCGGATCTCGCGAAGTATCTTATTTAATACAATCGCTACTTAAGAAGCTTTTTTAGCTCGTCTGCTTTATCGGCTTCTTCCCAAGGAAACCCCTCTTCTTCTCTTCCAAAATGCCCGTAAGAGGCGGTATTCCTATATATAGGCCTTAAAAGCCTTAAACTGTCTATTATTCCTTTAGGCGTCAAAGAGAAAATATCCCGTATGGCAGCTGATATCTTTTCTTCGCTTACCTTGCTTGTCCCATGGGTATCCACCGCCACTGAAACAGGTTCGGCTACCCCTATACAGTAGGCAAGCTGAATCTCGCACTCATCAGCAAGCCCGGCTGCCACGACATTCTTGGCTATATAGCGGGCCATGTAAGTAGCACTCCTGTCTACCTTGCTGGGGTCTTTTCCGGAAAAACATCCTCCGCCGTGCCTGGCCCAGCCTCCGTAAGTATCCACCATAATCTTACGTCCTGTAACCCCGGTATCGGCAACCGGACCCCCTACTTCAAACCGTCCGGTAGCGTTGATTAATACCTTTGTATTCTTATCCACCATATCCTTGGGGACTATATAATCTATCACGAGCTTGCGGACATCTTCCCTGAGGCGTTCGGTCTTTGCGTCTTTTGTATGATGGGCTCCGATAATTATTGTATCAATCCTCTTAGGAATTCTGCCTTCATACTCTATAGTTACCTGAGACTTGCCGTCAGGCCTTAAGTATCGTAAAATCCCCTCTTTCCTTACATGGGTAAGGCGCCTAACTAACTTATGAGATAAAGTAATAGGAAGAGGCATAAGCTCTTTTGTTTGGTTGCAGGCATAGCCGAACATAAGCCCTTGATCGCCGGCTCCTCCCGTATCTACGCCCATGGCGATGTCCGGTGACTGTTCCTGAATAGCGGTAATTACCCCGCAGCTTTCGTAATCAAATCCGCAAGCCGGATCATCATAACCTATATCTTTTAAAAGGCTCCTTGCAAGCTTGGGAATTTCTACATAACTGCCGGTGCTAATCTCGCCGGCGACATAAATAATGCCCCGGGTTACCAAAGCCTCGCATGCGACTCTACCTCTTGTATCTCTTGCTAAAACCGCGTCAAGCACCACATCGGACATCTGGTCGCATACCTTATCAGGATGCCCCTCTGTAACTGATTCCGAAGTAAAAAGACTTCTCATTATGCCTCCTTTATCCTATAAAAGTTTGTGTAATTTTTAATAACCAAAACTTTTTTTTGCTTGTTCCAAAGAATCTTTGTGTCCTATATCAAACCAATCGCCCTTAAATACATGGCCCCGCACATCCGTCTTCTTAGCAAGCCACGATATATATTGACCGCTGGTGTCCTTGTCGTGCTTCAAGGATGAGTACTCATCCATTAGGCCCAAGGAGGGCTTTGGAAAAAAATATATGCAGGTCGCAGCCAAGGTAGTCTTAGGCAGGGAAGGCTTTTCTTCCAAGTTCACTATTCTTCCTTGCCCGTCAAGGCTTACCACGCCGAATCTGGTAGCTTCTTCTAGGCTGCCAATATCATAAAGGCCTATCACCGGCTTTGCGATTTTAGAAGCGGACTCACAAAATTCATTCAAATCCCAGCTGAAAAGGTTATCGCCGCCTAAAACCAACAAATCATCCTGAATATCCTTGTTCTTAAGAACATATTCTATATCCCCTACCGCCCCTAGGCGTTCCTCAGGGGTTTTTGTCTGATCATTAATAATGTCTATGGGAAAAGAATACTGCTTTGACCACTCCAGAAAATCAAAATAAAATCTATCATTGACCACAACAGCGATATCTTTTTCTCCCAGAGCCTTAATTTTATCAATCAGAAAATCAATAAGCCTTTTATTTCCTATCTCCAATAAAGCCTTAGGCATGTCTATTGTCAAAGGATACAATCTTGTCCCATAGCCCGCCGCGAGTATTAAGACTTTCATGATTTGATTATTTTGTTAAACTTAGAGCCCAAAATGTTTTTAAGAAATCTGGTTGCCCCTTTTTCTACTTCTTTATGGGTAGTAAAACCTAAAGCCTCATCAATAGCGGTCTTTGCGTCTTCAAATTTTACGGATCTAATAAGCCTCTTTACTTCCAGAACCGAAGAGGGTGGAACGCTTAACTCGTCTATTCCCATACCCAAAAGCAGGAAGGCGCATAAAGGCTCTGAAGCCATCTCCCCGCACATGCCCACTTCAATATCTTCCTTGTGGGCATTGTCAATAACCATCTTAATAAGCCTTAAAACTCCGGGGTGGGTAGGCTCATAAAGGTAAGCTACTTTTTCATTACCCCTGTCCACGGCCAACGAGTATTGAATTAAATCGTTTGTTCCGATGCTGAAAAAATCAGACTCTTTTGCTAAGACATCACTGGTAAGAGCCGC
Source organism: Candidatus Omnitrophota bacterium (assembly GCA_016932855.1). Classification (GTDB taxonomy): domain Bacteria; phylum Omnitrophota; class Gorgyraeia; order Duberdicusellales; family Duberdicusellaceae; genus JAFGCB01. The sequence continues at coordinate 15,378 of JAFGCB010000032.1, read as the reverse complement.
CGAGGGAACCTCTATCATCACACCTACCGGAATATTCTCGTCAAAAACTTTCTTCTCTTTTCTTAAGTCCTCTTTTACTTCAATGAGCATTTCCTTGGCTTGACGCAACTCCTCAATGCCTGAAATCATGGGAAACATAAGCTTAATATTCTTTTCTTTTGAAGCCCTTAATATCGCTCTTAGCTGCACTTTAAAAATATCAGGCCTGGCTAAACAGAAACGTATTGCCCGCCAACCCAAAAAAGGCGACATGTCTGTGGGAATCTCGGGGTGGGAAAGAAACTTGTCTCCCCCTAAATCCAGAGTTCTTACGATTACCGAGTTAGGCTGCATTTTTTTTGCCACATTCACCAAAGCTGTATATTGTTCGTCTTCGGTCGGCAAATCTCTTCTTCCTAAATACATATATTCGGTCCGGTAAAGTCCTATGCCTTCGGCGCCTTGGTCTAGCACCAAAGGTATCTCCTCGGGAAGTTCTATGTTTGCCGCCAGAATAATTCTTTTCTTATCGGCTGTCTGAGCAGGCAATTTCTTAAGAAAATAAAATACCTTCTTAGCCCTGGTTTCTTCCTTCTGTTTTTCTTTATATTCATTTAATACCTGCTTGCTGGGGTTAATGATTACCCAGCCTTCCGTCCCGTCTACAATAACCGTATCTTGCGGCGAAACCAGCAAAGTAAGCCTAGCAAGCCCCACGACCGCCGGGATTCCCAAGGCTCTGGCCAGAATCGCCGTATGCGAAGTCCTTCCTCCTATATCAGTAACAAATCCTAAGATGTTTTTCTTTGGCAAGCTAGCGGTATCCGCCGGAGACAAATCATGGGCAACCACAATCGCCTTATCTTTAATATCCAAAGAAGGCTTACCCTCTTCTTTCTTTAACAGCTTTCTTAAAACCCTCTTTGCTACATCCTGAACATCTATTGCCCTTTCTTTCAAATACTCGTCATTAAGCCTGGCGAGTGTATCGATATATTTCTTAGCCACCTGCTGAAAAGCATATTCCACGTTTACTTTATCTTTCTTGATCCTGGTAATAACATCCTCGATTAATATCCTATCTTCTAAAACCAGAAGGTGGGCGTCAAAAATCTGAGCATGATCCTGATCTAAATTGCTCTCTATTTCCTTCTGGAATTCTATAAGTTCCCTTCTGGTTTTTATCAAAGCCTCTTCCAGCCTCAAAATCTCCGGAGGGATATCCTCTAATGATATCTTTCTTAGGGCAATCGGAAATTCCTCCTTGCCTATTAAGTGCACCTTTCCTATGCCTATTCCTGAAGATGCCGCTATTCCTTTAATTTTCCGGTTCATCTCTTATAATTATTTTTTCGGCTCTTGCCGGGACAATATCGCCTCGAGCTCTGCAAATGCCTCTTCGGCGTCTTCGCCCTCAACCGTAAGTATAATCTTGTTCCCGCACTCAGCCCCTAGACTCAATATCCCCATTATTGACTTTCCGTCTATTACTTCGGCATCCTTACTGATTCTTACGCTCGAATCAAATTTGGAGGCGGTCTGAACAAATAAAGCCGCCGGACGGGCGTGCAAGCCTTGACTGTTCTTAATTAAAATTTCTTTCTCTACCTTTTGCATCTTGAAAACAACCCCTTAAGCCTTTATGCTTAATGCCGGCTACATCCTCTCCTCTTGACTCTTTATAAGCTGGCTTATCTCTGATGCTGTTTTTGACTTCTTAAGCCTCTCTAAAAAGTACTTATCTCTTAAAAGCTTACTTATGGTAGCCAGCATCTTAAGATGGAACCCCTCCAGCTCTTTTGGCGAAAGAATAAGAAAAACCACATAGACAAGTTCACCGTCCAAAGAATCAAACTCTAAGCCTTCCTCAAATAGCCCTATCACCACTAAAGACTTCTTAACCAGCTCTAGTCTGGCGTGAGGAATAGCTACGCCCTGGCCGATAGCTGTCGAGCCTAAGCGTTCCCTTGCCATCAAAGACGAAAGAATCTTATTTCTCGAACGGGGCGAAATCTTTCTAAGACTTACCAAAGCCCCTAAAAGCTCTTTTAAGGACTCTTTCTTCTTCTTGGATTTTGCCCCGACAATAATCTGTTTTTCCGAAAGATAATCCGATAACTTCACTTTATTTACAAAATTAAAACTATACTCGGTACTCGATACGCAGTACTCGGTACGAATAAGATGGAGCGGGCGATGGGCTTCGAACCCACGACAACCACGTTGGCAACGTGGTGCTCTACCAACTGAGCTACGCCCGCTATATATAAATTAACTAATTAACTGATTGGCTGATTAATAATTTAAATCCAATGAATCAACTCTAAAATTCGTTAATTAGTTAATTCGTAATCCATTAATTAAATTGTTCTATGCCGCGGGGGAGAATTGAACTCCCATGTCCGCTAAAGACACTGGGTTCTAAGCCCAGCGCGTCTGCCAGTTCCGCCACCGCGGCGAAAAGGATTAAGAGATTAACGGATTAACTAATTAACTGATTAAAGAATTAAAAAATTGAAACTATATAATTTTAATCAAGAAAAATTTAATCATTTAATCAGTTAATCAGCAATCACCAAATCAATACAGTGAGCCGCCCGAGACTCGAACTCGGCACACCCGGCTTAAAAGGCCGGTGCTCTACCTGATGAGCTAGCGGCTCTATAAACACTAATCAACGCGAATTGAATTCGCGAATATTCGCCAATAAAAATTAGCGGAAATTAGCGTTTAGAATTCGCGCAACTCTTTTTCCTTATCTTGTAAAAGAGCGTCCATTTGCTTTGTATACTTGTCGGTTATTTTCTGTATTTCGTCCTGGGCCCTGAACCTGTCGTCTTCCGAAATCTTCTTTGCCTTTTCCAATTCTTTAGCTTTCTCGTTGACTTCTTTTCTTACGGTGCGGATGGATACTTTTCCCTCTTCGGCTATTTTTCGTACGATTTTAACCAGCTCTGTCCTTCTTTCGGTGGAAAGAGCCGGGACCGAAAGCCTTATAATCTTGCCGTCGTTAGAAGGAGTTATCCCCAGGTTCGACTGCAAGATTGCTTTCTCTATATCGGAAATCACGCTGGGATCCCAAGGATGTATAACAATAAGCCTTGCTTCAGGTATGCTTATGCTGGCGATCTCTTTAAGAAGGGTGGGCGTTCCGTAATAATTTACATGAATACCTTCTACCATCTTAGGATTAGCCCTGCCGGTTTTAAGCTCCGCGAATTCCCTCTCCGTGGCTTCTTGAGCTTTCTTCATATTCTCCTCGGTACTCTTAAAGAGATCCTTCAATAACATGCTACCTCCTTATTAATCTTAATCCTTAATTTACATGCGCGTTTTAAATATCTTAAATTATTAAAATGGCAACTAGCGAATAAATAGAAGTATCCCTTTTTTCTTTCGAGATTTTTTTGATTTGCGTAAATTCGCGCTTTATATTCGCGGTAATTAGCGTTTTAGAATAAATGGAAGCGTCCCCTTTATTTTATGACTGTTCCTATGGGCTTGCCGTCTATTATCTTTGCAAGATTGCCGTCTTTGTTGGCGTTAAACACTACGATCGGAAGGCTGTTTTCCATACATAAGCTTATTGCGGTGGAATCCATTATCCTCAGCTTTTTATTTAAGACGCTTATATAAGATATTTCTTTAAAGAACTTTGCGCTTTTAGTCTTAAAAGGGTCACAACTATACACCCCGTCTACTTTAGTGCCCTTAAGCAGGACTTCGGCCTTTATCTCCATTGCCCTGAGTGAAGCCGCCGTATCAGTAGTAAAGTAAGGATTGCCGGTGCCGGCAACAAAAATAACCACCCTCTTTTTTTCCAAGTGCCGCATGGCCCTTCTTCGTATGTAAGGCTCGGCAATCTGGTGCATTTCGATGGCGGTTAAAACCCTGGTGTGCACTCCCTGTTTTTCCAAGGCATCCTGCAAAGCCAGTCCGTTTAAAACCGTAGCCAGCATGCCCATGTAGTCGGCTACGGATCTGTCCATGTTGAAATCTTTTGACTTAGGAAAGCCTCTGAAGATATTGCCTCCGCCCACTACCAAGGCAACCTGAACCCCTCTTGCATGTATGACTTTTATTTCTCTGGCTATTCGTATGCACTCAGGGGCGGAAATCCCGGAATCTTGCGCCCCTTTAAAAGCCTCTCCGCTAAGCTTTAAAACGACCCTTTTATACTTTAATTTATTCATTCTTGGCCCAAAGAAAATCTTACAAATCTCCTAATAACTATGTTTTCCTTAAACTTGGCTACCAGAGATTTCAAATAATCCGAAATTGTCATTGAATCGTCCTTCACATAGCCTTGCTCAAGAAGGCAGTTCTTCCGGAAAAAATCCTCTTTTTCTTTCTCCGGCAAGCCTTCGATATCATCTCGGCAGACTTCTTCTCTCGATATATATTTAGGAGAAAGAGCCGCTATGTGCATTGCCAAATTCTTGGCAAAGCTTTTAAAATCTTCGTTTCGAGCCACGAAGTCGCTCTCGCAATTAACCTCTACAATTGTCCCCAGGCTCTGGGAGAAATGAATATAGGCCTCAATTAGACCCTGGCTTGCTTTCTTTTCAGCTCTCTTCTCCAAAATCTGGGCCCCTTTCTCTCTTAAAATAGACAAAGCCTTATCTACATCGTTTTTTGACTCTTCCAAAGCCTTCTTGCAATCACCGATGCCAAAGCCGGTAAGATCCCTGAGTTTCTTGATAGACTCTTTCATATCTAAAATTCCCCTTTCCTTAAGACTCTGCGGCCTTATTCTCTTTAACTGCTTTTGATTCTCCAGGCTTTTCTTTTTTCCTCTTCTTTGAGGCCTTCGGCTCTTCCGACGACTCCTCCTCAGCTTGCTCTTTAGCCTCTATTTCCTTTTCGGATTCCTCGGCTTCTTGCTTTTGACTGACTTTATTCTTCCTCTTAGCAATTAAATCCGCTATGGAATCCATTATAAAAGAAAGCACCGTCCTTATGGATTTCAAAGCGTCGTCATTTCCCGGGATAGGGTAATCAATTGATTCAGGGTCGGAATCAGTATCAATCAAGGCCACGATAGGTATGCCGGCCTTGCGGGCCTCCTGGACTGAAAGAATTTCATTCTTGGGGTCGACCACAAATAAAACTCCGGGCATAGACACCATCTCCTTTACGCCCGAGAAGTTCCGCTCCATCTTTTCCAGCTCCCGGTTAAGACGGACCACTTCTTTCTTGGGGAACTTATCGAAAACCCCTTTACTGCGCTTCTCAAGCAGATCCTTATACCTTTCCACCCTTGTGCGTATTACGCTGAAATTAGTAAGCATACCTCCTACCCATCTATCCACTACGTAAGGCATATCGCAGCTTTCGGCTATTTCCCGCATCAAACCCTGAGCCTGCTTTTTGGTGCCTACGAAAAGTATCTCTTTGTCCTCTTTGACCACCTCTTTTAGAAACTCTATAGCTTCCTTGATTTTCTCCAAAGTCTTTTCTAAATCAATAATATAAATCCCGCTTCTTTTTCCGAAAATGAACTTCTTCATCTTGGGGTTCCAGCGCTTGGCCTGATGGCCAAAATGCACGCCGGCTTCCAATAACTTATTTAATTCTTCGGGGAGAGCCAAAATTTTCCTCCTTTTTTAATGACGACACAAGTTATGGAGCCTACTGGCGAGATAACTTGTATGTCGGAATTAACCCCGTACCTTTGTCTTATTGATGACGAACGGTTCAAAGGTACCGGGTCGAATGCGGACAGACAACTTAACAACCTAACGTTCGCTAAGTTGTGCCCTTATTCGGCCTTCTTTTCTTCAAAAATCCTTAAATTAATGTAGACTTTACCCTTGTTCTTTCGGGTAAAGTAATATTACCTACCCGAAAGAAGGTCTATAATTATATCAAAAGTTCTTATTCTTTCAACCTAAATTTTTTTAAGAAAATCGCCTTAAAATAGGCCAAAAAAACCTAAAAAAGCTAAAATTTGATTATTTCTTTAAAAATGTCAAGTATTTAGACAAATTACCCTTACTTAAATTGGCCTAAAGGCGGGACAGAAACCTACATGTTAAATTGAAGCTGGTAGAGCTTGTGATATAAATCGGAATTCTTAAGAAGCTCTTCGTGGCTTCCAGTCTGGGCTATTTTCCCGTCCTGAATTACCAGTATTTTAGAAGCGTTTTTTACCGTAGAAAGTCTGTGGGCAATTACAAAGACGGTTTTGCCTTGCATTAAATTATTAAGCGCGGCTTGAACCAGGCTCTCTGACTGGGAATCAAGCTGGGAGGTGGCCTCATCAAGTATAAGAATAGGGGCATCTTTTAATATCGCCCGGGCAATGGCTATTCTTTGCTTTTCGCCTCCGGAAAGCTTAAATCCTCTGTCACCGATAATAGTGTCATAGCCTTCAGGAAGTTTACTAATGAAATCTTCGGCCAAGGCTCGTCTGGCAGCAACTTTTATGCTTTCCTGCGATGCTTCCATATTGCCGTAAACAATATTAGCCCTGACAGTGTCGTTAAAGAGCACCATCTCCTGAGTTACGATTCCTATAAGCCTGCGCAAGGACTTAAGAGTGCACTTACTTATATCCGTTCCGTCGAATAAAACCTTACCTTTTTGGGGGTCATAAAAACGGGGTATTAGATTCACTAAACTGGTCTTTCCTGTCCCGCTGGGCCCGACAATGGCAATTATCTGTCCGGCCTTAACTTCCAGGTTTATATCCTTCAATACGTAGTCTGAAGTCTCCTCATATTTAAACCAGACCCCTTCGAAGGCCAAGGTTTTTTTAAGACCGGAAATACTTAAAGCCTGGGGAACCTCTTTAACCGAAGGCTCCTCCTCCAATATAGCGTAAATCCTCTTACTGGCTGCCAGACCTTCCTGGGTAATAAAATGGACATCGGTTAGTTTCTTTAACGGCTGCATCAAAGACATTAAAGACCCCATCACTAACCCGAAGGCCCCAAAAGATATATTGCCCTGGACTACTTCTCTACCCCACAAAAAAAGAACTAGCGTGGCGGCTATTGCTCCGGCGAATTCTGATATAGGAGAAGATAGAAGATTTCTCTTTGTGGCTTTAAGCAAAAAACGGAAATAATCCCGGTTTTGGGCTTTAAATCTGCCAATCTCATAATCTTCCATGGAAAAAGCTTTGACTATCCTTACTCCCGAGATAGTCTCGGAAAGAAGCGAAGTTATATCAGCTATTTTTTCCTGGGTCTGGGTTGATATTTTCTTAAGTTTTTTTCCTATTCTTGTCGCCGGAGCTATAATCAAAGGAAGAAGAATAAGAGTTACCAAAGACATCTTGCCGCCGACAGCAAGCACAAAGAATAAATATATAAGAAACCTTAATAGTTCATGGACAAGATCCCGAAAAGCAAAGGAAATAGCATAATTTATCCGGCCTACATCATTGATGATACGGCTCATAAGCTCTCCGGTTCTTTTTTCGGAATAGAAATCCAGGGAAAGCTGTTGTATTTTCTCAAAAAGCCTGTTTCTTACGTCCATCACCGCCCGCAAGGAGACCGAATTCATAAGATACCCCTGAAGCCAGAAGAAAAGATTTTTAAGGAGAAAAAAAGGTATAATAACTATAAGCATAATATTAAATACAGTCTCGGGGTCGGTGGAGTTTAATCTATCAATCAGAGAAGAAAAAACCGAAGGCAGGGTCGTAGGCAGAACTATCTTTTTTTGGGTAAAAACAATATCAATAAAAGGCAAAATAGAAAGCAGGGTTATCCCGTTTAAAGCCGCTGAAACAGAAGTACAGACAAAAGCCGCAAAGAAAAGCCAAACATGAGGCCTCAAGAATCTAAGCAGTTTTAGGTAATCTTTCATAGCCAAGATTCTATCACATCAATTGACTTGCCTCAAGTTATTTGCTAATATCTAATATTATGATACGCTAATCTCCGCTAATTTTTAAGGCGCCAATTTCCGCTAATATTAGCGTTAATTCGTCTTTCGACTAGCGAAAATCAGCGTCAAATATTAATATACAATTTAAATAAAAGATGGACATAGGAGTAATAGGGGTAGGAAAATTAGGCAGTATTCATGCCCGAATATACAAGGAAATATACCCCCAGGGCAATCTCTGGGTATGTGATGTAGACGAAGAAAAGGGTAGAAGAATAGCCCAGGATTTTAAGGCTAATTTCGTAAAGGACTACCGGCATCTAGCCGGCAAAGTCAATGCGGTCAGTATCGCTACCCCCACCTTAAGTCATTTTAAAATCGCCGAGTTCTTCCTAAAAAACTCGGTCTGCTGCCTGGTGGAAAAACCCATAACCACGAATATAGAACAGGCAAACCGGCTTACAAGGCTTGCCAAGAAAAATAAAGTATTCCTGATGGTCGGCATGGTAGAAAGGTTTAACAGCGCCTACCAGAAGATAAAAAAGATCATAAGAAATCCCCGGTTTATAGAATGCCACCGCTTAGGCCCTTACCCTGCGCGTTCTCTGGATATAAGCGTGGTCCTGGACTTAATGATCCATGACCTGGACATAATCCTGGACTTAGTGGGCAGGAAAATAAAGAAAGTCGAAGGCGTGGGAATAAAAGTCTTGTCGAAAAGCTGTGATATTGCTAACGTGCGTATAAATTTTCAAGGGGGCGGAATTGCCAATGTGACTTCATCCCGGGTTTCTGACGAAAAAGTAAGAAAGATAAGGATATTCTTCGCCTCTTCCTACATCTCTTTGGATTACGCCCAGCAACAGGCTCTTATATACCAGAAAAAAAATAACTCCATAAAAAAAGAGACCCTAAAACTTACTCCCTATGAGCCCTTAAAAAAAGAGATAGAGTACTTCTTAGATCAAATAAACAAAAAGAAGTTCAACTATCACATAGCTGACAGGTCAATAGAAGCCCTTAAACTCGCTCTTAAGATAGAGAAAATTATACAATAAGCTTCAGGCTATTTATTGTAAAATTGTCAATTAGCAATTAAAATTTTAAATTGCTAATTTTTAATTTTCCTGACAGAACCTCTAATTAAACAAAAACTTAGTTATAAAAATAAATATTCGTATATTAGCAAAAACATTTAATTTACTATGAAGATTGTGATTGTAGCCGGGGATCCTTCCGGCGACCTACACGGCTTAGACCTTGCCCGGAAAATAAAAGAGTTAAATCCTGATATAGAACTCTATTGCGCAGGCGGAGAAAACCTTGCCCGACAGTGCCGGCAGATCGTAAATCTTACTGAAATAGCTGTTACCGGAATATTTGAAGTCGTAAGTTATTTTAGAAAGATTTTAAGAATTTTTAATCTGCTGGTAAAAAGAATCAAAGAGTTAAGGCCCCAGGCAGTAGTTCTTATCGATTTTCCTGACTTTAATTTAAGGCTGGCTAAGAAATTAAAAAACAAGGACCTAAAGATTTTTTATTACATAAGCCCCCAGGTCTGGGCCTGGAGAAAAAACAGAATAAAAACTATAAAAAAATACCTGGATAAAATGCTGGTAATCTTTCCTTTTGAAGAAGACTTCTACAAAGTCAAAGGAATTAAGGCCCGCTATGTTGGCCACCCTTTGGTGGAACTAATAAACAATGAAAAAGAAAAGAACCGAAACTCTAAGCCTGAAAAAATAATAGCCTTTCTCCCCGGTTCCCGGGAAAAAGAAGTAAGGGCACACCTTGGCTTAATGCTTAAAGCAAAAGACCTTCTTAAAAAAGAAGGATTTAAATTTGTCATTATAAAGCATCCTGAACTTAAACCTTATCTTTTTAGCCAGGCCCGAGAAGAAAACATAGAAGTTACCGAAGATAAATTTAAGACTCTTTCTAAAGCCTACATGGCAGTAAGCTCTTCGGGAACAGCCACCCTGGAACTTGCTCTTCTTAATATCCCCACTATTGTGATCTACAAGATAGGCTTTCTTTCCTGGCTTCTTCTGAAAAATATGGTTAAAGTAAATTTTATATCCATGCCTAACATAATCGCCGGAGAAAAAGTCTTTCCCGAACTGATCCAGTACCAGGCCTCTTCAGAGAATATCGCCTCTTACTGTAAAGTCTTCATAGAAAATACAAATCTTTTTAACAGCACTAAAGAAAAACTAAAAAAGGTTAAAGAAGCTCTGGGAAGCCAGCCTGCCTCGTTAAACGCCGCCCGCCAAATCCTTAATGAACTTAAGTCAAACCGGTAAGAGAGTCACCAAGTCATCCTTCGCTGTCGCTCAGGACACTTAGGCGAAGGACACTTAAGTGTAGCGAAGTGCCAAGCCACCAGGTCACAAGTAGATTTCGAGGATGATATCCGCTAACCGCAAACCGCACAGCGCTTAAGGAAAAGTTATTTCTTTTTAAGGTAGGCTAGAAGGATTAGAACCGCGGCCGGGGTTACGCCGGGGATATTTGAGGCTTCTTTCAAAGTCTTAGGCTTAAAATACTTAAACTTCTCGACTATCTCCCGGGAAAGTCCCGAAAGCTTGCTATAATCTATACCCTTGGGTATTTTTATGCGGGCAAGTTTTTTAAGCTCCCGGGCTTGCTGGGTTTCTCTTTTTATAAAACCTTCGTATTTTACTTCTATCTCAACCTGGTCGACTTCGCTTCTATCTTTTAGGCCTAAACCGCATCCTAATTTAGCCAAATCCGGGTAAGTAAGCTTCGGCCTCTTAAGGATATTAAAGCCAGAATCTACTTTAGCTAAATCCGCCTCTCCCAGAGATCTTAAAACCTTATTTGTCTGCTTGCTAGGATATATCTTAACTTTCTTTATCCGGTCTATCTCGTTTTTAATCCGATGCAGCTTTTCTTCTATTATCGAAAAATCCCGGCGGCTTATTAAACCCAGCTTATAAGAGTCTTTAAACAACCGAAAAGGCGCGTTATCCTCCCTTAAGGACAGCCTAAGCTCCGAACGGGAAGTAAACATCCGGTAGGGTTCGTCCGTGCCTTTAGAGACTAAATCATCTATAAGTAGGCCGGTAAAGCTTTCGTCCCTGGCCGGGATAAAAGCTTCTTTTTTCTTTACCTTTAAGCCAGCGTTTATCCCGGCAACAAGACCCTGGGCTGCTGCTTCTTCGTATCCGGTAGTCCCGTTAATCTGGCCGGCAAAGAAAAGCCCCTTTATCTTCTTTGACTCAAGACTGAAGAATAAATCCTTGGCCTCGATTACCGCGTGCTCAATACCGTAACCGGGCCTAAAAATCCTGGCATTTCCTAAGCCTTCTATAGAATGAATAAATTCGTACTGAACTTCCAGAGGCAAAGAAGTGGAAATCCCGTTAGGATAAACCTCTATGGAATCCCTTCCTTCCGGCTCAATAAAAATCTGGTGCCTTTCTTTCCGGGAAAACTTAACTACTTTATCTTCTAAAGACGGGCAATACCTTACGCCCTTAGCTTTTATTACTCCCTGGTAAAGAGGCGAATACTTTAAGTTCTTTCTTATTATCCGGTGGGTCTTAGGGTTAGTATGAGTTATAAAACATCTTTCCTTATTAAAGGGCCTAAAAGAGGTAAAAAAGGAAAAAGGCCAAGCTTCTTTGTCCGGCTCCTGAGGAGTCATCTTGGAAAAATCAAGGCTTCTTCTATCAAGCCGGGCGCAGGTCCCGGTCTTAAAATGCTTCAGGGTAAAACCTAAGCTTACTAAACTATCATACAGCTTTCTTGAAGCCGGCTCGCCTAAACGCCCTGAAGGAAAGTTTTTAAGGCCGATATGGACCAGGCCGTTAAGGAAAGTGCCGGGGCAGATAACTACTGTTTTGGCTCTAAAAAGGCCGGCATTAGTTAAGACTCCTTCTATTCGTTTCTTTTTCACAAGAAGCGACTTTACCTCCGCCTCCAAGACTTCTATATTTTTATTATCTAGGATAAAATCCTTGGCTTGGGCTTGATAGGCAAATCTATCCACCTGGACCCGGGTTGCCCGGACAGCCTTACCTTTACTTTTATTTAATATCCGGTACTGTAGAGAGGTTTTATCCGTAAGCTTAGCAATTAGACCGCCTAAGATATCTACTTCCCGCACCAGGTGGGATTTGGCAATCCCTCCTACGGCGGGGTTACAGGAAAGCTTTCCGATAGTGTCAATATTTAAGGTAAGAAAAAGAACAGAGCATCCCAGCTTCGAAGAAGCATTTGCCGCCTCTATTCCGGCATGCCCGGCTCCCACGACTATAACATCCCAGCGCTTCATACAGGCCCAATTGTATCATATTTAAGGTAAAAAGGAAGGCTCTTGGAATAGAAAAAACCTTTTTATTAAAAGGATGGAATCTATATTTTAGTCAAACTTAGGCTAATCTATGGCGTATAGGTAAAGGTAAAATCATCATCGATGTCAAAATTAAAATCGCAGGTCGAGCAATGACCCACAATACAAGCCTTATAGTAAGGCCTGTCATCCGTGCGCCACGTTGCCCTGATATAAGTACAATCAAATTTTCCTGAAGGCTCAGGAAGATAATTTCCCGGACTGCATCCTATATGACACTCGTCTGTCCCTGGATAAGGAAGTGTATGAACTAAACCGGCGTTCTTTGTTTCAACATCCCTGGAGGTAAGTTTATACAGTTTATCCGGATCTCCCTCCCCGTCCGGATCATTTTTTAGATGCGCATTATCACCGTGATCGACCTCTCCAAAACTTATCTCTCGCCCATCAGGCCTATCGCTAAGCTCCCATTTTTCCCAATCCGAACATTCATACTCATCACATTCTTGCGGGCAATCGTCAATATTGCTATACCCCAGCGGGCCTAAGCATTCTGCATCAGTAGGTTTCCATTTAATACATCTATAATCCATACAGACATCACAACAGCAGTACTCAGCATCACAGGTGTCTTTGATAGTTTCATATGCGCTTCCGGCAAAGGGAGCAAAGGGGAGTTTTTTAGTCGAAGGCCTTACTTCGATTGTTTCCGGCAGATACAAACAATCTACCCGGCCTATATCACAAGTCCAATAGCTGTCTTTTCTGCCGCTAGTCTTTCGACCAAAAGCAAGCCTGTCACACTTATCCTCACAGGCCGATTGGCATACATCCCCGCAGTCATCCTTACATTCATCCACCTCTTCCTTATAAACCGGGTTATCCCTGCCATCCGGATATAGAGGCAGTTCAATATAATCATCCGGGTCTATCGCGCCTCTACAGTAATTGTCACAAATGGAATTGCATTTGCCGCTACAGGCACGATCGCAGTCGCTGTCATCCCCGCGTATATACCTGCCGTATACGCTACGCTCCTGCTCATCCAAGACATCGCGCTGATTATCGCACATCCTTGCTCGGCATTCATCCCTATCAAGACTTATATCCGGTTCATTGCACTTTGCATCATACGGACCGCTTCCCAGACTAGCGTTGGGGTAGACGTTACAACGCGTTACTTTTTCAACCTGCTGATCATATTCTACCTTCAGGGCAAAGGCTGAATTGTAATAAAAAACAGCAAACAAAAAAACCATACAAACCAGATAAAAACACATTTTTTTATTCACTTAAATCACCTCAATTCCTAAACTAATAAATAATCTTAAAAGCCTTTCTTTAAACTTGCTCTAGTCATTGCCGTTAGCATAAACAGTCCCCTCAACATAAAGATCGTAATCAGCCGGGTTAGGGCTTGCGGGAGCTGTTGACCTGCCTATAAGCACGTTTCTTACGTTACCAGCAGGGTATATGTCATTCTGAGCGTTCATCACCCAAATTCCTCCTATAGCCTTCCAGCCCCAGTCCGGAGCAGGCCCTTTACAAACTCGAATCCCATAATCCGCAAGACCATTGAGACCAGTACCATCATTAAAGTATAATGTTCCTTCCATGCTGGCGTCACAAACAGCGCTTGCAGAAGGCTTGGGATAAAGCCTAAGTTCGCTGTAGACCCCGAAAGGAGCGGGATAATAGGTGGTAATAGTTATCTCTTCCTGACTAAAGACAGAAAAACTTAAAAAACCCGAAAAAAACAACCCGGCCAAGACTGCGATTACGATTTGCCTTGCACTACTTGACATTTAAGCCTCCTTTTATCGTATCTACAAAGAAACTAAATCCCTTCTCCGGCACACCATAATAGTATACCACAAGTATTTTAACAAAAAAAAGACCTATCTGCTAATTTTATAAAAATGAAGGGCTGGCTTGCAATCTAGCCTCTGGCCAAATCACCTAGTTTATATATAAGCTCTCTTCCCAGAAGCTCGCCTATCGAGCCTTTTCTAGCCTCTATCTCGGAAAAGCTCTGGGTTGAATCCTTAAGGCCGGGGGCTGAAATAAGCACGGGCACCGGGTCAGCTGTATGGGCTTTTACCTTGCATACAGTGGAATGGTCGGCGGTGACAGCTATAACATAATCTTTCTTTTCTATCCCTGAAAGCAGGTTAGAGAAAAAGAATTTATCTATCTCTTCGATACTTTCTTTCTTTTTCATAAAATCTCCGTCATGGGCCGGCTCGTCAGGCCCTTTAATGTGAATATAAAGGCCGCCGTACTGACAGATTACCTCTTTGGCTTTAGCTGCCCAGAGCTTGTAATCTTTTTCTACGTCCCCGGAAGGAAGCGGCACTTCCACTACTTTCATCCCGCACAGAAGAGCGATTCCCTTCTCAACCGGCATCTGGACAAAGCAGCCGAAGTCAATTCCGGTTACCTCTTTTATGGGTCTAAACTTAGGAAGCCTGTCTCCGGCGTCGCGGGAAAGAATAAGATTGCCGGGAATTTTTCCTTCTTTTTTTCTCTGCTGGTTTACCAAGCTATCTTCTAAGACTTTGTGGGACTGGCGAGTGAATTCATTAAGTAAATCTGCCGCTAAAATAGCTCCTTCTTTATCCTGGTATCCGGGCATAGGTTTAGCTTTAAGCAAGAAGTTTTCGAATTTTTCTTTTGCGATTCCGAATACTCCTTCTCTGTCGTAAGCCGGGTCAGTATTGGTTATCCAACCGGAAAGCTTGCCCTGCTTCTTAATGACTAAAACCCCTCTGTGACCGATGGTATTTTTAAAAATAAAATCCGCCTCTTTAAGCCTTACCTTCCGGTTAATCTCGCTACACAGCTCTGTTGCCTCGGCGGTGGACAGATTCCTTCCTACTCTTCTATCTAAAATATTATCTGTTCCGGCCTGTAAAGTCGCGAAATTTACCCGAAGAGCCAAGTCGCCGTCTTTAACCTCTATGCCTTCGGCAAAACTTTCTAGCGGCCCTCTTCCCGTATAAAGCTTGTGGGCGTCATAGCCAAGAAGCGAGATTACCGCTATGTCCGACTCGGGAGCAACCCCTTTTTCTACCGGGTAGATTATCCCCTGGGCGCCTTCCTTAGCAAGTAAGTCCATGTTGGGAGTATGCGCCGCTTCTAAGGGAGTTTTTCCGCCTAACTCATCAACCGGCATATCCCCTAGACCATCGAGAACAATATAAAATATCTTCTTCATTAGTAATCTCCTTCTTAAAATT
>JAFGCB010000031.1 GCA_016932855.1 Candidatus Omnitrophota bacterium | reverse complement strand
TATAATATAACAATATATAACTATGTGAAAGGAGGGTAAAAATGCCGTATGACAGCAACCTTGATGAATGTTTGTTTTCAAAAGTATGGGAGACTGATTCGGCCAGACTTACAGTAAGTATCTATTCTTACAACAACGGCGCTAAGAAGCTCCAGATAACCAGAGAGAATAAAGATGCTCAGGGTCAATTCAGATTTGCCAAGCTTGGCAGAATGAACAAAGAGGAAATTGGGGCGATATTGCCGTTGATACAAGAGGCAGCGGGTAATATGGATTAATTTAAAGAATGGTTTGGGCATCGGCGTAGATTCGCAATTGAAGCAGTGATTTAATCTTCGAAAGGTATCACACGACATTTTCTTAAAATAAAAAGAAATATTGACAAGCCATAAGGGATTGATAAAATAATTCAAAGACTTAAAAAGAAAGGAGGGCGTGGGACTATGAAGAAATTAGTTTCACTTTTGGTTGTATCACTTTTTTTAATCTCTTCTGCCAGCTATGCCGCAGCTCCTAATTATATGGAGTCCTCGGTCGAAAAGGCAAAGCAAGGTATTACTAATACTCTTACCGGATGGATGGAAGTGCCTTTTCAGGTAGCAAAGGGATACAGGGATGGCATGAGAGAGGACGGAAGCCTTAAGATTCTGGGAGGTATTTTCGGAATAGCCAGAGGGTTTATTCATGCCGCAGGCAGAACCACTACCGGAGTAATGCAGCTGGCAACATTTCTTTTGCCTAATCCCAAAGACAATAAAGGCGTAGGAGTTCCTTTGGACGCTCAATATGCTTGGGAGAAGGGTGAACAGTATTCGATCGGCCAAGACGGCACCGCACCTATAGGCAGAAAAGCAGTAAGGGGTCTTTACAATGTCGGTTTGGGAATACTTGATATGCCGGGTCAGTTTATAAAAGGCGTAAAGCAAGATAGACCCTTCGTAGGTTTTGCTAATTCAATTCTTTTCCCGGCTGCGCGTATTACCAGCGGAATCTTTGATTTAGGAACAGTGCTTTTGCCTAATTCTCCCGATGGCTTCGGCTATCCTTTGGAGGAGAAATATCCCTGGGACGCACTTATAGAAGGAAATTATAATAACGAAATATAATTTCTTAAGGAAGAAGTTATAAGCCCCTCTTGATAAAAAGGAGGGGCTTATTTTTTTATTGGTTTAGTAAGACCGATAGGATTTATGGACATCGATCCCAAAGCCTTAGAGGAGCAGGCTTATTCGTTTCTTTTCGAGGAAAAGTTCGAGGAGGCCTTTCATTTATTCCGTAAAGCCGCCCGTATCTATAAAGATCAGGATAATCATAAGCAGGCTGCTTTGTGTTTTTCTTCAGCTGCCAGTTGCTGGAGCAAGAAGTCGGGAGAGAAGATTTTTTCCAAAGCAGCTTCAGCCTATCGAGAGGCCGCCCTTCAGGCGCTTAAGTCTAAAGATTATGAGTATGCTTCATTGATGTATAAGTATGCGGCAATCAATTACGAACGCGACGGAGAGCTTATCAGCTTTTCCGAGTCGTTCTACGATTCCAAGAATTGCTACAGAAAGTTTTTAACTTACCGCATTTTTTGTCCGGATAAAATCAACCCGATTACCAAGAGCAGAGAAGAAAAAGGCATACGAGGGTTTATAAGAGGCGTTTTATTATTGTTGGTGCTGACTTTTTCGTATTTGATTTGGGGCTATGGAGAAAAACCCAAACGCACGTTTTTTTCCAGTATATTCGTTATTTTTCTTTCGGCTTTTATCTATACTAGAGGCGAGCTTCTTTCCAACGGGATGGTAGTGCGGCCGGATTTCATTGATTCCCTTTATTTTAGCGTTATAACTTTTACCACCGTAGGCTTCGGAGATGTTCTTCCGGTAGGTTTAAATAAGCTTACAGTGACCCTAGAGGCTTTTTGCGGCGTATTCTTTATGCCTCTTTTTGTAATCGGACTTTCCCGGAAGTACCTGCGTATTTGATGGAGAGAAAGTCATACTATAGTCATACGCTCACGTCATACTATTGCAATACAATCGTATGACTACTGTATGACTACTGTATGCCATTTACTATGAAGAAGAAGATTTATTATCATGATACTGATTGCGGAGGCGTAGTATATTATGCCAATTATCTTAAATACTTTGAAGAGGCCCGGACCGAGCTTATGTCCAAGGCAGGCCTTGATTTAAGCCTGCTTCAGAACAGGGGAGTATTATTTGTGGTAAGAAAAGTGGAAGTTGAATATAAAAGTCCGGCCAAATACGGCGATATATTGGAAGTAAGTTCCCGGATAGAAAAGCTTAAGAATGTTACTATGACTTTTTCCCAGTCTATAGCCAGAGACGGCCAGCTTCTGGTTAAAGCTTTAACCCAGCTTGTCTGCATAAACAAAGAATTCAGCCCCCAGCCTATCCCCGAAGATTTAGCGTTGGTCTTAAAAAGATTTAGTCCCGAATAATACAGGCTTTAATTATAACTATAAAATCTCCTTGACAAAAGTACTTACAGCGCTATCTTTAGAGAAATAGTAGAATTGGCTTTATAAAAAGATAGAGCTTTCGAAGTTTATCCGGAAGACTATTGGTTAAACAAGCTTGATAGGCCTTTTCTTGAATTTCATGTATAAAGAATTGATACTTGTAGGTGATAAAGTCTTAATTGAGCCCCAGGAGGATTCTGACCGGACTGATGCCGGGCTCTATCTTCCTCAAGGGGTAAAAGAAAAGGAAAAAGTCCAGGCCGGCAGGATTGTAAAAGTAGGCCCGGGATACCCTGTTCCGGACCCCAGCACTTTAGACCAGGAGCCCTGGCTTTCTTCCAAAAATAAGGATAAATATTTTCCTCTCCAGGCCCAGGAAGGTGATTACTGCATATTTTTAAGGGACCAGGGAGTAGAAATCCAGGTAGAAAAGAAAAAATATATAGTCGCCCCTCATTCAGCTATATTGGTTTTGCGAAGAAAAAACCCTCCTCTAGAACCCTGATTTTTAGATTCTTTTTACGCAGATGATCGCAGATAAATATATCTGTGGTAATCTATACGAAATCCGTGATTATCTGCGTATATGCCTAACGTAGTAAGGCATATAAAGATTTTACTTGCTAGAAGATGTGTCTGTGCTAAAATTATCCTCCAATGAAAATATCCCCTTTTTCTGTTTTTCTAAAGCCAATTCTCCCAATCCCTCTGTTTAGATAGAAATGAAACAGTATTTACTTTTTGTAATTCTTATTGTTTGCTCGGCTTTCTTCTCGGGGTCTGAGACCGCTTTCTTTTCTTTGAGCAAAGTCCGTCTTGAGAAATTCAAGAAGAAGAACCGGAAAGCCTTAGGGATAGAGGATTTGAAAGAGAAGCCTGATTATCTTCTTGCGTCTATTCTTCTGGGGAATATGTTTGTCAACATAGCATTCGCTTCTTCGGTAGCGGCTCTCTTTATAGGGTTTTCCGGCAAGTACGGCATATTTTTATCAATCGCCGCATCGTCGCTAATAATACTTATTTTCGGCGAGATTCTGCCTAAGATGATCGCTATCAATACCGCCGAGAAATTCGCCTTAATTTCCTCTTATGTTTTAAGGATTTTTAATATGATCGTTTTTCCTTTATGCTGGCTGGTTATCGGAATTTCTAAGAATTTATTCAAGTGGATTTTTAGACGCGATATCCGGCAGGAAAATATTCTTACTGAGCAGGAGCTAAAGGAAGCCTTGGAAGTCGGAAAGACTCAGGGGATAATAGACGAGGAAGAAGAAGACATGATTCATTTGATTCTTGAATTTTCCGATAAAGAAGCCTCGGAGATTATGACTCCCCGGATCGACGTAAAAGCTATAGATATAGAAGAAATTCCCGATAAGATATATGAAACATTACGCCAGTTCAAGCATTCTTATGTTCCGGTATTTAGGGAAAACATTGATGATATAGTGGGTGTTTTGAGGACAAAAGATTATTTTCTCGACGAGGAGAAGAGCTTAGAAAAACTCTTAAGAGGCCCGGTTTTTGTTCCCGAGACAAAGAACATAGGAGATTTGATGAAGGAGCTTTTATCTAAAAAGGAAAAGATGGCCCTGGTAGTCGATGAGCACGGCGGTTTCTCGGGAATTGTAACCCAGGAGGATGTCCAAGAGGAAGTTTTCGGTGAGGTCTATGATGAATATGAGACGCCGAAAAAAACCATAGAGAAAGTTTCCAAGAAGGAATTTATTGTCGATGCCGGCGTTTCGGTCAAGGATGTTAATTACGAGCTGGATTTAAATCTTCCCGAAGAAGAAGATACTCTGGGAGGGTTTATTCTAAGTATTATTGAGCGATTTCCTCAGGAGAAAGAAGTTATTTCTTTTAAGGGCATGAAATTCATAGTCGAAAAAGCCACCAAGAGAAGAATCCTGCGTTTACGGATTAAGCTGAAATAGAAGCATTATGATAGAGTTTTTGTATTTAAGCGGCGTTGTTTTCTTTATTTTTCTGGAAGGTTTTTTCTCCAGCCTTGAAACCGCCTTTGTCTGCACCGAATACTTTAAGATTACTGCTTTACGGGAAAGAAGGCCGAAGATCTACAGTTACCTTAACAGATTTCTGAAGAAGCCCGAACGGTTTTTGTCTACCACGCTGGTGGGAACAAATCTTTGCATTATCACAGGTTCTTCTTTGGCAACCTTTATGTTGGTAAAGGCCGGTATCGAGAATTCCTCCTTTTGGGTTTCTTTAGCGCTTACTCCGGCTGTGCTTCTTTTCGGGGAGATGTTTCCTAAGAATGTAGGACGGGTATTTGAGGAAAAGCTTATAATTTATTCACTTACACCTTTTCGCTTTTTCGAGTTAATATTGCGTCCTTTGGTGCTTGGTGTGGGCTTTTTACCCTCAAAGATTGTGGCTTTGTTTTTCAAGAAAGCGAAACCTATCTTAAACAAGGACGATATTAAGATTCTCACCGAGACCCTTCATAGTCAAGGCAGTCTTGAGCGTATTGAAAAGGAAGCTATTGTCGATGCTCTGGGGTTTTCCCAGACCAGGGTAAAGGATGTGTCAGTCGAGCTTAAAAAAGTCGTAGGGATAGATTACATAGATAATGTGGATACTATTTTAAACAAGGCCAGGGATTTTGGTTTTACGCGTTATCCCGTATTTAAAAATAAACATATAATAGGCTATATTAATATTTTCGATTTGTTCTACAGGGATTTCATTTCCTGGCAGGACCTTATAAGGCCTATCTTTAAGGTTGGCATAAATCAGAGATTGGATGATATCCTAGCTCTTTTAAGATTGAGGAAAGAAAATATCGCTTTGGTCTTTAAAGGAAAGCGTCCCTACGGTATCGTAAGTACCCAGGATTTGGTAAGAGAGATAATCTCTTCTTTAACCAGAGGTTGAAAGAACTTCTCGTATTTCTTCCAGGTCCAAGGCTTCAATGCCGAGTTTATCCGCCCATTTGATAAGTCCCTGATCCGAAGTAAGAATAGGCGCTTCGAGTTCTTTAGCCAGGATAAGAAAGTCTATATCTTGTTTGCTGTCAATAATACCTTCTCTTAAGGCTACCCTAAACTCGTCACGAATCTTTTTTATCAGCTCTTCTTCGCTTTTATCGCCGGAAAGTCCTAAGCGGGTGTATTTTTCAGCTATGCGCAGACCCTTATTGATTCGGATTCTGACTTCCTCAACAAGCTCGTAAAGAAAAAGAGAGGGGGTAAATATCTCGTATTTTTTGGGCGGTTTTTTCCGGATATAAGAGAGAATGTCTTTAGGTATATGTTTATGGTCCAGGAACTTCAGGAGTTCCTCCATAATTGAAGGGGGCATATAAACCAGTATGCCTTGTTTTCTTGTTTTTTCTATAAAGCTAATAAGGGCATCTTGGGGGTTTTGACCAAATGCCTTCAGCGAGTCAGGATTTATGAATATACTTGTATCAGCCACTATTTTTTTCGGGTATTTCATAGGCCACATTGTAGTATATTCCGGGGATTTTTACAAGGGATTTTCGGACGTAAGAAAAAGATATAAGGGTTGTAGGGGGTATAAGGGATATTAAGGGATATAAGGGATATAAGGGATATAAGGGATATAAGGGATATAGGGGGCATAGGGGATGAAGGGATGTTTAATATTTCCCCTATAAGCCTTTCACACCTACTCCCCTTAAGACCCTTTCAATCCTCATTCCTGCCGCTTGACTCGATATGGGTTGGAAAATTTTTACAAATCTATTGACTTTAGTTGAAAAATATGTTAAAAAAGGCCCCTATGAGCATGAGCAAAAGCTTCATTCCTAAGAAAGACCAGATTAAGCGCGAGTGGTGCCTTGTGGACGCAAAGGACAAGACTTTAGGAAGACTTGCTACAAGAATTGCCAGGGTTTTGCAGGGTAAGCATAAGCCTATTTATACCCCTTTTCTTTTATGCGGTGATTATGTGGTGGTTATAAACGCCAGCCACGTGCGTTTAAGCGGCAGAAAGACGGCCCAGAAGGTATATGATAAATATTCGGGGTATCCCAGCGGAAGAAAAGAGATTACCTTTAAGGATATTTTTAAGAAAGACCCCTGTAAAATTCTTTATTTTGCGGTTAAGGGAATGCTTCCTAAGAACAGATTAGCCAAGCAGATGCTTAATTCTTTAAAGTTATACCCGCAAGATAGTCATTCTCATGCAAGCCAAAACCCGAGGAAGTTAGAGCTATGAATCAAGAACAAAACCCAAGCGAAGAGCAGGTAAAAGAAGAGCAGGTAAAAGAAGAAAAGGTAAAAATTCCTAAGGAGTTCAAGGAAAAGACAAGGATTATGTCAACCGGCAGACGGAAAAAGGCAATAGCCAGAGTCCAGCTTATAGTAGACGGTAAGGGCCGGTTTTATATCAACGGAAAGAAATGGGACCAGTATTTTACTACCCATCTGCATAGATTGTTGATCAGCGAACCCCTGGAAAGGGCTAAGCTTTCCGATAAAGTAGATGTTAAAGCCAAAGTCCAGGGGGGCGGCATAACCGGTCAAGCCGGCGCAATCAGGTTGGGTTTAGCCCGGTCTATAGTGGAGTACAATTATAGTTTGAGATCCCCGTTTAAAAAAGCCAAACTTCTTACTCGCGACCCCCGCGCCAAAGAGCGCAAAAAGTACGGCCAAAAAGGCGCCCGCCGAAGATTCCAGTGGACTAAGCGTTAATCCGCAGATAGCCACAGATTTCCTTCGCAGATTATCACAAATTGATATTAATATAGGCATTCGTATCTGTATCATCTGCAAAAACCATCAGTTTAGCATGTAATCTGCGATAATCTGTGTAACAACTTTTGCTTGTTGAAATTATGTCTTTTTAAGGTAGAATATATTAAACAATGGAGGATGAAAATGGTAAAGGTAGCGATAATCGGAGCCTCTGGGTTTACCGGTGAAAAGCTAGCTGATTTGCTGCTCGGCCATCCCGAGGTTAAAATAACTTATATCTCGGCAAAGCTTGATAAAGAGGTGAGATTCTCTAGCTTGTTTCCGAGATTTGAGAAGAAACTAGACTTGGTATGCGAAAACTTAAATCTGGAAAAAGCGGTAAAAAAAGCTGACGTATTTTTCTTAGCCCTTCCTCATACAGTTTCGTTTAGAGTAGCGCCCTATCTTCTTAAAGAGGGCAAGATAGTCATTGATTTATCGGCCGATTACAGAATAAAAGATCTAAAAGTATATAAAGAATATTATAAAGTAGAGCATCAAGATAAGGTTAATCTAAAAAATTCTGTTTACGGGCTTCCCGAGTTTTACAAGGAAAGAATCAAGAAGGCTAGGCTTTTAGCCAATCCCGGTTGCTATCCTACGGTTTCGATATTAAGTATAGCGCCCTTATTGCGGGAGGGGCTGCTT
Source organism: Candidatus Omnitrophota bacterium (assembly GCA_016932855.1). Classification (GTDB taxonomy): domain Bacteria; phylum Omnitrophota; class Gorgyraeia; order Duberdicusellales; family Duberdicusellaceae; genus JAFGCB01. Next base: position 26,104 of record JAFGCB010000031.1, on the reverse strand, counting down.
AAGGATGTTATTATAGACGCCAAGTCCGGCATTACCGGAGCGGGAAGAAAGCCATCCTTGGACTATCATTACGCTCATTTGTCGGGCAATCTTTTTGCCTACAGGCTGTTCGGGCATCAGCATCTGCCGGAAATAAACCAATTTTTGTCTGAGATCTCCCGCAGGAAGAGTCAGGTTATATTTACTCCCCACGTGGTACCGATAGAGAGAGGGATCTTGGCGACAATATACGCCGGGTTGACCAAAGAAGCTGGCAAAAATAAACTGTTGTCCGTATACAACAAATATTACGCCAGAGAGCCGTTTGTACGGGTATTTGAGAATAAGCTGCCGTCTCTGAAAGATGTAATTGATACAAATTTCTGTGATATAGGATTTGGGGTAAGCGGTAAAAAGATAATAATCGTAGGAGTTATCGACAATTTGCTCAAAGGGGCCTCAGGGCAGGCCGTGCAGAACATGAATCTTATTTTAGGATTCGACGAGTCGTTGGGGCTTAAATGAAGATACCGAAAGGCTTTTTGTTTTCAGGCATATCTTGCGGTATAAAGAATAGACTTAAGCCGGATTTGGGATTGGTCTATGCGCCTGAGTATGCCCAGGGAGTTTATTTTTTCACCGGTAACAGAGTTAAGGCAGCGCCTTTGCTGCTTGGTAGGGCTAAGCTTAAGAAAACTAAAGGCAAAATCAAAGCTCTCCTGGTTAATAGCGGCAACGCCAATTGTTTTACCGGCCAGAAAGGGATTCAAGACGCGGAATATACCTGCAAGGCCGTCGCCGATATTTTAAGAATAGACTCTCGATACGTTATTCCTTCTTCCACCGGCGTGATAGGCAAGAGACTTCCTCTAAGGATAATCTTAGAGAGTTTACCGCAGCTTGTCTGCGGGCTTGATGAAGAGCCCTCAGCTTTCAGTCAGGCCATTCTTACCACGGACAGTTTTAAAAAAATAGCTTGCAGGGAATTCAGGCTTAAGGGTAAGGCAGTAAGAATTCTGGGAATAGCAAAAGGAGCCGGCATGATTTATCCCAGGCTTAAACAGGCAACAATGCTCGCTTTCATTTTCACAGACTTAAATATTAAGAACGCTTTATTGAATAAAATATCGAAAAATTGCGTGGATCTTTCCTTTAATTCTATAAGTGTCGACGGCTGTTGTAGTACCAATGATTCTGTATTTGTGCTTTCTTCGAAGAAAGTGGGCATTCGCTCGCTAAGCTCGAAAGATCTTAAGGTTTTTTCCGAAGGTTTATCTGAAGTTTGCCTGGATTTGGCAAAAAAAATAGTCCAAGACGGTGAAGGCGCTACGAAATTCATAGCCATAACTATAAAAGGGGCAGTTAGCCGGTCCGAGGCCAGGAAGGCTGCTTTTTCGATAGCCAATTCCAGCCTGTTCAAAACAGCTATTTACGGAGAAAATCCTAATTGGGGGAGGATAATTCAGGCTGTAGGCCAGGCGGATATATCATTGAAAGAGAATGTTTCTATCAAATCCACTTCTCTTAAGAGTAAAAACATAGATATTTCAGTGGATTTGAAACGCGGTGGATTCTCTTGGACAGTGTATACTTGCGACTTTTCGCCTGAGTATATCAAGATTAACGCGCAATACTCTTAAAGAGTACTGAGTACCGCGTACTGAGTACTGCGTACCGAGTGTTGATTAAAGAAGTGAGGGAATATGGAAGAAGCAATCAAGAAAGCGGATGTTTTAATCGAGGCTTTGCCCTATATAAAGAAATTTAGGAGAAATACTTTTGTAATAAAATACGGAGGTTCTATCCTTTTTGAGGAGAGCATAAGGGCCAGCGTTCTTGAGGACATAGTATTTCTTTACTTTATGGGGATAAACGTGGTTTTGGTCCACGGGGGCGGGCCGAATATTACAGAGAGATTCAAAGAGCTCAGCATAAAATCCGAGTTTTATGAAGGCATCCGTATTACCAACGCCGATACGCTGGGAGTGGTTGAAGATGAACTTTTAAAATTAAATAAGATGATTGTAGAGGAAATATCCGCCCTGGGCGCCAAGAGCGCGGGCTTAAACGGCAAAGATGATTTAATCTATGCCGAAAAGAAGAAAGCAAAGATCGATTTAGGCTTTGTCGGAGGTATTGTAAATATTAATCTTGATAAGTTTAGAAGGCTTATAGAAGAAAATCATATTGTAGTAGTTTCTCCCATGGGCAGGGACTCAAAGCACACAGCCTATAACATTAATGCCGATGAGGCCGCTTCGTTTATTTCTTCTAAATTAGGCGCGGAGAAGCTGGTGCTGCTTACTGACGTAAGGGGCGTAATGAGAGACCCCTCTGACAGGAATTCTTTGATATCAAGCGTAAGGGATTCCGAGATAGAGGAGCTTATAAAAAGCAAGGTTATTTCCAGCGGTATGATACCTAAGGTTTTAGCGGGGATATCAGCAATAGAGAAAGGAACAAGGAAAGTTCATATCATCGACGCGAAAATCCCCCACGCGCTCTTGCTTGAGATATTTACTGACGAAGGCATCGGCACAGAAATAGTTAAATAGCGTATAGGGTATAGCGAATTTTACTAGACGCTATCCGCTAACCGCTGAACGCTTAGAAATAATGGACATAAAAAAATTATACAAACAATACGTATTAAACACTTACACCCGGGTGGGCCCTGTTTTTATAAAAGGCAAGGGTAGTTTTTTATGGGATGACAAGGGTAATAAATTTCTGGATTTATTTCCTGGCTGGGGCGTGGATATTTTAGGCCATTCTCATTCCAAGATAGCAAAGATTTTATCTCTTCAGTCTAAAGAGCTAGTTCATGTGCCTAATAACTTATATCAGCCCTATCAAGCTCTTTTAGCAAAACGGATTATAAATGAGGCTTTTAAAGGCAAGGTATTTTTTGCTAATTCCGGAGCTGAGGCTGTTGAAGGGGCTTTAAAATTAGCCAGGGCTTACGGTAGCCAAAACAAGAGGACCGAGATTATCTGTATGGAGAATTCCTTTCATGGAAGGACTCTAGGGGCTTTATCCTGTACGGCTCAGAAGAAATATCAGTTTGCCTTTAGGCCCTTGCTTAAGCCGATAAAGGTAGCTAAATTCGGAGATTTTGAAAGTTTTAAAAAGAAAGTTTCCAAGAAGACAGTCGCTGTAATACTAGAGCCGATACAGGGAGAAGGAGGGGTTAATACAGCCCCTAAAGATTATTTTCTTAATCTAAGAAAATTTTGTACGGCGAATGATATTCTTTTGATTTTTGATGAGGTTCAGACCGGCATGGCGCGGACAGGCAAGATGTTTTGTTTTCAAAATTATGGAGTTGAGCCTGACGTATTTGCTTTATCTAAAGGACTAGGGGCGGGCTTTCCCGTCTCCAGCTTTGTCGTAAAAGAAAAATTCTCTAAAGTCCTTGGGCCGGGAATGCATGCCTCAACTTTCGGAGGAAGCCCCTTGGCTACGAGAGTAGCGCTTGAGGTTTTTAAGGTCATAAAACAAGAGAAAATATTAGACAATGTAAACAGGCAGGGAGCAATCTTAAAGGAAAAACTTTATGAATTTAAAGATAAATTTGGTATTATAAAAGAGGTAAGAGGTCTTGGCCTTATGTGGGCATTAGAGCTTACGATAGATGCCAAGCCCGTATTTCAAGAAGCTTTAAAAAATAAGTTGATTATCAACTTTACCCATAATACGGTTTTAAGGATTATGCCGGCATTAAATATTGACAGATCCACTTTACTTAAGGGATTAAGCATTTTAGAGAAAGCCTTGAAAGAATTTGTCTAGCTATTCGGTTTCTGATTACTATTCTAAATAGAATGAAGCACTTTATATCATTAAAAGAATTCAAAGATAAGGATATCTACGCCATCTTTAATCTTACGCAGAAGATAAAGAACAATCCTTCTAAATTCTCCAAAGTTCTTTCTGGCAAGCACATCGGGCTTTTGTTTGAGAAACCTTCTTTAAGAACAAAGGTTTCTTTTCAGGTGGGGATTAACCAGCTAGGCGGCATGGCGTTGTATCTTTCCGGCCGGGAAGTTCAGCTGGGAGAAAGAGAGACCGTAGCAGATATAGCCCGGACCTTATCGGGCTATTTAGACGGGATGATTTTGAGAACATTTTCGCATAATACCTTGCTTGAATTTGCGAAAAATTCGCAAATTCCGGTTGTAAACGGTTTGACCGATCTTTTACATCCGGCTCAGGCCTTAAGCGATTTATATACTATATATGAGAGGAAGAAAAATCTTAAGAAGCTTAAGGTCGCTTTTATCGGAGACGGCAATAATGTTTGTAATTCTATCATGATCGGTGCTTGTATATTGGGCATGAATCTTGTTGTGGCTACACCCCCGGGGTATGAGCCGAATAAGAACATAACCAAAGAGGTTCTGGGGTTGGCGGAAAAAACAAAGGCCGTCATCTGCTTTACTAATAATCCCAGGCAGGCAGCCGAAGACAGCGATGTCCTGTATACTGACGTATGGGTTTCAATGGGTAAGGAAAAAGAGCAAGATGCAAGAAAAAAAGCTTTTAGAAGGTTTCAAATAAATTCCCAGATTCTTAAGTTAGCCGATAAAGGTTGTCTTGTTTTACATTGCCTTCCCGCTCATAGGGGCGAAGAGATAACCGATGAGGTAATTGACGGTAAGAACTCAATAGTTTTCAAGCAGGCCGAGAATAGGCTCTATGTCCAGAAAGCAATTTTGACTTGGCTTTTTAAGGGGGGCAAGATATGAAGAAAGTAGTTTTAGCATATTCAGGAGGATTGGATACTTCCTGTTGTCTGTCCTGGCTTAAAGATAGAGGTTTTGAAGTAGTCTGTTTTTCGGCTAATCTGGGAAGCGAATTTTCTCCTTCGGACTTAAAGAAGAGAGCTTTAAAAAGCGGAGCTTCCAAGATTTATATAAAAGACCTACGGAAAGAATTCGCCGATGATTATATTTTACCTTGTTTAAAAGCCCAGGCCGTATATCAAGGAAAATATGTTTTGTCTACTGCCTTAGGCAGACCCTTGATCGCTAAACATCTGGTGGATGTTGCCAGGAAAGAGAAGTCTTCTTACATTGCTCATGGCTGTTCGGCTAAGGGCAATGACCAGGTAAGGTTTGAGGTAAGCAGCAAGATATTAAATCCGGAATTAAATATAATCGCCCCTTTAAGAGAATGGTCGCTTAGTTCCAGAGAGTCTGAGATTGATTACGCCAAGAAGAAAAAGATCCCGATTAAAACAACCAGGATTAAGCCTTACAGTATTGACCAGAATATCTGGGGTGTAAGTATTGAGGCTGGCAGGCTGGAGGATTTAGACAATGAACCAAAAGAGGATGTGTTCAGCCTTACCAGGAGTCTGGATAAAGCCCCGGGCAAGCCCCAGTATATAACAATAGGATTTAACAAAGGTAAGCCCGTTTCCTTAGATTCAAAACCTTTTGATTTAGTCACTCTTATCGAGGTGCTCAATAAGATTGGCGGAAAACACTCTATCGGAAGGACTGATTTAATTGAAGACAGAACAGTAGGCATAAAATCAAGGGAAGTATATGAGGCGCCGGCTGCCTGGATTCTTTACGCTGCCCACAGAGAGCTTGAGAGCCTGGTCTTAGATAAAAAGACCTTATATTTCAAAGAATTATTGTCTCTTGAGTATGCCCAGCTTGTCTATCAAGGATTATGGTTTTCGCCTCTTAAAAAAGCCCTGGACAGCCTGGTGGATATGACTCAGCAAAAGCTTTCAGGAAAGATTACCTTAAAGCTCTGTAAGGCAAATATAATCGTTGCCAAAAGAAGTTCTCCTAATTCTTTGTATAAAAAAGAATTGGCTACATACGGAGAGAAGGACAAGTTCGATAGAAATTTGGCTAAAGGTTTTATCGATGTCTTCTCCATGCCTTATTTGGGTAAATAGAATTGACAAACTTTCTTTGCAGGGATAAAAAACCCTGTTAATAAAGTAATAAGGGTTAAAAGGGATAAAGGGGATAAAAGGGTTAGAGGGGACAATTTTTTTTATAACCCGCATAATCCTTGAGACCCTTATATCTCTTGTAGTCCTTACGCCGATAACGTTAGGAGTTATCCATGAGCAATAAACTGTGGGGAGGAAGATTTAAGAAGAAGACAGATAAGGATTTTGAGGAGTTCTCGAAGTCAATCCACTACGATTATAAATTGGCTAAATACGATATAATGTATTCTCTTATTCACGTAGTGGCTTTGGAAAAGGTGGGCATTCTTTCTTCGGGCGAATCGCTTAAGCTGGTAAAGGCCTTAGGCGAGATCTTGAAAGATGTAAAGACGGATAAATTTAAGCCTGATTTAAGATCCGAGGACGTCCATACAGAGATACAGAATCGGGTGGAGAAAAAACTAGGTAAACTCGCTTATAAATTGCATAGCCTAAGATCAAGAAACGATCAGATAGTCTTTGACGAGAAGTGGTATTGTCTGGAGAACGGCCTGGCAATAGGAAAGTTGATTATAAATCTTATCGCAAACCTGTTTTTTCTTGCTCAAAAGAACGAAGGCCAATTTATCGTGGGCTATACCCACACCCAGCGGGCCCAGGCGGTCTCTTTTATGGTTTATATAATGGCCTTTAACAGGATGTTTGAAAGAGACGATGAGAGAATGGAGAGATTCTGCAATAACCTGTTTGCGTATATAGGCGCCGGAGCCCTAGCCGGAAGTTCTATCAGCAGAAAAAACTACAAGGAGGCTATAAAAGAGTTTTTCAAGCAGGACATAAGAGCCGGCAAAATAAAGCCCCTGGAGAACGCTTTAGATAATGTTTCCGACAGAGACTTTATTCTTGAATTTTTAAGCATTTTGGCGATTACTCAAATGCATTTATCGCGGCTTGCCGAAGATTTCATACTTTATGCCAGTAAAGAATTTGATTTTTTCCAGCTTCCTGAGGAATTTTGCACAGGTTCAAGCTTAATGCCTCACAAAAAGAATCCCGATTTCTTAGAGCTTGTAAGAGGTTTAACCGGCAGAATCTACGGAAATTTAACTTCAGTATTAACTACCATGAAGGGCCTGCCGCTTGCCTATAATAGGGACATGCAGCTTGATAAAGAGCCCTTGTTTTCTTCGACTGAGACAGTTAAGGATGAATTGAAGATTATGGCCAAGTTTGTGAAAAAGATTGGTCTTAAAAAAGACAGCATAAGCAAAGCTCTGTGTGATGAAAGTTTATATGCCACTGAACTTGCGGAATTTCTGGTTTACCAGGGGGTCAGCTTTAAGCAAGCTCATGATTTAGTAGGTAAGCTTGTGCAATATTCGGAAGATAAGAAGACAAAAATTAAGGATATACCCGACAGGATCTTAAAGAGCTTCCATAAAAAATTAGATCATAAAAGCATTTTAAGGATCATGAATCCGCATTACGCAGTCTCATCAAAGAAATCTTTGCCTCAGCATAAGATGATATCTCGAAGACTTCCCAAGAAGAAAACCCGTAAAAATAAATAGGATGCATTATTTTAAGCTTAAAGGAAAATATCTTTATTGCGAAGATGTACAGGTAGAGGATTTAGCCAAAAGATTCGGCACGCCTTTATATGTATACAGCCAGAGGACTTTAAGGGAGCATTTCGACAAGATAAAGAAGGCATTCAAAGCTGTCAGTCCTTTAATATGCTATTCGGTAAAAGCCAATTCCAATATTTCAATTTTAAAATCTTTGGTATCCAGGGGAGCGGGTTTAGATATTGTATCGGCAGGCGAGCTTTATAGGGCCATGCGTGCCGGGTGCAGCCCTAAAAAAATAGTTTATGCTTCCGTGGGAAAGACCGCTGAAGAGATAAAACAGGCTATAAAACTAGGAATTCTTATGTTTAATGTGGAATCCTTATCGGAGCTGGCGCAGATCAATGCAATAGCCGGAAATCTTGGGAAAAAAGTGGACGTGGCTTTGAGGATAAATCCCGATATTAATCCTAAGACGCATAAATATATTACCACCGGCAGGAAGGAGACTAAGTTTGGGATTGAGATAGGCTCGGCCCGGAAAGTTTTTCTTAAGCGCGACAACTATCCGAATCTTAATATAGTAGGAGTCCATATACATATCGGTTCACAGATTATTCAGGTGGGACCTTTTATCAAAGCCATAAAAAAAATCTTAAAGCTTTTTAAAGAGCTTAACAAGAAAAATATAAAAATTACGTATTTTAATATCGGCGGAGGCTTAGGCATAATATATGATAGGGAGAAGCCTCAGACCGCCCAGGAATTTTCCGGTAAGGCCTTGCCTTTTCTTAAAGAAAAAGGTCTTAAAATAATCTTAGAGCCGGGCCGGTTTATCGTGGGTAACGCCGGAATTTTAGTTACTAAAGTTCTGTATATTAAGGAAAATCCATCCAAAAGATTTATAGTGGTGGATGCGGCTATGAACGATTTAATAAGGCCGGCCTTGTATGGAGCCTATCATAAGATTGTCCCGGCAAAAAAGGTCACAAGGTCACAAGGTTACAAAGTCACAAGGAAGGCGGATGTGGTGGGACCTGTATGCGAAAGCGGGGATTTTTTAGGAAAAGATAGAAAATTGGATGTAGCCGAAGGAGATTTTCTGGCAGTAATGGGAGCGGGAGCATACAGCTTTTCTATGTCTTCAAATTATAATTCCCGGCCGAAGGCAGCTGAAGTGCTGGTCAAGAAGAATAGAGCTTACCTTATTCGAAAGAGAGAAGACTGCAGAGATTTAGTTGGTAAAGAAATTCTTCTCTAGCAATCCTGCAATTTTAAAAACTATGAGGAAGATAGAGTTCTATAAATTTCAGGCTTCAGGCAATGACTTCATCTTAATCGACACCCGATGCCCGATGCCCGATGCCCGATTAAATTATAAACAATTGGCTCGAAAGTATTGCCAGAGAAAGTTTGGTATTGGAGCTGATGGTCTTCTTGTGATTGAGCGCTCTAAGAAGGCCGATTTTAAAATGAGGATTTTTAATCCCGACGGTTCAGAGCCAGAGATGTGCGGAAACGGAGCTCGCTGTGCCGCCCTCTGGTTTTCTTTATTACGACACCCGAATAAGATCATAAGATTTGACACTAAAGCCGGGATAATAAAGGCGGAAGTAAAAAAACAAAACCGGCTTAAGATACAGCTATCTGAACCTTTTGGTTTGAAACTCGACTTCCCGCTTAAGGTTTTGGGTAAAAACATTAAGGTCAATTTTATAAATACCGGCGTTCCCCATGTTGTTATTTTTGTTCAAGGCCTGGATAAAATTGACGTGGATTTAATCGGCAGAGCCATAAGGTTTGATACTAAATTTAAACCGGAAGGCACAAACGTAAATTTTGTAGAGTTTATCGATAAGGAAACTATAAAAATAAGGACCTATGAAAGAGGGGTAGAGAGTGAGACCTTGGCTTGCGGCACAGGAACGGTTGCTTCGGCAATAATATCAAGACTAAAGACCCAAGACCTAAGACCCAAGACCGAGAATATAATTAGGGTCAAAACGAAAAGCGGGGAAGTTTTAAAGGTTTATTTTAATAGAGACGGCAATGGCATAAGTGATGTTTGGTTGGAAGGAGAAGCTAAGCTGGTATACAAAGGCGAAGTTATTTTATAGATTAATCCTTACGCATTACTCAGTACTCAGTACTCGGTACGCGGTACGAATCAGGAGGAACACATGTTTAAAGGAAGTACAGTAGCCTTAGTGACACCCTTTAAAAAAAATGAACAGATAGACCAGGAGCGTTTGCGTTTCTTGATTGATTGGCATATTAAGAATAATACTGACGCCATTTTGGTTTGTGGGACAACCGGCGAGAGCGCCACCTTATCTCATGATGAGCATAAGCAAGTTGTTCAAACCGCGACAAACCAGGCAAAGGGTAAGGTGCCTATTATTGCCGGAGCGGGTTCTAATTCCACAAAAGAGGCCTTGGATTTAGCCATGTTTGCCAAGAAAGTAAAAGCCGATGCTATTCTTGTAATTACTCCTTACTATAACAAACCGACTCAAGAAGGCATGTACCAGCATTATAAGACAATAGCTAAAAAGGTAAATTTGCCTCTTATTATATATAACGTTCCCGGTCGAACCGGTATAAATATTCTTCCCCAGACAGTGGCAAGGATTTATAAAGACTGCAAGAACGTCATCGGGATAAAAGAAGCTTCGGGTTCTATGGATCAGATTACTAATATTATGTCTCTTGTAGACAGGAAGTTTTTGCTTTTATCGGGAAGCGATGAGATAAACCTGCCGGTTCTTTCCGTAGGCGGAAGAGGCGCAATATCGGTTTTGGCCAATATATTGCCCCGGAAAAGCCATGAGCTGATAGACAGCTATTTAAAGGGTGATTTGAAAAAAGCCCAAGATTTACAGCTATATCTTTATGATTTGATTAAAGCCTTGTTTACGGAGACTAATCCTATACCGGTAAAGACTTCTTTAGGTCTTATGGGCTTGATCGAACCTAATCTCAGGCTCCCTCTTTGCAAGATGAGTCCGGAAAACCTGGATAAACTAAAAACCGTTCTTAAGCGATATAAACTTATCTAATATTATTAGCGGAAATTAGCGATTTCAAATTAGCGGAAATTAGCGTTTAAAAATGATTAAGATAGGCGTAAGCGGTGCCTGCGGCAAGATGGGCAGACGCATAATCGAGCTTTCAAAAAAAGATAAGGATTTAAATATTGTGTTTGGTCTGGAAAAAGAGGGCTATCCTGATCTGGGAAGCTCGGTAGAGGCAGTGCCTGTCATTTCTGACCTAAATAGAATAAAAGAATGTGATTGCCTGATTGAGTTTAGTTCTGTCCAAGCGACCCTTGAACACCTTTCTTGTTTAGTCAAGGAGAATAAATGCGGGGTTATCGGAACCACCGGCTTAGGGCTTAAAGAGCAGGACAGGATAAAAGAGGCCGCAAAAAGCATACCTATTGTTTTTTCGCCTAATATGAGCGTGGGAGTAAATCTTCTTTTTAAGTTACTTAAGATATCCGCCGGGCTTCTTAAGGGTTATGATGCCTTTATCCAGGAGGCTCACCATGTCCATAAAAAAGACGCCCCTTCGGGGACAGCAAAAAAATTGGCCCAGATAATAAATGAGCAAGGGTTTAATATAAAAATCGATGATATTAAATCCATACGCGAAGATGAGATAGTAGGAGATCACAGAGTCGTTTTTGAAAGCGGTGTCGATAAAATTGAATTTTTCCATTCGGCAAAGACCAGGGATATTTTTGCTGAGGGCGCGTTAACCGCTGCAAAGTGGATTATCGGCAAGGCGCCGGGCTTATACTCTATGGACGACGTTCTTTTTAGCGGAGTATAAAAAAATAATATTATAGGATGAAATCCCAAATCCAAAAAAGTCTTTCGGTTTATTTGGGATTTGGGATTTTGAATTTATTTGGGATTTAGTAGTATTGGGATTTTGGATTTTTTTTTGATATGAGGTGAGACAATGAAGATGTTCGAATTATCCAAGAGATTTAAAAAACTGCCTTCCTATTTATTTGCCCAGATTGACAGGCAGAAAGCTGAGCTTAAAAAGCGTAAAGTCAAGTTTATCGATCTAAGTATCGGCGACCCGGATATATTCGCTCCTTTGAAAGTAACTTACGCTCTTGGAAATTCAGCCCGCTTAAAAGAAAACCAGAAATACGCTCTAGACCAAGGAAAGTCCAAGCTTAGGGCAAGCATCAAAAACTGGTTTAAGAAGAGATTTAAGGTAAGCCTTGACCAGGACAGTCAAATACTTCCTCTTATCGGTTCAAAGGAAGGCCTGGTGCATTTACCGCTTGGCTTTGTTAACCCCGGTGATTATGTAATTATACCTTCGCCGGGATATCCCGGCTACAGGGGGGCGGCTCTTTTCGCCGGGGCAAGGATTTTCCAGATGCCTTTACTTGAAAAAAATAGATTTTTGCCTGAGTTTAAAAAAATACCTTTATCGGTAAAAAATAGAGCAAGGCTTATTTATGTAAATTATCCTAATAATCCCACAACGGTTCTTGCGCCTTCCGGCTTTCTTTCCGGGCTTGTGCGGTTTTGTTCAAAGTACGGGATTATTCTTGCTTATGATAACGCTTACAGCGAGATTTACTTTGAGAAAAAGCCCAAGAGTATTCTCGAGATAAAAGGCGCTGAGGAAGTATCCATAGAATTTCACTCTTTTTCCAAAACTTTCTGTATGACCGGGTTCAGAGTCGGCTGGGCTGCCGGCAACAAAGATTTAATAAAGGGATTGCTGAAAGTTAAGACAAATATCGACTCGGGTATTTTCGGAGCAGTCCAGGACGCCGCCGGGTATGCTTTGGATAAAGAAACAAGATATACCGAAAATTTACGAAAGACTTTCAAGCAAAGACGGGACATTTTTGTCAAAGGGCTTGAGTCTTTAGGGTTTAAAAGTATTTTTAGCGAATCTACTTTTTATGTATGGGCAAGAATCCCTTCCTCATTTAAATCTTCCATAAGTTTCGCCCAATACCTTCTTAAAGAAAAAAAGATTGTGGCTACTCCGGGAGTCGGATTCGGAAAGTACGGTGAAGGCTTCATACGCTTTGCTCTAACAGTGGATAAGGCCGTTCTTAGGATAGCTATAGCCTTATTGGAATTGGATAAGTAAGGCCTGTCGGCCGGGAAGTAAACAATAATCCGGCTGTCCGGGATTTAGTTAAGTTTCGTCGATAGATGGAGCAAGCGATTTGTTTCTAGAATGAAGGTTTACGCTTATCTTGGCCTGGGTTCGAATTTAGGGGATAGAAGAAAGAATATCGCTCAAGCTATTGGCTTTCTTAAGGCTTCGAATAAACTTAGCGTCGAAAAAATATCCCGTCTCATTGAGACAATCCCTCAGGACGGCCCGCCTCAGGGTAAATTCCTTAACGGAGCTATAAAAATAAGCACTTCTTTATCTGCTTTTAACTTACTGTGTTTCCTGCAGGATGTAGAGAATAAGCTGGGAAGAGCTCGGGGTGTTAAAAATGGGCCAAGAACCATTGACCTGGATATACTTTTATATGATGATAAAGATATTGATAAGGAAGGCCTTCGGATTCCCCATCCCCGGATGCTTGAGCGGGAATTTGTCCTAAAGCCCCTTCTTGAGATTGAGCCTGACATTTTTGATACCCACAAGCTTTTAAAGCCTTATAAAAATAAAGTTAGAAGACTTATAGAGGATAATTTATCTTTTTAAGATTTAAGTTAAGTGTTAAGATTCTAGGCCGGTTCTTTATTCTGGAACGAAAACCCTTAGCCGATAGCGACTTTTTTCACTTTTATATTTACTTTTATTTAAAATTAAGTTATTATTATACCTTAATAGGAGGACTTTCGCTTTGAAGATATTTATTGATACGGCTAACTTGGAGGAGATAAATCTGGCCCATTCTCTGGGGGTTTTAGACGGAGTTACCACTAATCCTACCCTTCTTTCCAAAGAGAAAAAAGAGCCCTTAAAACAGCTTAAGGATATCTGCGCTATTGTCAAGGGTCCGGTAAGCGCTGAAGTAATCTCGAAGGATTTCCCCGGCATGGTTAAAGAAGCCGAGGAGCTTGCCAAAATAGCCGAGAATATTGCAATAAAAGTACCTATTACTGAGGAGGGGCTCAAGGCCACTAAAATCTTAAGCGCAAAGAAGATTAAAACAAATCTTACTCTTTGTTTTTCCCCTACGCAGGCTCTTTTAGTGGCTAAAGCCGGAGCTAGTTTTGTATCTGCCTTTGTGGGCAGGCTTGATGATATATCAACCGAAGGAATGCAGCTGGTTTCCGACATAAAAATAATTTACAGTAATTATAATATAAAGACAGAGATAATTGTTGCATCTATCCGTCATCCCCTGCATGTATTAGAGGCAGCCCGCATGGGCGCCGATATTGCTACTATTCCTTTCAAAGTAATTTCCCAGCTTTTAAAGCATCCCCTTACCGATATAGGTATTAAGCGTTTCGAGGATGACTGGCAGAAATTGAATGACGCCTTAGGCAAAAAATAAGACTTTTCTTTTAGATAACTTTTATTAAATGCTAGGTTGTAATCTGACAAGAAAAATAATATTTTTTTCTTTATTTTTGGTTTTAGCTCTTCCTTTATTCTCCCAAGAAGACGCCACTACCCCTTCACCCGAAATCCCGGTAGTAGTAGACGGAGATGAGGTAAATTACAATGCCGAAGCCCGCCGCATAGAAGCTAAAGGAAGTGTAAGGATAGTTTATAAAGGAACGAAAGTCTTTTGCGAACAGGCAAGCGTAGATACGCAGACAAACATAGGCCGTCTTATGGGCGATGTGAAGATAGAGCATGAAGACGGGGTCATTTTCGGCGACTCTATAGTCTATGATTTTCTAAATAAGACAGCCCAGATTAATAAGATGCATTTGACCGCTGATCCTTTTTATGCCTTTGGTGAGAACGTGCAAAAGGTAAGCGAAGGAGAATACCATTTAAACCAGGGCTATGTTACTACCTGTGATTTAGAGGAGCCTCATTACCGGATGACTGCCAAGAAGATTTTGTTTTATCCCGGCCGTAAAGTCGTGGCCAAGAATGTATGGATAAAAGTGGGGAAAATCCCAATTTTTTATATTCCTTATTTTGTCCAGCCTTCTAAGGATAAATTACCCAGAGTGACTTTAGTCCCCGGCAGAAATGACGACACGGGCCTTTATATGCTTTCCGCCTGGCGTTACTATTTTAACGAGGAGTTTAAGGGAAGGCTTCATCTAGATTATTATGAGGAGAAGGGCTTTGGCGGCGGAATAACCCATAAGTACAATACCCAGAATTTCGGGGACGGAGTGCTTAAGCTTTATTATGTAGGCGATAAGGATAAAGAGTCTTTTGACGGAAGGCCCACCGGCTCAGACCGCTATAAGGCGCAGTTCAGGCATAATTGGCAGGCTTCCCCTGACGTTAATGCAACCTTGGAATTTCATAAATTTTCAGATATTGATTTTATGAAAGATTATTTTTACCGTGAATATGAAAGAGATACCATGCCTGAGTCTTATCTTTTAGTAAATTATGCTCTTCGGGATGCTTCATTTTCTCTTTTTGCCCAGAAGAGGGTAAATGACTTTTGGAGCCAGGTTGAGTACCTTCCCCAGGCTCGCCTGGATGTCTTCAGGCGTCAGCTAGGAGATACTAATCTTTATTTTGACAGCGATTATTCAATAGCTAACCTTACCTTTAAGACCGCA
The DNA here is from genome assembly GCA_016932855.1 of Candidatus Omnitrophota bacterium. Classification (GTDB taxonomy): domain Bacteria; phylum Omnitrophota; class Gorgyraeia; order Duberdicusellales; family Duberdicusellaceae; genus JAFGCB01. The sequence continues at coordinate 10,928 of JAFGCB010000031.1, read as the reverse complement.
TCCCCTTCCACCATAGATTCCGATGTGTTTAGGGCTGATTCCTATAATAACTTGAGTTATCAGAAGAGGCTTGGCTGGCTAAACTTTGAACCCTATGCAGGAGTCCGCAATACCTATTACACCAAGAATATCTTCGGCAACGAGGATATTTTAAGGACGGTTTTTTACAGCGGGGCTCAGCTTTCCACAAAATTGTATAAACAGTTTGACCGGCCGTTTAACATCTTAGGTTTGCAGGCGGATACAACCCGGCATATTATTACACCGGCTATAAATTATACTTACATTCATAGACCCACTGTTTCTCAGGGCGTGCTTCAGCAGTTCGACAGCCTTGACAGTATTGCAAGGCAGAACAGTGTAAGCTTTACTTTGTATAATAAGCTTCAGGCAAAGAATAACGAAAAGACCTGGGATCTTTTATATTTTGCTCCCTCGGTAAGTTATTTGGTGGAGCAGGAAGCCAGAGGCAGCTATTTTCATGAACTTAATTGCGATTTCGAATTTAGGCCTTCGGATCATCTTTATTTTGAGAATGATACCAGATATGACCTTGATAATGGTTTTCTTGAGGAAATGGTTTCGGATGTAGTGCTTAAAGACGAACTTTACAGGCTAAGTGTAGGACACCGTTATGTTAGAGACGAAAGTTCCCAGATAACCGGGTCTTTACGTTATACCCTGACTCCTAAATGGGAGTTCAGGGCCTATTCCCGCTTTGAGGCAGAGACCGGTAAGTGGGAGGAGCAGCAGTATTTCTTTAGAAGAGATTTGCACTGCTGGTTTGCTGATTTTGGGGTAGACCTCAATGAAGATAACGGAGTGACTTTCTGGGTAATTTTCAGGATCAAAGCCTTTCCCGACGTGGGAATTAAGTTTCGCAAGACTTACCACGGCCCTGACGAAGGAGAAAAAGAAGAAGAGTAGGAAGATAGTTTAGCATGGGAAAGAAGATGAAAAGAAAAAATGCGGGCAAAAAAGGCCGTTTTAATATTTGCGTAATCGGAGCCGGATATGTAGGTTTAGTTGTGGCTTCTTGTTTTGCTAAGCTTAAGAATAAAGTAATATGCGTAGATAGCAATCAGGAAAAAGTAAAGCTTCTTAAACAGTCCAAGATTCCTAATTTTGAACCCGGCCTTCCGGCAATCATAAGAGATGCGGTTAAGAAGAAGAGATTATCGTTTACTACAAGTATATCCGAAGCAGTAAAGAAATCAGATATTATATTTATTGCCGTAGGTACCCCTCCCCGCAAGGACGGCGAGGCTGATCTTTCGGCGGTTGAAAATGTCGCGCGCACTATAGCCCAAAGTCTGGATTCTTATAAGCTAATAGTCGAAAAATCAACTGTTCCCGTGCAGACCGGAATAGAGATTAAAAAGACGATACTCCGCTATACAAGCAAGCGCAATAAAGACTTTGACGTTGCTTCTAATCCTGAGTTTTTAAGGGAGGGTAAAGCCATAGATGATTTTTTGTATCCCGACAGGATTGTAATCGGAGTTGAGACAAAAAGAGCGGAAAAGATTCTTAAAAAGCTCTACGAGCCGATAAAAGCCCCTGTTTTAGTGACAGACATAAACACCGCCGAAATCATAAAGCATGCTTCAAATTCTTTTTTAGCCACCAAGATATCATTTATAAACGCCGTGGCAAGGGTTTGCGAGGAAGCGGGCGCTGACGTAAGGAAAGTTGCCGAAGGCATCGGCATGGATGCCAGAATCGGAAGAAGATTCCTGGATGCCGGCATCGGCTTCGGAGGTTCTTGTTTTCCTAAAGACGTGGAAGCCTTTATCGGAATATCCAAGAAGTTAGGTTACAGATTTAATCTTTTAGAAGAGGTAAAAAACATAAATATATCTCAACGTCGGCATCTTGTGAGTAAGATTAAAGAAGAGCTCTGGATAATTAAGGACAAAAATATAGCAGTTTTAGGAGTTTCTTTTAAGCCCGATACCGATGATGTAAGAGAATCTCCAAGCATAGACATAATAAACTATCTTTTAGAGGAAGGAGCCAAGGTAAGGGTTAGCGACCCCAAGGCTCTTTCCAAGGCTTCGGAGCTCCTTAAAGGGGCTCATTTTTGCAAAGATCCTTATATTGCCGTAAAGAATGCCGATTGTCTGATTTTAGCTACGGAATGGAAAGAATTCGCGGAGCTTGATTTTAGGCGAATTAAAAGATTAATGCGTTATCCTTTTATCGCTGACGGAAGAAATTTTTTAGATAGAGACAAGCTTAGAAGAGCCGGGTTTAAATATATCGGAATAGGAAGATAGTGGGCAATTTAAATTTTAAAGTTTAAATTTTTAAATTTAGAGCGCCTGCATAAAAGCAGGAATTAATAGCCAGGGGGTGGATATGGTAATATTTTCATGGAGGAGAGTTCTTCCTGTCTGTTCGGTTATCTTGTTTCTGGCTGTGGTAATCTTAGGATATGCTTTAATCCAAACTCAGGAAACTCTAATCCTTTCTTTAAGAACAGAAGTAAGAGGTCTGCAGAATAATCAGGTTGTAGCTCAAAAGACTCTCATCGTTGCTGAAAAGCAGATAACCGATTTAGGCTTACGCTGCGGTTCTTTAGAAGAGGGCCTGCGCAATAATGTGGATACCTTCAATAGCCGGTTGAGCTTGTTCGATAATAGAATGGATGTTCAGGAAAAAACCACCCGCCAGATTAGCTCCAAGATAGAGGAAGTAAGCTCTAGGCTTTTGTCTTTAGCCGGCAAGGAGACCACTGAAGATACGCAGTCCCAGGCCAGAGCACAGGTCAATTTAGGAAATATCTCTGTGGACAGTAAATAAGGGTTCGATTTTAGAATATGCAGACGGTTCCGGAGCTGAAGAGAAAGCTTTCTTCCAAAAAAGCTAAGATCGCAATCGTGGGCCTGGGTTATGTGGGGTTTCCTTTAGCCGTTGCCTTTGCTAAGAAAGGATACTTTGTTTACGGCCTTGATAAAAATCCTTCCAGAATACGCAAGATTAAAAGAAGAGAAAAGTACATTGTCGATATCGATCCCCAGGAAGCTTTTTCCCTCATAAAGAAAGGAAAGTTTTTTCCTAGCGTAAATGAGAAGGTTTTAAGAGATTCTGATGTTATAATAATTTGCGTTCCTACGCCTTTAAAAAAAGTAAAGATACCCGACATTTCTTTTATAGTTGACGCCGGCAAAACAATTACCAAGTTTTTAAAGAAGCCCCAGCTGATAATACTAGAGAGCACTTCCTTTCCGGGGACAACCCGTGAAGTCTTGTTGCCTATACTAAAAAAGTCGGGTTTAAAAGAAGAAAGAGACTTTTTCCTTTGTTTCTCCCCTGAGCGGGTAAACCCCGGAGATAAAAAATTCCCCCTTAAGAAAATCCCCAAGATTATAGGCGGGCTTTCCAGGAATTCCACTTCTCTTGCTTTGCTTCTTTATTCAAAGATAATAAAGAAAGTTCATCCCGTATCCAGCCTGGAAGTAGCGGAAACTTCCAAGCTTTTGGAAAATACCTTTCGTTTGGTGAATATCGCCTTGGTAAACGAATTTACAATACTTGCTCATAAATTAGGTATAAGTATCTGGGAAGTGATAGAAGCCGCAAAGACAAAGCCTTTTGGGTTCATGCCTTTTTATCCCGGCCCGGGCATAGGAGGGCACTGTATTCCTTGTGATCCTTTGTATCTTTCCTGGAAAGCAAAGGAAATAGGATTTAAGACAAAGATGATAGATCTGGCATCTTTAATTAATCATCTTATGCCTTCATATGTGGTCAAAAGAGTAGACGACATGCTGTCGGAGAATCGTTCCGGAAAGAGCCCTAAGGTCTTAATTCTGGGGGTTACTTACAAAAAAGACGTAAAAGATTTGCGGGAATCAGCGGCCTTGGATATTATAGAATTATTTCAGAAAAAGAAGATAAAAGTAGATTACCATGATCCTTTCATTCCTTATTTGAGTATTTACGGCATTAATTTAAAAAGTATTAATCTTTCAAAAATAAGTATTAAAAAATATGATTGTTTGGTTCTTGCTACGGATCATTCGGTGTTTGATTATAGATTTATACAAAGAAACGCAAGATTAATATTTGATGCGCGCAATGTATACAAGAAAGATTATAAAAACATAAGGAGGCTTTAGCATGCAAAGTAGCCTAAAAGGAAAAAAAGTATTGGTAACCGGCGGAGCGGGATTTATCGGCTCCCATATAGTTGATAGGCTCTTAAAGGAAGAGGCACAAGTCGTTGTGCTTGATAATCTTGCAAACGGAACTTTAGATAACCTGCGGCATTGCTTGCAGAGAATAACCTTTATTGAGAAAGATTTAAGAGACCAAGCCGCTTTAGAGGAGGCTTTGTCGGGCGTAGATCTTATTTGTCATCAGGCGGCTTTAAGAAGCGTCCCTAAGTCAGTAGCCGCGCCTCTTGAATATCATGATGTAAATGTAACCGGAACCATGAAATTATTCCTAAAGGCTAAGGAAAAGGGGATAAAAAAGATTGTTTACGCTTCTTCCAGCTCTGTTTACGGCGAAAGAGATGATTTTCCTGAGAAAGAAACCGATTATCCCAAACCCATTTCTCCTTACGCAACTACGAAATTAATAGGCGAAGATTACGCTTGCACTTTCAGCAAATTATGGGGCATGGAAATAGTAAGCCTGCGTTATTTTAATGTTTACGGCCCCAGGCAGTCTTTGGAGGATGAATACGCTGTAGTCGTTCCCAAGTTTACCACCTGTTTATTAAAAGGCCAGCCCGTTCCTATATACGGCGATGGTGAGCAGGAAAGGGATTTTACCTTTATTGATAATGTTGTAGAGGCGAATATTCTGGCATTAATAAAGGAAGGTATCGGGGCTGAAGTTTTTAATATTGCAAACGGCCTTCCCAATTCCGTCAATAATCTTTTTTTTATTCTGCGGGAGATCACCGGCATGGATATTAATCCGGTATACGAGCCTCCCCGGCCGGGAGATGTAAGAAAAACTCATGCTGATATCAGCAAAGCAGAGCGGCTTCTTGGCTGGATTCCTAAAGTAGGTTTTAAGGAAGGCCTGGAGAAGACGGTAGCTTGGTTCGCGGAGAAATATAAAGTCTAAAAAAATACTTTAGTCATGAATATTCTAATGACCGGCGGAGCGGGATTTATTGGATCGCATTTATGCAGATTATTTGTTGAAAAGGGTGATTTAGTTATCTGCGTTGATAATTTTATCACCGGCTCAAAAGAAAATATACAGGATTTATTTAATAAACCTAATTTTAAGTTAATCGAGCATGATATATCAAACCCTTTATATCTAGACGAAGACTTGGACTGGGTCATGCATTTTGCGTCTTTAGCCTCTCCTAAATATTATCTCGGCTACCCCATAAAGACCCTTAAGTCAGGCCTTTTGGGCACGCATAATTGTTTGGGTATTGCCAAGCTTAAAGATGCAAAATTTTTCTTGGCTTCAACTTCCGAAGTCTACGGGGATCCTTTGGTACATCCCCAGCCGGAAGAATATTGGGGTAACGTCAATTCCATAGGTGCCCGCAGCTGTTACGATGAGAGCAAGCGCGGGGCCGAAGCCCTAGTCTACGCCTACTATAATCAGCATAAGCTGGATGTAAGAGTGGTCAGGATTTTCAATACCTACGGGCCGAATATGCAGGTAGATGACGGAAGGGTTGTTTCTAACTTCATTGTCCAGGCTTTAAGAGGCGAGGAGGTTACGGTTTATGGTCGGGGAATACAGAGCCGTTCTTTTTGTTATATAGACGATTTAGTCGAGGGGCTTGAGGGGTTCATGAAAGTCGACTATAAGCTCCCCCTTAATTTAGGAAATCCTTCCGAATTTACGGTAATTGAGCTGGCCCGGACTGTATTGAAATTAACCGGTTCGCGCTCAAAGATAACTTTTTGCGATTTGCCCGAGGATGACCCCAAACAGCGCCGTCCCGACATAACCAAAGCCAAAAAACTTTTAGATTGGGTTCCTAAGATTAAACTTGAGGAAGGATTAATAAAGACCATAGTTTATTTTAAGAGTAAAATTTCTTAGCGATCCTAATTAGATTTTATTTAAAACCGCTCGGGGCGAGCTAAATATTTAATTATGGCAAGAAAATTTAAGGTTCCAGCTTTAGACTTATCTCGGGAATACCTTATTTTAAAGAACGACATCCAAAAAGAGCTAAAGGATTGCTTTAGGGATCAGGAGTGGATTCTGGGTTCAAAGGTTAGCCGCTTTGAAGAAAGGCTGGCTAAGTTTCTTGGGGTAAAGTGGGCTGTAGGATGCGCTTCGGGGACAGACGCTCTTATTTTGGCTTTACGGGCTTTGGCGATGAAGAAAAAGCAGAAGGAATATTTTGATGAGGAAGATGAGGTTATTACCACCCCTTTTACTTTTATAGCCACGGCCGAAGCGATTAGTAGAAGCGGGGCAAGGCCGGTATTTGTGGATATAGATCCCCAAACCTTCAATATAGATTCCCAAAAAGTAAAAAAGGCGGTTAATAAAAATACAGTAGGCATTGTGCCGGTTCACCTTTACGGTCTGGCTTCGGAAATGGATACGATTCTAAAAGTAGCTCGTGAGAGCAACTTATTTGTGGTAGAAGATGTGGCCCAGGCTTTCGGGGGTATGCATAAAAAAAAGAAATTGGGCTCTTTAGGCAACGCCGGAGCCTTTAGCTTTTTTCCTTCCAAGAATTTAGGCTCTTTTGGGGACGCCGGAGCAGTCGCTACAGACGACGTTGATTTGGCAAGAGAGGTAAAAATATTAAGAAACCACGGAGAAAAAACCCGCTATAACGCAGAATTCATTGCTTACAATTCCCGGCTCGATTCAATTCAGGCTGCTATACTCCTGGCGAAATTAAAGCACGTAAATGCCTTTAATAACTTAAGAAGAAAAGTGGCTTTGATGTACGCCAAGGCCTTGGGGGATATACCCCAGATACAGAATCCTTTTTTACCCGAGGGCCTTACTCATGCCTGGTGTCTTTATACTATAAAAGTATTATTTAAAAGGGACAAGCTTTGCGAATTCTTAAATTCCAAAGGAGTAGCCTGCCGTGTCTATTACCCTATACCGCTTTTTAAGATGAACGCCTTTCGAGACGCAAAGCGCATAGGAGGTTTTAAGGCTACGGAAGAAGCTTCGTCTAAAGTTTTAAGCTTGCCGATTAATCCTTTTATTAAAGAGAATCAAATAAACTATGTAGCTTCTCTTATAAGGAAATTCTTTCGAAGTTAAATCCCGGAGGTTGTTATGAAGCAAAGAGTGCTGGTTACCGGCGGAGCAGGATTAGTAGGAAGCCATACCGCGGAATTCTACGCTAAAAAAGGGTTCAAAGTAACTGTTTTGGATAATTTAATGAGGTCTACTCTTTTTGGCTATGATAAAAAAAGCGTGGAATACAACTGGAAGTATCTTTCCAAATATAGAAATATCACAAGAATAAAAGGTGACGTAAGGAATACAAGCCAGGTTTATAGAGCAATCGGAAAAGGCGTTGATATTGTCATACATACCGCAGCCCAGCCTGGGGTGCCCAGCTCAGTGCGAGAGCCGCGCGATGATTTTGATATTAATGCTTTCGGGACTTTAAACGTCCTGGAGGCTTTAAGGAAGAAATCGCCTAAAGCTTGCTTTATTTATTGTTCTACTAATAAGGTTTATGGCGAGAATGTGGATAAGATTAAGCTTAAGGAATTCAAGACCCGTTATGCCTTTAAGGAAGTTGACGGCGTATCGGAATCCATGTCTATCGACCATTGCGGGCATACTCCTTATGGCGCAAGTAAATACGTGGGCGATATCTATGTCCAGGAGTATGCTTATATATACGGTATGAAGACCGCTGTTTTTAGAATGAGTTGTATTTACGGGACACGGCAGTTCGGCTTTGAAGACCAGGGCTGGGTTGCTTGGTTTATAATAGCCGCCTTAACCGGAAAACCTATAACTATTTACGGTAACGGAAAACAGGTAAGAGATCTTCTCTATGTCGATGATTTAGTAAAAGCCTATGATTTATTTGCCAGAAGCAAGTTGCGGCAGGGGGTTTTTAATATCGGAGGAGGAAAGAACAAGACAATATCTTTATTGGAATTCTTGGATGTCCTTAATAAGATCTTTGGTAAACTTCCCAAAATTACCTTTTCTAACTGGCGTCCCTCGGACCAAAAAGTTTATATTTCCGACATTAGGAAGATTAAAGGTAAGCTTAAATGGACGCCCAAGGTAAGTGTTAGGCAAGGTATAGAACGTATTGTAGAGTGGGCCAGAAATAACCGCTACTATTTTTAAGCCACGCCTTAAAAATCCTTTATTTTCAAGGGTTATTTAATTGTTGACAATTTTATACAGGGGTTTATAATGTTGTTCAATAGTTGAACAAACTTTTATCCGGCCTATATTAATTGTGAATATTTTAGGAATTTCCGCTTTTTATCACGATAGCGCTGCCTGCCTTGTCCAGGACGGACAAATAATTTCTGCTGCCCAGGAAGAACGCTTTACCCGCAAAAAACACGATTTTTCCTTTCCTGAAAACTCTATTAAATATTGCCTTAGAAATAGTGGTTTAAGCGGCACTGATCTTAATTTTGTCGCTTTTTATGACAAACCGTTTATTAAGTTTGAACGCATCCTTAAGACCTATTTAAGCTTTGCGCCTTGCGGTTTTATTTCCTTTAGCAAGGCCATTCCCTTATGGATTAAACAGAAGCTCTGGATAAAAGAGCTTATTTCAAGTAAGCTTAAGTTTGAGGGAAATATTATTTTTCCCGAACATCACCAGTCTCATGCTGCCTCGGCCTTTTTTCCTTCGCCTTTTAAAGAGGCGGCTTTTTTGACTATTGACGGAGTGGGAGAATGGGCTACGGCAAGCTTTGGTTTGGGCAAAGACAATCATATAGAAATTCAGGCAGAGATTCATTTTCCCCATTCTTTAGGCTTATTATACTCGGCCTTTACCTATTATACCGGTTTTAAAGTTAATTCCGGAGAGTACAAGATTATGGGGCTTGCTCCCTACGGAAAGCCGAAATACAAAGATTTAATCCTTAAGGAACTTATAGATTTAAAAGAGGACGGTTCGTTTAAGCTTAACATGAGATATTTTAATTATTGTGCTGGCTTAACCATGACCAACTCCCGATTTGATAAGCTTTTTGGCGGCCCTGTCCGTAAGCCCGAATCTAAACTTACTCAGAGAGATATGGATTTAGCCTCTTCGGTCCAGGAAGTTGCCGAAGAAGTTATGCTTCGAATGGCCCGCCATGTACATAGCCGGACTAAACAGGAATACCTTTGTTTGGCGGGGGGTGTTGCTCTAAATTGCGTAGGAAACGGAAGGATTCTAAGAGAAGGATCGTTTAGAGATATATGGATTCAGCCTGCGTCTTCCGACGCCGGAGGGGCGCTGGGGGCGGCACTTTTTTGCTGGTATCAATATTTAAACAACCCACGTAGAGCAGACGGCAGAAAAGATTCACAAAAAGCCTCTTATTTAGGGCCTTGTTATGAAGACGGCTATATTGAAGGATATCTAAACGGGAACAATATACCTTATGTGCAGGTATCCGATGAAGATATTCCAGAAAAAATAGCTGATTTGATTGCTTCCGGAAAGGTAGTTGGTTGGTTTCAGGGGAGAATGGAGTTCGGCCCCCGGGCTTTAGGTAGTCGTTCTATATTAGGAGATGCCCGTTCAGAAAAGATGCAGGAGATAATAAATCTTAAGATAAAGTTTCGTGAGAGTTTCCGGCCTTTTGCCCCTACTGTTATTGCCGAGAAAGTATCGGATTATTTTGAATTGGATAGAGAAAGCCCCTACATGCTTCTGGTCGCTCCGGTCAAAAAAGAAATCCGAAAGGAGCTCTCGCCGGAGCAGGATAAGCTGTTCGGTCTTGATAAGCTGCACGTTATGCGTTCGGCTATTCCGGCTGTAACTCACGTTGATTTCTCGGCAAGAGTCCAAACCGTAAACGAAGAGGATAATCCCTTATATTACCGAATGCTTAAAGCTATGGACCGGAAGTATTCTTGCGCGGTAGTCATAAATACTTCGTTTAATGTCCGGGGAGAGCCCATAGTCTGCACGCCTGAGGATGCTTATCTTTGCTTTATGCGCACCAACATGGATTTTCTCTTGATGGGTAACTGCCTTTTAGAGAAGAAAGAGCAAAAACCTTTAGATAAAGACATAAACTGGCTTAGGGAATATGAATTGGATTAATTTCTTAAAAAGTTTTCCGACTTCGGCTTAAGAAACTGCTGAAATAGGTAGTTTTAATTTCAAAAACGCTATGAAAAATCCCAAAGAAGCCAAACGACTTTTTTGGATTTTGAGCTTGGGATTTGTTTGGTAGTATTGGTAGTATTTGACATTGGGATTTATTATTAATTATTCAACAATATTTAAACCGTTTGTTGATAGGCATGCTTAAAGACTTAATGAGCATTAAATCTACAAAGAAAGACCTGCGAAAATTCGGGGTAATTTCGGCAGTTATTCTTTTAATCTGGGCCGGGATATTCTTCCGGCAAAACAAAGGCTTTTATTTCTGGTTTTTTATAGCTTCTTTTTTGGCCCTTTTACTTGCTATAATTGTACCGGCTGTTTTTAAACCAGTATTTTTAGTTTTGAATTTTCTAGTTAAGGCTATAAGCGCGCTTGTTGCGTATTTTATTTTAGGCATTATTTTTTATCTGGTAATCACTCCTATAGGTTTAATCGTCCGGTTATTCGGTCGGGATTTTCTCGATAGAAAGTTTTCCCGGAAGGCAAGCACTTATTGGATAGAGCGCAGGGATATAAAATACGATAAATCCAGATTAGAAGCTCAGTTTTAATAAAAAAAAGACATCCTATAAGGAGTCAAGATTAAAAATAGACTAATTTTCAAAGAACGTTCTTTCTCAGATTAAGCGGGCATAAAAACTCT
>JAFGCB010000030.1 GCA_016932855.1 Candidatus Omnitrophota bacterium | reverse complement strand
GCTTGGCAGACTAATCAGCATGGCTTCAAAGAACACTCAGAAGCAGCTATGCAACCGGCTTGAGGTCAAACTCGCTGAAAAATTCCGGGTTTAAGGAGTCTATCCTGCTTCATTTTTGAGGTCGTTAGAAACGGTAGAAGGCTTAGCGGGGGTCAAGCCGCGAAGCGTTTTGGATAAAATTTGACTATGCGGTTTAAGAAGATTCTTTTGGTGTTTCCTAAGATAAAAAGTCTTCTAGGCCCTTTACGACCCCCTTCAGGGCTTGGTTACATTGGACAGTATATTGAAGAAAAGGGATTGGAATATGAAGTTATTGATTTGAGCAGTGGTGATACCTTCAGGGATTTGAAGAATACTCTTAGGGACTTTAAGCCGGATTTAGTAGGGTTAAGCGTTATGAGCCCTTATTACCGGCAAGCATTTCTGGTAATTGAATATATAAAAAGGATACGTCCTAATGTCTGTATAGCTGTCGGCGGGCACCATCTTTCAGCAACCAAAGTTGATATGTTGCGGCAGTGCCCTTTTATAGATTTCGGTATCATGCATGAAGGGGAAAAGACTTTTTTTGAACTTTGCGGTAACAGGGATATGGCTGAAATACCGGGCCTTATCTATAGAAAAAACAGTCATATTTTACGGACAGAAGATAGAGACTTTACTTCTAATTTAGAGGAATTCCCTTATCCCTTATATAAGAAGTTTAAACTTAACCGATATTATTCCGGGTCAATGGGCATAATAACCTCCCGGGGATGTCCTTATAAATGTACTTTTTGTACGGTTGCCACGAATAACAAGAATACTTACCGGTTAAGAAACATATCTTCTATTATCAAAGAAATTGAACATTGGTACAGACAAGGGTATCGGCAGTTTAGCATAAATGATGATACATTCGCCATAGACAGAAAGAGAATTATAGACCTCTGCGATTCAATTAAGGGCATGAGCTTTAAGGGGTTGGAAATTAATTGCGGCAACGGTTTGCGTGTCGATGCTATCGATAAGGAGACCTTAGTTAAAATGCGGCAGACCGGCTTTAAGCACGTTGTCTTTGGGGTTGAGAGCGCAAATGATGATATATTGCGGGTTATGAAAAAACAGATAACTTTTAGGAAAGTTCAAGAGGCCATTGAAGACGGCCTTGACGCTGGGCTGGAAATAAAACTTTTTTTCAGCATTGGACATATAAATGAAACCCCGGGTCATGCTGAATATTCTTTACAGTTTGCTAAGACGTACCCCGTGGTTGATGCCCTATTTCATTTTCTAGTTCCTTTTCCCGATACCGAATTGTTTGATTATGTCTTGAAGAATAATTATTTTCTTAGGAGACCGGAAGTATATTTAAATGATTCCAGGGTTTGGGCAAATAAAATGTTTCCTATTTATGAAACACCATACTTTAGTTACAGAGAAAAAAAGAAAATTTTCAAGCGGGTATGTAAAATCCGTAAAGAAATACGCCGTAAGTGGATGTTGGGAAAATTGGAGAAACTCGGCCCTTTAAAAGGCCTTATTTCTTATCTCTGCTCGCGTGCATGTATTTATAATTTTTTTATGTATAGTAGGCTAAGAGAAAGCATGAAAAAGCTTTTTTATGCTGTCGTATCTTAATTAGTTAAGCCTGTAGCCGGGGCACGTCTTTAATTAATATAGAGATGAGACGCATAGCAAGGATAGCATTTTTAATTTTTTGTATAGCCCTGTTTACCGTCGGTATTCTAGAGATTGTTTTGCGGGCTTGGGGTTATGCCGAACACCACCTTTACGACCCTATTTATATGCCTTATGAAGGATGTAATGATGTTAACTATATTCTTAAGCCCAATCTTAGAGGGGCACGGGGTAACGGAAATGCCCTCGTTAATACCAATGAGCTGGGCTTACGTTACACGGCAGGTAGCCTGTTAGATAGTCCTAAACGGGATGGTGAATACAGGATTGCTCTTATCGGTGATTCCGCGACTTTCGGTGCCGGTATTGAGAAGGCAGAGGATACTTTTGCCTTTATTGTCGAAGGAATACTTAATTCAAGATCAGAAAACCTTATTTTTTCGGTATTTAATTACGCTGCCTGCGGCTATAGTGTTAAAGAAATGGCCGCTATACTGAGATACAGAATGCTTGATTGCGATCCGGATCTTGTGCTTATGGCAGTTATTCCTCAGGATTTCGCCTTGACGCGGACGCCTTCGGTTGATGACTGGGGGTATCTGTCCGATAATAGAGATTTCGGCATGGGTCTGCTTAATCTCCGTGGGGCGCAGTTTTTAAGAAAATCAAGACTTCTGCATTCCTTACGGTATATCCTTTATTGCCTAGGACATAAATATAAACTTGCGGAGAATTGTTTGGGTCAAGGCCGGTATCCCGAATCTTATAAATATATCCGGCAATTTAGAGATATAGCTTCCGCTCAAAATATTTCCTATGCTATTGTTTTGCTACCGGATTTAAACTCAAGTTTCTATGGTTTATCACAGAAGTTAAACCAGGATAATATTAATTTTCTCGATCTTGAAAAGGTGCGTGGCTTATTCATCAGAGACCAGTTCATGGCCAGCAAGTTTGACCCTCATATCTCGCTTCTTGTTCATAAAAAAATTGGGGGATTGCTTTCCGATTATATATTGGATGAATTCATAAAAAGGCAGGAGCAGAGTGAGTAATATATTTGGTTTTATAGCTTCGGTAAATAGGAAAATATTTTTTCTAATCTTTCTTTTCTGTTGCGTAATCATACTGAAATTTCCCGTAATCAATATACCCTATCATTGGGATGCTATGGTGCGGATATGGGAGACAAGCGGTCTCGTAGAGAATAATTTTAACCCTTTGGGCCTTAGCCGGGTAACAACATTCCATTATTTGTTTGGTTTAATTTGGATTATTTTCGGGAAGTCTCTCTTGGTTGGGCATATATTTAATATATTCATCGCAGTAATAGGCTTATATTTTATTTTTTTACTAAGTGAGTACGCCTTTAATAGAAGAGTGGCATATATATCAGTAATCTTTACTCTTTTTTGTCCTTTATACTTTGCTCAAACAGGTATTCTTAATTTTAGCATTCTTCTTACGACTTTAAATATGGCGGTTTTGTATTATGCTTTTAAAGACAGAGTAAAGCCCTATCTATTTTTTGGGCTGTTATTAGTTTTTACTAAAGAAACGGGATTTTTGGCCATTGTTGCTATTTTAGTATATCAGTTGGCAAGAGGTGATTTATCTTGGCCGGAAAGGCTTAAGAAATCCCTGATTTATAGCGTACCCTTAATTTTTTTAATACTTTTTTTCAGTGTATTCCGCCTGCATTACCAGAGTCACATATATTATAAATGGTTTGCGTCAAGCGTTGATGTAATTTTAGGTAAAGTTACTGTTTTGTTTAAGGAGCTTTTTATGGCCGATTTTCGCTGGATATTAACCTTAGCTATTTTATTTTTTCTGATAAGAGCTCGCGAAATAAGAAAAAATAAAATATATTACCTTTTTGTTTTGGCAGGTTTAGCCCATTTCTGTATGTTTTCCCTTTTTACTTTTCATCTTTTCAGGTATCAGCTCCCTTTACTTGCGATTTTTTTTATTATTTCGGCAAAGGCGCTTTCCTATATTTGCCGTAAGAGCAAGCTTGTTTTATCCGTAGTGGTATGTTCGATTGTATTTTTATCGTTACTTAATTTCGATAAACATAGAGTAGTTATGGCCAGAGCCGGTTCAGGCGCTATTTTGGAAGACAACATGGAATATTTAGATGTGGTTAAAACCCATAGACAGGCGGTGCGGTTTATAGAAGAAAATTATCCGGATTCTACAGTTTTGACAATTTGGCCGATGACCATGGAACTTCAGTTTCCTTATCTCGGATATACTAATAAGGCAATTAAAGCAATAGACGTTTATAATTACGTAAATGTTGACTTGCGTGAGGCCGATATTGTCTATTATTCGCCACAGTCGGATAATCCTATGTTATTGAGAAGAAAAATGGATGAATTAGGTGCAGTTGAAATTAAACGTTTTGATAAAAACGGCAAATCAGCAGTGGTGCTTAGAGTAACTCGTTAGAGCAATGGTTAAAATGATAAGTGTTATAATACCTGTAAGAAAATTCTCGGAAAGTTTACCGGTCTTGGATTGTTTGAAGAAAATGGATTACCTTCAGGATAAAATAGAGATAATCGTAGCTGAAGGCAATTTTCCTTCTCTTCAAAGAAATAAGGCTGCCCGGGTTGCCTGCGGGGATATATTGTATTTTTTAAATTTTGATAGCTGTCCCGGTTCCAACCTATTTAATAAAGTAGTAGAAATATTCAATCGAAGTGAAGATATCGCAGGTGTTGGGGGACCTGATCTTACGCCCAAGAATAATACTTACTTGCAGCAGACATTCGGACTTGTCTTATCTTCTTATTTTGCCCATTGGAAAATGCGAGCCCGTTATTCTTGCCTCGGCAAAGAACGAGTAAGCAACGAAAGAGAGCTTATTCTGAGCAATTTAGCGATTAGAAAAGATGTATTTTTGCAATTTAAAGGTTTCGATGAGCGTTTTTATCCTAATGAAGAGAATGAATTTATTAATCGGATTGTCAAAACAGGTTTAAAGTTTATTTACAGTCCTGACGCAAAGATTTACCGTGATAGGCGAAAAACAGCGGCAGCCTTTATGAAACAGTTTTATCAATACGGCCGGGGAAGAATGAGGCAGGTTTCTATAGAAGGACTTTCGAAGAATTTTTTATTTCTATTGCCGGTATTTTTCCTTTTTTACCTTACGACCTTTGCCTTCGTCAAAGGAATTTGGGTAAGGCTTGTTCCGTTATTTATTTATTTATTTATTGGCATAATCGATTCGATTTACCTTTCTTTTCTAAATAAGAGAGTTTTGGTTTTTAGCTTACCCCTTTTGTATTTTTTAATGCATTTGTCGTATGCTTTAGGCATGGTCAGTGAATTTATAAGGCTTTTAATAAGAAGCAGGCCGGATAAAAAAGACGGCATCGCGGTAAAAGTTAGAAAAATAAAGTCTCTGGAGGATAACTTCGCGGCCATTAGCTAAGCAGTTCTTTTCGGTATCAATAAGGCAAAAGAAGTTTTATGAAAGAAGATAGCCTTTCGATAATTATTCTTAATTTTAACAGTAAGCAGTATCTGGGAGGATGTTTAGATTCGATATTCTCGCAGGATTTGGATGATATAGAGGTGGTCGTTGTTGACAATGGATCCGAGGATAATTCAGAAGATTTCATAAGAACCCGATATCCGGCGGTTGTTTTAATAAGAAATCAAGAAAATAGGGGAACATCTTTCGCCAGAAACCAGGCAATAGATTCTACCAAAGGAAACTTTCTGTTATTTATGGATGCAGATGCATATCTTCAGCCCGGTTTCTTGTCGGGTCTTAAGAGAATATTGAAAGATTTACCGGCCCGGATAGCCGGGATTTCTCCTAAGGTAATAGAGGCCGAAACTGGAAGATTATTTACCTGCGGATTACATATCTCTAAGATTTACCGGGCATATGATATAGGCAGAGGCAAAAATGGCAACAGTTTTCTTAGGCCTCTAGTTATTGACGGCCCTAATACCTGCTGCGGGGTTTTTAGAAGGGAAGCTCTTTTAAGGATAAAACAACGCGGGCAGTATTTTGATGAGGATTTTTTCTTTCTTTTTGAAGATGCTGATGTGGCTTTGCGTTTTAAGAACATAGGGTATGGGTGTATGTTTGAACCCTCGCTTGTTAGTTTTCATTATGGCGTAAGTTCCCCGGTATCGAAGCAAAAAAGAAGATATCTTTGCTTTCGAAACAGGTGGTATATGGTCTTAAAGCATAATTCTCAAGAAAAGCTTTTTTATTTTCTTTTAAGAAGTCTCTTTTATGATATTCCCCGCTGCCTTCATTATCTTTTAACAAACAAATATGCTTTACGCTCATTTAGGGATATTATTAAAAAATCAAAGTCAAACCTCTATCAAAAAGGTCAAACTACAGAAGCAAAGAGGCTGATTATTTTTAATGCCAGCTCTTTTGTTTATGGCGCCGAGCGGGGATTGCTTAATCTAATTAAGGCTTTAAAGGATAACTATCGGATGACCGTGGTTTTGTCTTCAAAAGGACCCTTGGTGGAAAAAATAAAAAAAGATTGGCCGGGTGTGGAAGTTATGATATTTCCTATGCCTGTTATTATGTATTCAATGTCCCCCCTTTATTATCTTGTTTTTGTTCTACTTTCAGTTTTTAATGTTACATACTTTATTTTTTACGTTCTTTATAAGAGGATAGATATTATCTGCACCAATAGCCTCATAATACTTTTTCCCGGCCTTGTCGCCAAATTCACCAGGCGCAGGCATGTCTGGTTTTTAAGAGAATTTTTCTCTTTTTCAATTCTAAACCGGAAATTAGGACGTCTGGTGTCTTTCTTCGCGTCCGATATTATTTGCCAGTCAGGCACCATCGCCGCCAGACTTGGACTAAATTATAAAGCAAAGACTATATATGAACCTTTAGATCAAAAAAACTATGTCTTAGGCGATGCAGCTTTTCTTAAAGACAAATTTAACATACCCCGCAACTCAAGGGTAATATCGATAGTTTCCCGTATCCATCCTTCAAAAGGGCAATTGGAGTTTTTGAAAGAAATAGAGCCTACTCTAAACCGAGATAAGCGTTTGTTTCTTATCATTGCCGGAGACATATCGCCTTCGACTTTGAAAACTCGTCTATATAAGCGTAAAATAGATAAATTGATAGAAAAGAATAATTTGTCGAATGTCTTTCTTTTAGGGTTCCGTAGCGACGTTGACAGGATATTATCCTTTAGCGATATATGCGTATTTCCCTTTCTGCGGGATGAACCTTTTGGAATTGCGGTTGCCGAGGCTTTGGCCTTTAATAAGATAACTTTTTTTCCTAAAAGAGGCGGCTTAAAGGAGGTCTATAAGTTATTCAAAAAGGGTGAAGATTTAAGCCTTGAAAAGATTAAAGAAGCAATCTCCGGATTAAAAGAAGATTCTTTGCCTAAGATAGACAGACTTAGCATCCCCGAGGCTTTGTCATTCGACAATTATAAGCTTAAGGTTTTCAACCTTTTCAGAGGGCTTGAAGATTCATCTTTTTAAGATAAAGGGTGGTCTGAAGATTTAAAAAGGCGGGTTCCTATTGCCTGGCAGTTTCTCTTTGCCGGCATGTATGGATTAAGAAGAACCGAGAAGATATGAAAAAAATCCTTTTTATAATTACTCACCTCGAGCTGGGCGGAGCCCAAAGACAGCTCTTTCATTTAATTGAAGGTCTGGATAAGGACAGGTATTCTGTCTATGTATGCTGCGGGAGTTTTGGCTATCTTAAGGCTAAGCTTCTTGAGGTTTCTGATGTAAAGGTAGAATTTATTTCTTCCTTACGAAGACAGATAAATCTCTTTTATGATCTCATCGCTTTTTTTAAGATATTTCTTTTTATAAGAAAGCATAAGTTTGATATAGTGCATACCCATAGCCCGAAAGCATCGATTCTAGGCAGGTGGGCCGCTTTTTTGGCCGGCGTAAAGAATATTGTCTATACAGTGCACGGCTGGCCTTTTCACGGGTTTATGAATTATTTTTCCTTTCATCTGTTTTTGCTTCTTGAGAGAATTACCGCCAAGATTACCAAAAAGATAATCCTGGTATCAGGAGCTGATTTGCAGGTGGGCCTTGATAAAAAGATTGCTGGTCCGGGAAAATTTTTTCTTGTCCATTGCGGGATTGAAATCGATAAGTTCGATCAAATTTTTAAAAAGAGGACCCAGGGCAGTATTGACGGCAAGGTAATTATTACCGTCTCGTCTTTAAAGCCTCAAAAAGGCCTTAATTATTTCTTAAGAATGGCAGAGTATATTCTGGGCAAAGGCCGTAGCCTTAAGTTTTTAATAGCCGGAGACGGACCCTATCGCGAAGAAGTGTCTCGTCAGATACAGGCTTCAGGACTTAAGAAGAATGTTATATTAGAAGGCTGGGTGGATGATGTTTTGCCTTTGTTTTCAAAAGCTTCGGTTTTTGTTCTGTCTTCTTTATGGGAAGGGTTGCCGCTGTCAGTAATCGAGGCGGCCATCTCAGGAATACCGCTTGTGGTGACTGATACCCAAGGAATAAGAGATATCATAGACGATAATAAAAATGGGATAATTGTAAAGCCCGGAGACTGGCAGGGGCTATCTAAGGGGGTCAGCAGTATTTTGGATAACTATTCTGATTGGCAGGTCAAGATCAGGGCTTATAGAGAAAGATTAGACATTGAGTATTGGTCAAAGGAGAGAATGATAAAGCAGATCGATACTATTTACCGGCAGCTGTAATTGTATTCTCGGTTGCCTTGTCAGGGATTTTTCAGCAAACCCCGCTTTCAATGTCAGAATTTTCCTCATTGATTATTTCAAAGAATTGGCATAAAATAATAAGTTATGGGGGATTTTTTTGTCATTTGCTTTCTTTCGTCAGTATTAAGCTTTATTTTTCTTATTTCTTTTAGAGGGCTTTGTTTACGTTTTAATCTGTTCAAGTCTCAAAAAGGTATTCCTTATATAGGGGGAATGGGTCTCTCTCTTTCCTTTATTTTAACATATCTATTTTATGTACTTCGCCGTAAACCAGAGCTTCCTTTCGAGCTTATCTGGCTTATTACTTTTTCTTTTATAGTACTGGCCGTGGAGCTTCTTGATGATCTTAAGGATTTTTCCTTACGCACGAGGATTATTATCCAGCTGCTGCTGGTATTTCTGTTTCTTTTATACGGAAAGAGAATTCAAATTTATTTCTTACCCGGATGGCTGAACTACCTGTTTTCCTTTTTATGGATAATGGGTGTTACCCATGCCTTTAACCATTTAGATATTGCTGACGGTTTATGCGGGGGTATAGCTCTTATTATTTCGCTTTCCTTTCTCTGGATTTCTTTTATTTGCAGGGAGTTTTCGCTTGTTTATTTATACCTTAGCCTTTCGGCAAGTTTACTCATTTTTCTTTTTTTTAATATCCCTCCGGCCAGCCTATATATGGGAAATTCAGGCAGCCACTTTTTAGGATTTATGTTGGCAAGTTTAAGCATGTACGGTGATTACGCTACTTTGACCCATACGATTAAACTGCCTATTACTAAACTTGCTTTATTTGTGCCTATATTTATCTTGGCAGTCCCTATATTTGACACCTTATTTCTTATATTTATACGTTTACGAAAAGGAATACTTCCGGTGAAAAAGAGCGACGACCATATATTTCTGCTTTTTAGAAGCTCAGGTTATAGCACAGAGAAGGCTTTATGCGCTCTTTACAGTTTTACCCTTATTTGGTGCTTAGTGGGTATATTTATAGTTATGGGTAAGAATTTAGTCTCTCTTTTTTTGTTAGTACTTGCTTTGGCTGAAGCGATATTTATTATATCTAGAGCTTTGCCGAAAATTGAATTCGGAAGCTAAGCCCTGGCAGGATTTATTCACAATATGGTAATATAAAGATGGAGAAAGAGAATAAGCAACTAAAAGACCCTTTAATTAAAGATCTAGTGAGTCAAGGACTTATAACCCAAGAACAGGCGGTTACTTTGGATATTGAGAAGGAAAGGAGCCGTTCTACTCTTGCCGAGGCCCTAAGGGGCCTAGGGCTGATAGATGAGGAAAGCCTCGTAGGCTTTCTTTCCCGGAAGCTGCACATAGAAGTTTTTTCCTTGGAAGATTTTGTCCCTGATAAAGATGCCTTATCTTTGCTTCCTTCGGGTTTTGCGGCTAAATATAGAATAGCGCCTTTGCAAAAAGAAGGAGAGGTATTAAAAGTAGGTTTTGCCGATCCTTTCAGGCGGGAGCCTATTGAGGAGCTGCGTTTCCATACGGGTTTATTTATTAAGCCTTATCTTGTCGCTAAAGATAGCCTCGACGCCTTTATTGAAACCTTTTGCGCTTCTGAGGATAAGACCGGGGTTGAGGAAGTTAAATCACAGGACGATAAGCCTTCGGTAATAAAACTGGTGGATTTGTTGATTGCTGAAGCGGTAAACTCCAGGGCCAGTGATATTCATATTGAGCCTAAAAAAAATGAAGTGAGTATTCGTTTTCGGATTGACGGGGTGCTTCAGCTTTTTAAGGCCCCTCCGCGCTATCTTTATAGCGCGATTGTTGCCCGCTTGAAGATTATGGCCAATTTAGACATTGCTGAACGCAGGAAGCCGCAGGACGGAGGATTTCAGGTTCAGGTATCCGCAAGGCCCATTGACGTAAGGGTATCGGTGATTCCTTTAGTGGAAGGGGAAAGTATAGTATTAAGGCTTCTGGAAAGAGAAAAAGGGGTTTTTACTTTAGGGGAGCTGGGGTTCTCAAAAGAAAATCTTGAGAAATACAGGCATTTCTTAAAGCAGACTTCGGGCATAGTCCTTGTGACCGGGCCTACGGGTTCGGGAAAATCGACAACTCTTTATGCTTCGCTTCTGGAGATTAAAAGCGTTCAGAAAAACATAATAACCATAGAAGACCCGGTTGAGTATCATTTAGATTTTGCCAAACAGATCCAGGTGAATCCCGGCGTAGGGCTTGGTTTTTCTCAGGGTCTGCGTTCTATTTTAAGGCATGATCCCGATATAGTGATGGTCGGCGAGATAAGAGATCTGGAGACAGCCGAAATTGCGATTCAGGCAGCCTTAACCGGCCATTTAGTTTTGTCTACTTTACATACCAACGACGCTTCTTCGGCAGTTACCAGGCTTATAGATATGGGCCTTGAGCCTTTTCTGGTTGCTTCTTCTTTAAAAGGAGTTATTGCCCAGAGGCTGGTAAGAGTTCTTTGTGATGAGTGCAGACAGCAGAAGGATATGTCTTTAGCTGATTTAGAGAAGGCCTTAGGGTTTGCCATTTCTTTTTCTGATAAGGAAATCAAGGTATTTCAGCCCCAGGGATGCCAGCGATGCAACCGGACCGGTTTTAGAGGCAGGGTTGCAATCTTTGAAGTCTTGGAATTAGATTCTACTTTTGATAATTTGATTGTAAATAAGGCATCCTCCGATGAGATTAGAAGCCACGCCCAGTTGCGGGGTTTTCAAACTTTAAGGCAGGACGGTTTTGCCAAAATAATTGAGGGAAAAACTTCGGTTCAGGAAGTATTAAGAGTATTAGGCGAATGATGCGTAAGATTAAGATAATTATTCTGTTTTCTGTTTTTTGTTTTCTGTTTTCCCTGGTTCAGGCAGATGATATGGGTTCTTCAAAATATAAAATTTCTTTTATAAGTGTCGGCGCGAACGTAAACTCCACCGCTTCCTCCAAGAATATTTTTACTTATTTTGTTATGGGTCAGGAGTTCGCCGTACCTGTAGAAATTGATAGCTCCGACTTACTGGTTTCTTTCGGGGAAGGCTATTATTTTCCAAGCCTTGTGGGTGAAGTTAAATATGAAATAGCTGAGTTGGGAGCAAAGACCAATATCGGGGGGTTCGAAATAAGGCCCGAGACTTGGCAGAAAGACAATGATCCTTATTTTTATTGGCTGGTTTTCTTGAATCCTCCTACTTTGATAAGGGGTTTCAGCGTATCTTTGGATGAGCCGCCCGATGAAGTGATAGATACAACCAGCGCTTCCTACCAATATTCTGCCGATGCTCTTTCCGATGGAGCGCATACTTTCTATGTAATGCCTTCGGTAAGTGAAGATACCTGGGGTCCTCCCATAGGTTTTGATATCTGGGTCGATACCACCCCTCCTTCTATAAGTGAGCTTTTACCTTCAGCTGGTGCTCTGGTTTCCGAAAAAGACATAGAGCTTAGCTGCAGAATAAAGGATATAACTTCGGGTCTTGATTCCGAGAGCTTGGAATTTATTTTTAATGAGGAGAGTATTTTCGGAGATTTCGATGAGGAAGAGGAGCTATTTTTCTATAAAGCTTCTTTAGAAGACGGCGAAAATATAGTTTTAGTGAAAGCGGAAGATATTACCGGAAATCAGGCAGTAAAGAGTTGGAGTTTTATTATAGATGCCACGCCCCCTGCCTGCAGTATGGTGATAAACAATGACGATCCTATTACGAATTCAGCCTATGCCGTGCTTAAGATTACCGTAGAAGACGAGCTTTCGGGAGTAAAGTATATATATATTTCCAACGACGGAATATTCGATACAGAAATGGAAGAGCCTTTTAAATTCACCCCTATTGTCGATAACTGGGTTTTAAGAAATCCCGATATCTCGGGAAAAAAGACAGTTTACGTTAGATTCGAAGATAACGCCGGTAATGTTTCCGGTATATATTCCGACGAGATAGACTTGATAGTAACAGTTCCCGATACCCGTATAATCAGTGCGCCTTCTTCCTTAACTTCGGATAAAGATGCTACTTTTTATTACGAGGCATCACGTGAAGGATCCTTGTTTAGCTATTCTTTAGACGGTTCGGTTTGGTCTGTATGGCAAGAAGCAGACAGTATAAGTTTTTCGGGACTTGATCTTGGCAGCCATCTTTTCCGGGTCAAAGCCGGTTTCGACGCAGACAATAGCGGGTCCATTGCCCAGGATGAGGAAGACCCGACTCCCGCGCAGTGGTCTTGGACCGTTAAAGAAGAGACTTTAATTGAAAGATTGCAGCGGACCCTCTTTTTTAGGAGAAGATAGTCTTGCCTTACTCCGGATAAGAAGTGAAATCTAATAAGACTTTCACCGTTATAGAGGTACTTATTGCCGTCAGCATTCTACTTACCGTTATTGTTTTAACAGGAACAATTTTCAGGGGTGCTATTTTGTCCTGGGGTCAGAGTCAGGTTCTGGCCAAGAGTTATCAGAGCCTTAAAAATATTTTTTTAAGGATTTCTAAAGAGGTTTCTTCTTCAGTTAGAATTGATCAGATTTTTGTTCCTGAAGAAGTAAGCGTTTTTAAGGCGGATAGCCGATCGATTTTTTTTATCTACCCTGCTGAGCAGAGTTTAAGAGAAGTCGGTTATCTATTTGATGTTTCGAAGAAGGCTTTGATAAGAAGGGAATCTAGCTGCGATTTCGATTTCAATACCTTTGACAAGGAGCAAGAAATAGGATTTAATATAGAAAGTTTAAATTTTAGCTTTTTTGACGGCAGTCAGTGGTTTGACAGTTCAGACACTATACCTAAGGCAGTTAAAATAGTTCTTACCTTAAGTTATAAGGATTTCACGGCTACCTATGAGGAAATTGTCTATATTCCCGTAGGGCAGAGATGATTACCGACGAAGAGCGCGGATGATCACAGGCAAACCTATCCGCGATCATCTGTGTAAATAATGTAGGGAAAAAATATGAAAAAAAGCGTATTAGATTTTACCAGGCAGCTTTCCATGCTCATGAAGTCAGGAATCTCTATATTAAAGAGCCTCGATACTATTTATGAACAGATGCCCAGGTGCAAAATGAAAAAGGTAGTCCAAGACGTAATTCAGCGTATTCAGGAGGGAGAATTTCTCTCTGAAGCCTTTGAGCATCACATGAATGTCTTTCCCCAGATTTATATAAATATGATTAGAGCCGGAGAAATAAGCGGCAAGCTCGCCTCTTGTCTTAAAGAGCTTTCTGATTTTTTGATGCGGTCGCGCCGGCTTAAGCAAAAAGTTGTTTCATCGGTTATGTATCCTTTGCTTATACTTGTGACTTCAATAGTAGTTTTGTCTATTCTTATGATTTTTGTGGTGCCTTCGATTACGAAAATATTTGAAGATTTGGGAGGAGATCTTCCCCCGGTAACTTTATTTCTTATAAGCGCTTCGGGCTTTTTCGGTAAGTGGGGTTATCTTTTCATTTTTCTCTTTGCCGGTTTTGTTTTCTTATATTTTTTAGCCAGGCGGAGTCCCCGAGGGGCTTATAAGATTAATATTTACAGGTGGAAAATACCGGTCATGGGCAGCTTTCTTAAAGATATAGCCATTGAGCGGTTTTGCCATTCTCTGGGGGTTATGCTTTCTTCGGGAGTTCCTTTAGTGAAGTCTATGGTTGCTACCAAAGAAGTGGTAGTTGATCCTTTACTTAAAGAAGCCATCGATTTTCTTTTGGAGAAAGTGGAACAAGGCCAGGCTCTTTCAGCAAGCATGCAGGAAGCGGAGATTTTTCCGCTTTCATTAGTCAGAATCGTAAATGTGGCTGAGGAGGGAGGCAAGCTTTCTTCGGTTTTTTTAGAAATAGCCTCTGATTACGAGGAAGATATAAGCACTTCTTTATCGGGAATTATATCTTTGCTTGAGCCGCTTCTAATCCTTCTTATGGGAGTAATAGTGGGTTTTATTGTAATAAGCCTGTTTTTCCCTATTTTTACTATCGGCGGCCTCCTATACTGATATACGGATTTACAAACCCTTATCAATCAAGGATGAAAAATAAGAATAAAGGATTTACACTTATTGAGGTTCTTATCGCGGTGTCGATTTTAGCCGGAGGCCTTATGGCGGCATTTTACATGTTTCCCTTGGGCTTACGCCAGCTCAGGATATCAAGTATGCTTATGGATATGTCTTTTCTTGCCAAAGAGAAGCTTTCGGCGATAAAGACTTTTAATATCATTGAAGATTCGTCAGGAAAAGAAGGGGATCTTGAGTGGAGTATTTCATCTGAGGATTTTCAGCCTTTTACTGACATAAAATTGCGCAAAGTTATTCTGAAAGTAAGCTGCGATTTAGAGACAAAAAAAATCGAGGAGGAGTTTATTACTTATTTTCGGATTCAGGAGGAAGCCCAGGAATGAATAAAAAAGCCCAGGCTTTAATTGTAACCATAGCGGTTTTATCGGTTCTTTTAATCATAGGCCTTTCTTTGTTAGTTCTTACTTTTTACGAAGTAAGGCATTCCCGAATTTATTTAGACAGTATTAAAGCTCAGTACTTGGCTGAGGCGGGAATTGTTCTGGCTTCGGAATTTCTTTCCTTGGATAAAGAGAGTAATAAAAGCGACAGCTTCAACGATTTTTTCTACGATCAGATTAAGGGCGAGGATGTTGATTTAAACGAGGATGCGGAAAATGAAAGCCTTTGGTTTAGAGTCGAGAACTCGCAAGGAGGCCTTTATGGAAGGTTTGCCTTAAGAGTGATTGATGAAGCCGGAAAACTAAACTTGAATTACTGCGGTGAAAGAAGCTCTCCCGCTTATGGGCTAGACTTTTCTGAGATCGATATAAACCCTTTGTTTTCTTCCCTTGGGATAAATAAAAAAGCTTCCTTGGTAGAAAGGCGCTTCGGCCAAGATAAAGCACCCGGTAAGAATAACATAGACGATGATTCTGATAACCCGCTTTTATCCGTAGACGGCATTGACAATGATTTTGACGGCTTGTTCGATGAATCTAACGAAGGCGTTGATGAGCCTGATGAGCAGGGTTACGGAGATGACAGGTTGTTTTTGGTTACCGAAGAAGCTCTGGATTTGCTGGAAGTGCCCAAGGACGTAAGATTTAAGGATTATTTTACGGTATATTCGAAAGAGCGCGAAGTTGATTATTTTGAAGAACTAAGAGTTTATTTAAACACGTATTTTCCAAGAGATGTCGTTTTAAACTTTCTATTGTCCGGCGTGTCTTCTCCTTTCCAGAAGGCGGCAAATTTTATAGACTACCAGGATAAAGACTTTGAGCAGACTGTGCTAGATAAATTCTATAAAATAGTCGACCTGCCCGGTCCTTCCGGCGGAGGCTTTATTAACAAAGGAGGATATTTCGTGGCTTTGCCATCTTCCGGAGAGTCTACCTTTAGTATCCAGAATCTGGATATTGAAGATGGGCAATATTTCTGTTTTTTTCATAGCCCTTTTAGGGGTTCTCCGGTGGGATACGTAAGCGTCGGTGATATTTCAGACTGCGATGTCTACGCCGGGGAAGGCTTGTTTTCCAAAGTAAACGTCGAAGCAGGCTCTTTAAGCGTCAAAATCAAGCCTTTTGATGATGAGGAGTGTTATGTGAGCCATATTGAGCTTATTAGTTTGGATAAGAAGGATGGACTTGAGCATATTTCCGTAAGAGGCAGGGAATCTTTAGTAATAAATGAGATATTGGCCAAGCCTTCTTCGGAATTAGTCACAATCCAAGATCAAGATCCTAAGGGAGCCTGGGTTTGGAAAGACGGGTTTTATGAAAACGCTGAATTTGCCAGCGGCAAGAGCGGAGAAGGCAAGTGGGTGTTCGCGGTTAATAAAAGCGGTTATTTTTATATAAAGGTATTCGCAAACAGCCCTGGCGGTTATATCGGAGATGTAAGCATTGCCGGCAAAGACTTAAGAGACGCCCGGGACGGGATGATTTTCTCTGAGCCTGTGTATATTAACGACAATTTAACTCTTACTATTCAGAATAATTCTTTAGTTGAAATCGCCAGTTTTAAAAGCCTGGTCATTTCGCAGGAGCCTGATACTGAATTTATCGAAATCCTGAATATAAGCCCTTATTCTATAGATATCAGCGATTTTACGGTAGAGATAACCCAGGAAGGAGGCGGAAGCTTAGGCTGGCCGGCTCTTATTCCGCAAGGCACGCAGATAGAGGCTTATCAGCATTTAATCCTGAGTATTGACAAAGACGACAGAGACTGCGCTTTATTCTTGCGCAATAACGGTATTTTCTTTCAGAAAACATGGGGTATGTCATCGGTTCAACTTCAGTTTACCGGCGCCGTGGAAGGAAACGACGATATTATTCCCAATAAAAAAGCCAAAGTCACATTAAAAGATTCCCAAGCAAGAGTCGTCGATACGGTCGAATATAAATCCGAGCAGGTATCCGATTTTACCAGCGTTGAAAAGTCAGACCCTACTCTTTTCTGGGATAATGATGCCAACGGTATTTTTGACGCTTGGTTCTTTTCCGAATCCTTAGCTAAAGCAACGCCCGGCGAGCGAAACGATAACCCCGGAATGAAGGAGATTGATCCGGTTACCCTTGAGGTTTTCTATCATGACGTAAGAGAGCAAGTTGTTCAAAATAATCCTTTCATAAATATAGGATATGCTAATGACGTGGCTTCCGATTTTGCCTGGGAGAAATTTGACTTACGAAGTATAAGTCTTCTGGCAGATAAGTTTACTTCTTTTAGAAAACATCTGGGTTTCGGTTCATTTTTAGGAGGGGCCTTTGAGGAGACAGAGGAAGGATTTTATTCTTCGCGTAAGGGCGATACCGGAGTATGGAGGTGGCCTAATATTGCAGAGGGGATATATTCACTTAAGATCTTAGCCAGCGAGGATAGTAGCTCTTCCTTGAGCGTGGATATAAAACTGGGAGATGAGATTTCCGGCTATCTCGGGCCTTTCGCATTTGATAAAGGATGGTTAAATTACGGAAATATCGAGATCAAGGACGATTCAGAATCCCTTGAGATAAACTTGCGCAACGAGGAAGATAAGCCTCTTTTGATTTTGAATTTTATCCTGGAACCCCAGTTTCAAGCAAGAGGAAGGATCAATATAAATACCGCCAGTAAAGAAGTGTTGTCGGCTTTAACCGATGGGCCGACCGCCTTAAGGGTTATTTCATATAGGCCGTTTGGCGAGAGGACCAACCGTCGCTTAGGAATAGGGGATTTACTTCAGGATACCTCTTTAGGGTTTACCCCTAAACAGAAAATCGATAATTTTAAACTCATAGCACCTTTAATAACTACTCATTCCGATATATATGAGGTTGTTTGCCTTGGTGAATATATAGTGGAGGATCAGAAAAAGGCCTCTCATAGGATAGAAGCAATAATAGAGCGTTAGGTCAAGATAGGCTTGCCTAAAGTTTTCTTGAGAAAAGACTTAAAAGTGTTAAAATTATTAAACTATGTTAAAAGGTGAAGTTCTGGCAATGATAATGGCCGGAGGAAAGGGCCAGCGGCTTGACCCTCTTACTTTAGAGCGGTCAAAGCCTTCGGTTCCTTTCGGGGGCAAATATAGAATTATTGATTTCGTTTTAAGTAATTTCGTCAATTCCGGGATTTACTCTATTTATGTGCTTGTCCAGTATAAGTCGCAGTCTTTAATCGAACATATAAGAAGCGGCTGGAAAAGGCAGGGGATGCTTAGCAAGCATTTTATTACGGTTGTGCCTCCCCAAATGCGGAAAGATTCTTTGAAACAATGGTATAGAGGAACCGCTGATTCTATTTATCAGAATATAAATCTTATTTTGGATTTTTCCCCTTCTTTGGTGGCGGTCTTCGGGTCTGACCACGTTTATCGGATGAACATAAGGCAGATAATTGATTTTCATGTGAAAAATAAGGCGGACGTGACTATTTCCTGCATGCCCAAGCTAAGACAAGAGGCCTCTTCATTCGGTATAGTGGAAGTCAATCCTTCTTGCCGGGTGACCGGATTTAAAGAAAAGCCCTCAAATCCTAAGGCTATACCCGGCAATAAAGATTATTCTTATGTATCCATGGGTAACTATATATTTAATACTAAGGTATTACTTGAAGTGCTGGAGAAAGATACTCACAGTCAGACCACGCATGATTTTGGAAGGGATGTCATGCCTCCCCTTATTAAATCAAAGAAAGTATTCGCTTACAATTTTTCCGCTAATAATATACCCGGTATAAAGAAATATGAAGAGCAAAGCTATTGGAGAGACGTAGGCACCATAGACGAATTCTTCGAAGCCCACATGGATCTTTTAGGTCAAAGGCCGCTTCTGGATTTATCGAATTCCAGTTGGCCTGTCTACGGTTCGACCGTCCATTGTCCTCCCGCAAAAATCAATGAATGCTTGATAAGTAATTCCTTAATAAGCGAAGGTTGCATTATTCAGAAGGCTAAAATAGAGAATTCTGTTTTGGGAAGGGCGGTTGTAATCGAAGAAGGAGCCGAAATTAAAGATTCTATAATTATGGATTTTACTCATATTAGGAAGAAAACCAAGATAAGGAAAGCCATTATTGACAGGTTCAATATCCTTGAAGAATCCTCCTTGGTAGGCTATAACGCCGACGAAGACAGAAAAAAATATTTTGTAAGTAAAAATGGCGTTACTGTCTTAAAAAGGGGTCCCCGGCAAGTCTTCTACTAGACGCAGATGATCACAGATTAGGGGACACAGATGGTCACAGATGACATTTTTGCAGAAGTCAGATTTCCTGTCTGAGTTGTTTCTCGGCATCGATTACATCACGGTTTATTCTTTTTAATACATTTTTTACTTTTTTCTTGAAATCTTCCTTAACGCCTTCAAACGAAAGCAGTTCCCGCAATACCTGTATATTCATCCGCAGGTATCTTACAAGTTCTCCTTCGTCTATATCGGTAAATTGGGCAAGCTTAGAGAATTCTATTCCGTCGAACCAAAGGCAGGTAAGCTGCGATAGATGAAAATAGAATCTTTTGGACAGAGGATAAACTCTATATTTTTTCTCCGTTTTATGGATTTGCTTTATAGTTGATTCGAGAAGGCCCTGCATTCTTTGGGTGTATTTGCCTAAAGTAGGCTTTCTTTGCCCTCTTCTCGGCTCGTATACAAGCGATGATATTAATATGGCAAGCTCTTTTTCGCTTAGGCTTTCCAAGAACCCGTTTTCATAAAGTTGGCCTATCTGGAGTTCATAGCTGTACATTCTTGAAGCGAATTCACCCTTCCAGCTTAATTTGTTATCGGAAGTTATATAGTCCAATTCTTTCAAGAGCAGTATTTTATTTTTAAGTAGATTCAGCACGTCTTCTTTTTTCCTTTCTTTTGACTGGAAGTAGTGAAAAGAAAGGGGGTATATGTCGTATATTTTCTCTTGCATATCTTTATAGAGGTTAAGGATAGTTGCGTAGTTACTTCTCAGCTGGCTTTTAATTTCTTCGGACTCTCCGTAGATTATTTCTTTAAGTTCACGCTTTGAAACATTGAAGGGGTTTATCCTCATAAAGACAAACCCTTTTTTGTCGATTCCCCGCCTCCCGGCCCGGCCGGCCATCTGGTAGAAATCCCTGGTTTTAATATTTCGGTGGTATTGTCCGTAGAATTTCCTAAGATCGTCAAAAATAACTGTTCTTGCCGGCATATTTATGCCTAGAGCGAAGGTTTCAGTGGTAAATATAGCTTTAAGAAGCTTGGAGGTAAACAGTCTTTCAATAACCTCTTTAAGTGTAGGAAGAAGCCCGGCATGGTGAAAGGCTATACCGTTTTTTACCAGGTCAAACAAATAGAGTGAAGTAGGTTCGTGCTCTAAGTCAAAGGTTTTAAGTAGCTTTTCATAGAGGCTGGTTATTTCTTTTTTTTCTTCCGGATTTAAAAAATTATACATTGCTAATTCCTGGGCAAAGATTTCGGTACGCTTTCTTGAGAAGCTAAAATAAATACAGGGAAGAAGATTTTCTTCCTTTAAGTGCTTGAAAATCGTATTTATCCGGTTAGGCTTAAGTTGCATAAACAGTCTTTGGTCTTTTCTGCGGGATTTGGGGAAATTTTCCGATATTAGCTCTGAATTCCGCAAGCCTCTAAGAGTGGAGAATATTTGGTCGTTGCATTGGAAATAAAAACTAAGAGGAACCGGCCTTCGGTCTTCTTTAATTACTTTAATGGGTATGTGGTGTATTGTTCTTATCCATAAGGTTATTTGATCTATATTAGGTACGGTAGCGCTTAAGGCTAAGATTTTCAGATGTCTGGGCATTAGCATGATTGATTCTTCCCAGACCGTTCCCCGCTCAAAATCATCTAAGTAGTGTATTTCGTCGAAAATTATCCATTCTTTATTGTCCAGCCTTTTCGGCTCGGTTAAGATTACATTTCGGAATATTTCGGTGGTCATTATCATAATAGGCGAGCCCGGGTTTATGCTCACGTCTCCGGTAAGAATTCCTACCTTGTCTTTGTAGAGTTTTCTAAAGTCCCTGTATTTTTGATTACTTAAGGCTTTTACCGGAGCTGTGTAGATTATTCCTTTATTTTTGGCTATTGCCGAATCAATCGCATATTCAGCGACTAGAGTTTTACCTGCGCCGGTGGGAGCGGAGATAAGGATTGATTCCTGATTATCTATGGCATTTATAGCTTCTTCCTGGAATTTATCTAAGACTAGATTTTTATATATTCGCATAGGTCTATTGTAGCTTGGGCTTTTACTTTTTCCAAGAAAAAATTGTGACTATTACCAGGACGTGCTACAATTTAAATACCCTGGCTGGATTTCGGCCGGAAGCCAGTAAACTTAAACCCTAGCCTGATGAGCTTTTGCTTATGTCGAACTATGAGCCTTGCTATCTAAAGTTTTCTCAAGGTGAGCTGTTTAAGATAAGGGATGATTTAGTTTCCTTTTTAAGCCGGTGCGGCATTTGTCCCCGGTTATGTAAAGTAAATAGAATTAGCCAGGAGCTCGGCTTCTGTAAGACCGGCCGTTTGGCTAGGGTTTCCAGTTTTAACCTTCACTTTGGGGAAGAAAAGGAGCTGGTGGGACGCGGGGGTTCAGGGACGATATTTTTTTCTTTTTGCAATCTTGCTTGTGTTTATTGCCAGAATTACACTATTTCCCATTTAGGCGAGGGTAGTGAAATTGAAGCTTACGGCTTGGCGAAAATTATGCTTGGACTTCAAGAATTAGGTGCCGAGAATATAAATTTTGTAAGTCCCACCCATGTTGTTCCTCAGATAATAGAGGCTTTAGTCTACGCCAGGGATAAGGGTTTAAGGCTCCCTTTGGTTTATAATAGCGGCGGATATGATTTAGAGGGAATTTTAGCGAAACTTAAAGGGATTTTCGATATATATATGCCTGACATTAAATATTCCGATGATAGTAACTCTGGAAAATATTCCCAAGCCCAAGACTACTGGCAGGTATGTAAGCTTGCTTTATTAGAGATGTATAGGCAGGTCGGCGACTTGGTAATAGATGACCAGGGCATTGCTCAAAAGGGCATGCTTATAAGGCATTTGGTTCTTCCTAATGATCTTTCCGGTTCGTTCGAAGTCATTGATTTTATCGCCGGAAATATATCTTGCAATACCTATATAAATATTATGGACCAGTATAGGCCTTGTCACAAAGCCTACAGGTATAAGGAACTTTCAAGAAGGATTACGCAGGACGAGTATAGCCAGGTTGTTAACTACGCCCGTAAAAAAGGGCTGCGAGGGGGTCCGCGTGATTAAAGACCTTAGATTATCTGGTACAAATAAATATTGATTATAGCCTTCATTAGCCATAAAATATATCCCTGTCCACACCTCCTTACATAACGGTCGTTAGGTAAGGAGGTGTAATAGGAAAGTATTATGTCTATACTTACTTTAAGAGAAAAAATACTAATCTTTCTAAAGAATTGTGACCTTACATTCGAGGATATATTAGAGGCTCTTCTAGATCCCTATTCTTTCTGGCGCGAAGCATCGTTGGATAGCTCCAGGGGTTATTCCGACCTCAGGAAAGCCCTTCGTAAAGAATTGCTATTTCTTCAAAAGCACGGATACATTAATGATATTGTTACTGGAAAAAAAGTATATTTAAAACCTTCTCTTAAGGGAGAGGATAGGATAAATTGGAGTTTATCTATAGAGAAGAAGAAAGGAAAGTGGATAGGCAAATGGTTTATAGTTGTTTTTGATATTCCTGAGAAATATAGAGGAGCAAGGGATAATTTGCGAATAAAGCTCCGGGAATTGGGTTTTGGAATGCTTCAAAATAGCGTATTTATTAACCCTTATAATTATTTTAAAGAATTAAAGAGCCTTGCCGAAAGGAATCAGATACGTCCTTATTTACGATTTATCGTTGCTGACAAAATCGATGATCCTGGTTATTTGATCCAGACGAGCTGGGATTTCCAAGGTTTAAATATTAAATATGAGAAATTTATGGCTAAATGTTGCAATTTAAAGTTTAGAGGGTTAAATTTTGTTAAGCGAATAATTATGTTTAAAGAATTGGAGAAAGAATTGATGCATATCGGTAGACACGACCCAAGGCTACCAAATAAGCTATGTCCTCAAGGCTATTTGGGGCACAAAGCGCAAGAGTATTTAAAAAGGATAGAAAAGCGGCTGTTCAAAGAGAGAAAGAAGTGATGTTTTGTTTTTCGTTTTTACTACACCTCTTTTCATAACGACCGTTATATGAAGAGGTGTAGAGGGATAGTGGGGTTGCCGTCGAGATTATTGAGAAAGGAGATAAGATGAAGAAAGAGGTGGATAAGAAGAGGGCTTGCCGGCTTATTAACTCCGGGAACTTAATCCTGGTTAGTTGTTCATATAAGGATAAAGATAATATTACAACCTGTGCCTGGCATTCGCCCTGTTCACATACCCCGGCATGCCTTTTAGTCGCGTTAGCCAAGAAGCACTTATCAAGCGAGCTTATCAGGAAAAGTAAGGAGTTTATAATTAATATCCCTTCCTGGCAGTTAAAAGATAAGGCTGTATTTTGCGGGAGTAATTCCGGAAGAGATATTGATAAGTTCCAGAAAGCTCCTCTTACCAGAGAAAAAGCCTTAAAATTATCCAAGGCTTCAAAGATTAAAGAATGTATAGCAAATATTGAGTGTTCTTTAATTGATATAAAAGAGATAGGTGATCATTTCTTGTTTTTTGGAGAACCGGTTTATGCTGAGGTCGTGGAAGGAATTTTTGACTTTGATAATATTGTCTGGAAAGAAGAGGCTGATTTACTTTTTCATTTTGGGGGAAAATTCTTTGCCAAGCAGGGCCCCTTCATTAGTTAACAAGTTAGCTGGCTCAACGAGCTGCGGGCTATAACTTATTTAATTCCTCTAACTCGATAACTCGTAGAACTCGTATATTATGGATAAACTACTCTATAGACTTCCCGCACAATTTTTGGAAAGGATAAAAAGAATTTATCCTAAAGAATACCCTGCAGTTTTAAGTTCCTTTCTTACCGACAAGAATACCACCTTTAGGGCTAACCTAATTAAAATAGATATTAAGACTTTAACTCAAAGACTTAAATCAGCGAATATACAGTTTAGAAGAGTCGACTGGTACAATAGCGCCTTTATTTTGGTTAAGCCAAGTCAGAGAGAATTTCAGGCTACTGATTTCTATAAACAGAGCTTTATCTATCTTCAGAATCTTTCCAGTATGGTTGCGGTTATGCTTTTAGAGCCCAAAGAGGGCGAAAGAATTCTTGATTTATGTTCAGCCCCAGGAGGAAAAACTACTCAAATAGTCTCGGAGACTAGAGGGGAGGCCCAAGTAGTTGCGGTTGAGAAGATTAAGGTACGTTTCTATAAACTCCTTGCAAACTTAAAAAATCAGGGCCAGGAAAGACTTGTAAAGACCTACTTGGCAGACGGGACAATCTTTTTTAGGAACCATGCTGATTATTTTGATAAAGTTTTAGTAGACGCTCCCTGCAGCAGCGAAGCAAATTTCTTAGTCCACAACCCTAAGTCTTATTCGTATTGGTCACCGAGAAAGATAAAAGAGGCTCAGCATAAGCAAAAACGCCTGCTTTTCTCAGGTATTATGTCCTTAAAGCCGGGGGGTAGGCTTGTCTATTCTACTTGTACCTTTTCTCCTGAGGAAAACGAGCAGGTCATTAATTGGGCTTTGAATAAATTTAAAGACAAGGTTTATCTTGAAAAGATAAGCCTGCCTTTCGCTAACCTTAGGCAGGGATTGCTGGAATGGAATACAAGATCTTTCTCCAAGGAGATGGTATTTACTAAGCGAATTATACCTACCCCGATTTTCGAGGGCTTTTTTGTCGCTTCGCTAAGAAAAAAATAAGCTGAGTTTCCCTTTGTAAGCATAGGCAAATATGTTATAATTTCTAATCATGTTGGAAGAGAAGATTTACGCTGATTATGTCCGGGCATTAAAAGCTAAAGAAAAAGACAAGGCTCAGTTTTTAAGTTTTCTGCGGGCCGAGCTTAAAAATCAGGCTATTAATTTAAAAAAGGAAATCCTGGATGACGTCCAGGTAATAGATGTTTTAAAAAAACAGAAAAAAAAGCTTTTAGACTCAAAGGAACAGATTGAAAAGTCAACCCGCCAAGATTTGCTTATCCAGGTAAATTCTGAGATTGCCGTACTGGAAGGCTACTTGCCGCAAAGCCTGCCTAAAGAAGAGATTGTAAAGATAATAGAAGAAGCTGTTTTAGAGCTAGGCGCCTCTTCGATTAAGGATATGGGCAAGGTCATGAAGCTTTCGCTGGAAAAACTTGCTGGCAGAGCCGACTCCAAAGAAGTAAGCCAAATAGTAAAAGATAAATTATCTAATTGAAGATCTGATTGCAGAGATTAAATCTAGATTACTGAGATTATTTAATGCCTCTTGAATATTTACCAGCCCCGCCATATAATACCTAAACGTTATGTGATTATTTATAGGTAGAGGCCTTGCGCCTGTCGGTTATATAATATTTGATTTTCTGACTGGGCGACGCAGAGGTTGGCCCTTGCAATATTTTCAATAATAATCATATTCTTTATATGTATTTTGCTAAGGCAAAATTCCGGCTTAAGGAGACTATGAAGAAACTATCCTTATTTATATTTTCTATTTTTTTAATTTTCGGTTGTTTAGCCCAGGATTCCCGGGAAGATTTAGCCCGATTATCCAATCAGGAGGATTTGACTCAAGCCCTAGACTTATGTAGAGATCAAATAGACAAGTCTAAAGATAACGAATTTTATTACTTGAATCTCGCCTTGTTATATGAGGATGAAGGAAGTTTAGACCAGGCAGTCTCCCTTTTAGAAAAGGCTTATTTAAAACATAAAACGCCTCCCATACTTTTTCATCTTGGAAGGCTAAGCTGTTTATCGGGCCAGGCAAAAAAGGCGGTAAATTTCTTAGAAGAATATCTGGCTAGAAATCCTTCAGATGAGAAAGCCTGTTTTTATTCCGGTTTAGCCTACGAAGATTTAGGAAAACGCAGGGATGCCCTCAAGTATTACAACAAGTCT
This sequence comes from Candidatus Omnitrophota bacterium, assembly GCA_016932855.1. Taxonomy (GTDB): domain Bacteria; phylum Omnitrophota; class Gorgyraeia; order Duberdicusellales; family Duberdicusellaceae; genus JAFGCB01. The sequence goes on along the minus strand of JAFGCB010000030.1, from coordinate 46,449 downwards.
TTGCAAATCGACCCTTATTTTGTTTTACCGCTTTTACGGATCGCCGATATTTATTTTCAGGAAGGTCGGTTTTCTTTGGCGGTAAAAACTTTAGTAAGGGTAAAAGGCTTGGATCCGAGCATAAAGAGTGTTTACAAAAGGCTTGCTTCTTCTTTTTTTAAAATAAAGGATTATTTGGCAAGCTTTAAAGAGTCAAGCAAATTTTTAAGCATGATTCCCGAAGATAGGCAGATGCAACTTGTTTTAAAGTCATCTAAAGAAAAGCTAGGCGAGGACTTTTTTCGCAGAGAAAGAGAAAAGACAAAAAAAAATCGCAAGGAGGCGGAATTTAATGTAACTAGTTTCGTGGAAGATGAAGAGGTGCCCGAAGTGAAGGTCTGCATAGCTGAAGACATAGATTCGTTTGAGTTTAAGGCGACCTTAGGCGGCGTACTCTACGCTAAAGGGTTTGCGGTGTTTCATCTGGATAGCAATGTCCTTTATAAGATAGCCATAGAGCCTGGCCGGAATTCTTTATCTTTGATAGACCAAGACACAAGGATCCTTGCAAGAAATTTAGAATGCCCCGTGTTTATTAAGTCCAAGGATAAGATGTTTCTTTTGGGCGTATTCGGATTAACTCATGGCCAGGGCGCGTACTGGTCGGAAACAGTGGATAATTTTTTTAGAGGCAGTTTTAAGATAATCCTTAAAGAAGGTAAGATTTGTCTCGTAAATAAATTGAATTTGGAGGAGTACCTTTACGGGGTTTTGCCTTCGGAAGTCCAAGCTGACTGGCCGACTCATGCCCTTTATGCTCAGGCAGTTCTGGCAAGGACTAAAGCCCTTAAGGGATTGGGTATGTACTCTAGCAGAGGCTTTGACTTTTATAATACAGTTGCTTATCAGGTATACTTAGGTGCAACCAAGGAAAGAGGCTCTACTAATCAGGCGGTCAATAAAACCCGGGGTATGGTCATTGCTCGAGAGGGGGATATTTTTGATGTTTATTATTCCAGCAACTGTGCAGGGCATACCCAGGAAACCGAGTTATTTAAGGGAGTAATTGACGCCAAGAATGATTTGGGCTTAAAGTTTCCTTTGACTGCCTTGGGACTTTACAATTGGTTAGTGGATAGTCCCAAGGTTTTCTGCCGGCAGGAGAAAGAACAAAAGAGCAAATTCCGCTGGCAGAGGCTTTATGCTAAAGAGGAATTAGATGAGATTACAAATCGAAGCCTCGGTTTCGGCGATATTCTCAAGCTCAGGGTTATAAAAAGGAATGCCTCCGGCCACATTAATTATTTAAAGATAAAGGCGAAGGCAGAGGAGGAGAATATCGATTCGGAATATAAGATTCGTAAAGCCCTGGATGATTTAAGAAGCAGCTTTTTTAGAGTAGAGACAAAATATACAAAGCAAGGCAGGCTCCAGTATTTTATTTTTTGGGGCGGAGGCTTTGGTCATGCAAAGGGCTTATGCCAGTATGGCGCCAAAGGCATGGCTGATAAGGGTTATTCCTACCAAGATATCCTCAAGCATTACTTTCCCGACGCGCGGCTAAAGAAAGCCTATTAAGAAAGCGCTATATGCTTGGCGCAGAGTGCAAATTTTATTTTTTATCAAGCACCTAGTACATTGCACCAAGTACTCTCTAAAATATAGGGATTGGTTTTAGATTTGGAATTAAGCTAGGGCCTGGTTAGGAGCGTGTTCTTTACGCTTTTGGCTTGGAAAAACTGCCTGGTAAAGGCCCTGGCTTTTTTGTGGTCATAAGCCTTGCAGGAGAAGATATTGATATAGACGCTTCTTTTCTCTTCAGAGAAATGCCCGGTAATTGAGCTCGTTTCTATTAATTGTACAAGAGAATAACCCTTAGTATGAGGTTTTTTATGCCCGAAGTAAGGTATCCAGGTCTTGCCGTATTTTTTCATTTTGATCAGCCTGCAAAGTTTATTTACGTACTGCTGGATTTTATTTTTAGACGAGATTATATCGAGATTGCAGTCATAGAGGTTTAGCACTAATTCCCAGCCAAAGGTTACTTTCTTTTTTTTCTTCATTGTACTATCTCCTTTAGATATTCCTTTAGTTTGAATAAAGCGATCTGAATATAAGGATTATAGTATTTATTTTTAAATCTTAGAAAATAAAAACTGTTTTCGGCCGGTCTTAAGATTAGTTTATTTGGATGCGCTGGATTAAGGAAGATCTCTCGGCAGGTTTGTATAATAACACTTAAATCGTCCTTTATCTTAAATAAATAATGAAAATAACGCGCCTTCCACTCTTCGAGAATAAGGTGGAAACCGGCATAATTAATATTGCCGTCAGTCACACAGAATTCTTTCTCTTTCACCCCTTCCAATTTCTTTTGTTTCCTTTGTTAGAAGAATAAAAACCTCCAAAATTTACTTACTACTTTAGTTATAAACAATTTTTAAGTGTTTTGCAAGAAAAATTTCATTTTTTTTTGGCTGTGATATAATAAATCGATATGATGAGTTTAAGAGGAGTAAATCTCGGTAGCTGGCTTTTGATGGAAGGATATATTCTCGGCGGAAGAAATATACCCGAACATGTTTTCAAAAAAAGATTTGTTAGAACCTACGGCAAAAAGGAATTATCCAAATTCGAGAATGAATTTAGGAATTCCTTTATCGCTGAAGGCGACTTAAAGAGAATTTCTTCCTGGAAAGCAAGTTGTGTAAGAGTGCCTTTTAATTACCGCTTAATTGAAAAAAGCCCTTATAAATATAGCGAAAAAGGCCTTATGATACTTAAAAGGCTCGTATCCTGGGCAAAGAAATATAAACTTTATATTATTTTGGATTTGCATGCCGGGCCAGGATCACAAAACGCCGATTGGCATGCCGACAGTTCGGGAAAAGCGCTTTTATGGAAAAAACCATCTTTCCAGGAGAGGACCTTTGCTCTTTGGCAGTATTTGGCGAATGAATTCAAAGACGAAGCCAGTGTGTACGGTTACGACGTATTAAATGAGCCGGTTTTAGAAAAAGATAAAATATCCTTGCTTAAGAGCTTCTATGGCAAGCTGATTAATAAAATAAGAGAAGTAGACAAGAATCACACCATATTCTTGGAGGGGAACCTCTGGGCCCAGGAGATTGATTTCTTAAAGGACTTATTGAACGAGAAGATCGCCGTAAGCATCCATACTTATCAGCCTTTAGATTTTACCTTTAATTTTAGGCCCGGCTATAGATATCCCGGATATATCAACAAAGTTTTTTGGGATAAGTCCGTTCTTAAAAAGAGCTTGGAGCGTTACAAAATTTTTTCCCAAAGAAATTCTGTCGATGTATTTGTCGGTGAGTTTGGAATAAATTATCGGGCGGGACTCTTCGGGGAATTGAACTGGCTTAAGGATTTATTGGATATATTCAAAAAATGGGGATTTAGCTGGACTTATTGGACATATAAGGCTGTGGCAAACCACGTCTTCCCCGACGGCATCATGCAGTATTTAGAAAACGAGCCCTGGGTAAAAAGAGAAGCTAATGTTAGGGGATGGGAGAATTTCCTTAATCTTTGGCAAAAGAGTAGCTTAAAGGTTATAAGCTCTCTTAAAAGTCGAAGCTTTACCGAAAACAGAGACGTCCTTAATATTCTTAAAAAATACTTTTAAATTGACGCAGATGATCGCAGATTTCCTATGCTCGGCAGCCTGTGTTCTAATATTTCCGAAGGTTTGCCTATATACTGGACTTAAGGTATATCTTGAATTAAAGTGTAAAGTGGGTATAATTTTATGACTATGGAGGGGAAGATTTTTTCACTTTTAGATGTTGCGAAGAATATACCGGCCCGGGTGGTCGATATCAAGGGCGGAAGAAGCCTCGAGCTTCGGCTCATGAATTTAGGTGTTAAAAAAGGGGTAATTTTAAAGAAAAAGGCGGTTTGTTTAAACGGCCCGGTTATTATAGAGATTAAACGCAGCATCTTGGCTTTAGGCCGAGGCATGTCTTCAAAGATAGAGGTAGAGCTGGAATGAGGGTGGTGTTAGTAGGTAATCCAAACGTCGGAAAGAGCGCTGTCTTTTTTAGGCTTACCGGGGCGAAAGTTTTAACCAGTAATTATCCGGGAACTACTGTTGAATTTGCCAAAGGCGTGCTTATTAAAAACTCCGAGAGAGTAGACATAATTGATGCCCCCGGCGCCTACAGTATTGAGCCTACGAATAAAGCCGAAGAAGTTACTGTAAGGCTTCTTAAAGAAGCCGCTATAGTGGTAAATGTAATAGATGCCACGAACCTTGAGCGAAACCTCTATCTTACCCTGCAGTTAATCAAGCAGCAATGCAAGCTTCTTGTAGTTCTTAATATGTGGGATGAGACCAAGCACAAGGGCATTGATATCGACATAGATAAATTGCAGAATTTGTTAGGTGTTCCGGTGGTGCATTCTTGCGGGTTAAGCGGCGAAGGGATAAAGGATATAGCTTTGAAGCTTAATCAGGCAAAGGTTTCGTCTTTGAACTTGGAAGGAAGAGACCTTTGGGAGATTATAGGCGAGATTACAAGTTCGGTCCAGACCCTGCACCATAAGCACCATAGCTTCAGGGACGTAATGGAGGAGATAACAATACATCCTTTTACCGGTATTCCCTTTTCTGTAGTAGTCCTGGGGTTATGCTTTTTAGTGGTCAGGTTTATCGGGGAGAGCTTAATACATTTTGCGCTGGATCCTTTTTTCGAGAATATATATAAACCTTTTTTATGGAGATTAAATGAACTTATACATTGGGAATTTTTGCGTAATATTCTTATCGGGGGATTGATTAATGAGAATATAGAATTTATGCAGTCCTTGGGAGTTCTTTCTACGGGGATATATGTTCCTATAGCCGTGGTCTTTCCTTATGTTTTAAGCTTTTATTTTGTTCTGGGCTTGCTTGAGGACTTCGGTTATTTGCCGCGATTGTCAGTGCTTATGGATAATGTGATGCATAAATTAGGCCTTCACGGAGTTTCAGTGATTCCTTTTATTTTAAGCTTGGGATGCAATGTTCCCGGGGTGCTTGCATCAAGGGTTTTGGAGTCACGCCGAGAAAGATTTATTCTGGCTACGCTTACCGCCATATCTATTCCCTGTATGGCTCAAATATCGATGATTGTGGGAGTGTTGGGTAAATACGGCTTAAGGTACATTTTAATGGTTTTTGGAACCCTGTTTCTTGTCTGGTTTTCCCTGGGCGTCATTCTTAACAAATTTATTAGAGGAGAAAGCCCGGAGATTCTCATGGAGATTCCTCCTTACCGTAAGATTAACCTTTATGTTTTGTTTAGAAAATTATGGATACGGATATCGGGTTTTATAAAGGAGGCAGTTCCCTTGGTTTTATTAGGTGTTTTTATGACCAATCTTTTATTCAGTTTAGGAGTGCTTAAGGTTTTAGGAATTATTGTCGCCCCGGTAGTTACATTTATCTGGGGCCTTCCCGAAAAAGCAATCTTGGCTTTGTTGGTGGGTTTTTTAAGAAAAGATGTGGCGGTGGGCATGCTTGGTCCTTTAGGCCTTAGCCCTAAGCAGCTGGTAGTGGGATGTACTATTTTGGCCATATATTTTCCTTGCATGGGCACATTTTCCGTATTGCTTAAAGAGCTGGGCCTTAAAGACATGTGCAAGTCGCTTGCAATAATGCTTATTGTTGCTATTTTAGTGGGAGGCTTGCTTAATCTGATAATTAAATGATGATGAGAGTCGTTCCGGCTATTCTGACCGATAAAAAAGAAGAGTTTTTAAGACTTCTAAAGACAGCGGAAGGCTTTGCCGAGCAGATTCAGATAGATATTATGGACGGTAAGTTTGTTCCTTCGCAGAGCATACTTAAGCAAGACCTGCAAGATTTAAGTTCCTTGTCTTTTACTGAGGCGCATCTTATGGTCGAAGACCCCCTGGATTGGCTGGATGTTTTTCATAAATTCGGCTCCAAGAGGATAATATTCCATTTTGAAATAAAAAATGACCGTCAGAAAATAATCTCCCGGATACGGAGCATTGGCCTTGAAGTAGGCTTAGCCGTTAATCCTGAAACTCAAATAGAAGATTTTAGTTTCTTGGTGAATTCTGTAGATACGGTTCTTTTCATGTCGGTTATCCCCGGATTTTACGGTTCGAAATTCATACCGGAAGTTTTAACCAAGATAAAAGAATTTAAAAAATCGTTTCCCGGCAAGCCTATCGGCATTGACGGCGGAATTAAGTTATCAAATATTAAAGAAGTATCCTCGTTGGGTATTGATTCTATCTGCGTGGGAAGCGCCATCCTTAAGTCGGAAAACCCCGCACAAGCACACAAAACATTTACCCAACTCATAAATACATAGAAATTATCTTTCGAGCATGAGTAAAGTCTTACTGCACATTTGTTGCGCAGGATGTGCGACAGTCTGTATTCAGAGACTGAAAGCGCAGGGCTTTGAGGTCTCCGGGGTTTTCTATAATCCCAATATCCATCCCGAGGAAGAATACAAAAAAAGAAAAGAAGATTTTTTTAAAATATCTAAAAAGTTTTCTTTAAAAGCCGTAGACGCTGAGTATGATTTAGACAGTTGGTTTGAGTTTATAAAAGGATGTGAAGAGGAAAAAGAAGGCGGCCGGCGGTGCAGCTTATGTTTTGAATTTCGATTAAGAAAAGTTTGCAACATCTCCGCAAGAGAGGGGTTTGATTTTTTTGCTACCAGCCTTACTATAAGTCCTCATAAGAACAGTAAGATTATCAATCAAATAGGGTCCTCGATAGATGTTAAGAGATTTCTTTCAAGGGATTTTAAGAAAGAAGACGGCTTTAAAGAATCTGTGAAGCTTTCAAAGGAATTAGGCCTGTATAGACAGAATTATTGCGGTTGTATATTCAGTCAACAAAATAAATAGTTATTAATATTGGCACGGTTACTAAAGGTTAATAAGAGTTACAAACGGTTACTAATAGTTGCAAAAATTATTATCGTAACCAATAGTAACCCCTAGTAACAAATAGTAACTATTAGTAACCAAGTTTAATCATGGTAATTAAAAACATTAAACCCTACTATTCCTTTAATCAATTCCTCCGCGATAAATTTGGCTGTCGAGTTCATCGTTTAAGCTTAAACGCTGGTTTCGGCTGTCCTAATCTTGAAGGAGATTTAAGTTCGGAAGGCTGTATTTTTTGCAACAATCGGGCCTTCAGTTTCTTCGCCGGAAAAACGCCTTCCTTGGAGGAGCAGGTCCGCAGTTCCATGGATTACGCAAAAAAACGTTTCGGAGCCAAAAAGTTTATTGCTTATTTTCAGAGCTTTACCAATACTTTCGCTCCCGCCGATATATTAAAAGACAGATACAGCATAATAAGAAAATTTCCTGATGTTGTTGGGCTTTCCATTTCTACAAGGCCGGACTGCGTTGATGAAGAGAAACTTGATATGATCGAGGAGTTTTCCAGAGATTATATGGTCTGGGTAGAATACGGTCTTCAAACTGCTCATAATCAAGGACTTACATTCCTTAACCGAAGCCACACCTATGAAGATTTTTTAAAAGCTGTTGAGATGACCAAGAGTAGAGGTATTTTTATAGGTGCGCATCTTATTTTCGGGATACCCAGCGAGTCAAAAGAAGATATTTTAGCCACTGCCCAGGCTATAGCAGGGTTACCATTATCAGGAATAAAATTTCATTGTTTGCATGTAGTAAAACAGACAAAATTAGAGGAATTTTTTGAAAGAGGCGAGGTTAATCTTTTATCATTGGAGGAATACGCCGATATCCTGACGGATTTCTTAACATTTATCCCAAAGGACTGGGTTGTTCTGCGTTTGGTGTCTGATGCTGATGCGAAATATCTAATAGCTCCTTCTTGGATAAACCAGAAGCAGAAAGCCTTGCAGTATATCGAAGATGAATTTAAGAAAAAGGGTATTTATCAGGGCATGCGGCTAGAGGTTAATCGTAAACCCTAAGTTGCGAACGGGAGGTATTATGAAAGCGCTTATACAACGAGTTAAAAAAGTTAGTCTTTCTGTCAAGGAGCGGGAAGCAAGATTTATAGGCCAGGTAAGTCAAGGGTTGCTGGTATTTATCGGCGTGGAAGAAAGCGACAGCTTGGATGATTTAGATTTTCTGGTAGATAAGATCGTAAATTTGCGGATATTCGAAGACGACCAGGGAAAAATGAATCTATCGATTAAGGATAAGAATTTTGAAATTATGTGCATACCCAATTTTACCTTAGCTGCATCGGTCAGAAAGGGCAGAAGGCCTTCTTTTGACAAGGCAGCTGTTCCTCAAAAAGGAAGGGAATTTTTTGATTTGTTCTGCAGCAAGATAAAAGAAGCGGGTTTAAGCTCTGTTGAAGGCGTCTTCGGGGCAGAGATGATTATCGAAGCTGTCAGTTACGGTCCGGTTAATATTATTCTCGACAGCAACATACGCAGACAATGCTAGCAGGGTGTCGGGTTTCGGCCCTCCTGCGCTAAAGCTCCGGAGGGCTGCCCGCCGAAGTCTTGACGAAGGCGGGGCATGGGACATCGGAAATAATAATCATGAAACCCGAAACCCTACACGCGATGCCCGAAAAGGGCTGTGGTTATCTGTGTAAAAAAATGATTCCAATACGATACGTAAAAGGGGTTGGTCCTAAGAGGGAAAAGATTCTTAATAGAGTAGGTGTATTTTTCTTAAAAGACCTTCTCTATTATTTTCCGGTGAGATATCAAGATAGAAGCCATATAGAGCAGATAAATCTTCTGGAAGAAGGTAAAACCTCTTTGATTAGAGCGGAAATTACTAGCCTTAAAGTAAGTCAGGCTTTTTATGGAAGAAAAGCAACCATAAGGGCAAGTTTAAGGGATTCAACGGGAAATATTCAGGGGATATGGTTTAACCAGCCTTATCTTAAAGATTATCTAAAAATAGGTTTAAGCTATTATTTTTACGGTAAAATCCAGCGCTATAACGACAGGCTTCAGATCGTCTCGGCTGAATTCGAAAGGCTTAATTCCGAAGACGATCTTGATATTTCGGGGATAGTTGCCTTTTATCGGCTTACTCAGGGCCTTAGCCAGAATAATTTAAGAAGACTTATACGGACATGTTTTAGTAACTATCGTAATCAGATAGTTGAGACTATACCTTTTGATATCCGCAAAGAATATAATTTTCCTAATATCCTGGAAGCTCTTTCCGGCATTCATTCTCCGGCAAGCTTTGAAGATATAAAAAGATCCCGACAGCGCTTTATCTTCGAAGAATTTTTTATTATGCAGATTCTTCTTTTCAGGCGCAAGGCAGAGCTTAGATTAAAAAGGCGTCCTGCTTTATCTATAGATCATTCAGTCGTCGATAAAGTAAAAAATAACTTTGGTTTTACTCTTACCGGGGATCAGGAAAAAGCTATTTGCGAGGTGTTTTCAGATGTAAGCTCGGATTTAAGAAACAGCCGCCTTCTTCAGGGGGATGTGGGAAGCGGAAAGACGGTTGTAGCTTCAATTGCCGCCTTTTGTGTAGCCAGGTCCGGTTTTCAGGTTGCCTTTATGGTTCCTACCGAAGTTTTAGCTATTCAGCACAAGAAAACTTTAGAAGGTTTGGCTAAAGGGCTTGATTTAAAGATTGATATTATTACTTCCGGTCTTGCTATAAAAAAACGTAAAGATATCTATGCTAAACTTTCCCAGGGCAAGATTGATATCATAGTCGGAACGCATGCCCTTTTGAACGAGGATTTACGATTTAAAAATTTAAGATTCGTCGTTGTTGATGAGCAGCACAGGTTTGGCGTAGCCCAAAGGGCTCTTTTGGCCCGTAAAGGCATCGATGCTGATATTTTAGTGATGAGCGCAACTCCGATACCCCGCAGCCTTGCCCTTACCCTCTACGGAGATTTGGAAGTTTCTTTAATAAAGGAATATCCTAAAGGAAGAAAGTTCGCCCGGACTGAAATCGTAAAGGAAAAAGAACGCGGAAAAGTATATGAATTTATTAGGCAAAAGGTTCAAGAAGGCCGCCAGGTTTATATAATCTATGCCTTAGTAGAGGAAAGCAGCCAGGAGGATTTATATCCGGCGGTCCAGATGTATGAAAGATTGGTTAAAGAATTTAAATCTTTGCGTTTAGGGCTTTTGCACGGCAGGCTTGATTCCCGGCAGAAACAGAGTGTCCTTAATAATTTTAAGAATAACGAAATAGATATTTTAGTGTCTACTTTAGTTGTAGAGGTGGGCCTTGATATTCCTAATGCTACAGTTATGGTAGTGGAAAACCCGGAAAGATTCGGCCTTGCTCAACTTCATCAGTTGAGAGGCCGGATTACCAGATCCAATTTACCCTCCTATTTTTTTATGATAGCTAAAAAAGATATTTATTCTTCGGCAAGAAAAAGACTGGAAGTTATTGCCGAAACTTGCGATGGGTTCAAGATAGCCGAGCAGGATTTAGAATTAAGAGGCCCCGGAGACTTATTCGGAACCCTTCAGGCCGGTTATTTGCCTACAAGTATTGCCTCGAGCCAGGATGATTTAAAAATACTTGAAACCGCCCGAAGCCGGGCTTTTAAGGTAATTAAAAAAGATCCTTATTTAGAGCTCAGGCAACATAAGGAGTTAAATTCGGCAATAAAAGAGTATATAGACAAGGGTCTTCTCTGGCAAGCCAGCTAACGCTTTGGGTAATGATAAGTGTCAAATTCCAAATATCAAATCAATCCCATCTTTCGGGAATATTAAGGATGGCTTTGAGTATGTTCGAAGGGCCAAAATCCCAAACCCCAAATCCCAATAGGTTTTGGATTTGGGGCTTTGCCCTGTACCAGAATAAATTCGGCACAGGGCAATCCTGAATCCATCTTTTATGTGGTTCAGGATTGAGTTTACTTGGGATTTGGTAGTATTGGGATTTGGGGTTTATATATATGTATATCGTAGCCGGAAACTTAAAATCGCGAAAAATTCAAACTCTTAAATCCGCGCGGGCAGTGGAGGCAAGGATTCGAAAAGTTCTTTATAATGTATTTAGGGAGCATATACAAGGCGGGTCTGTGCTGGATTTATTTGCCGGCTCAGGGGCTTTAGGCATAGAGGCGTTATCTTGGGGTGCAGAGGAGGCGGTGTTTGTGGATATTAAGCGAAGCTGCGTAAATATTGTGCGGAAAAATTTGTCTTCTTTAGGGCTTTTAGGATTTTCAAAGATTTATTTAAAAGATTCACTGTTTGCTTGTCAGATTTTTCACCAAAAGCAGAAAAAGTTCGACCTGATTTTTCTCGATCCGCCTTACCATAAAGGGCTACTTACAAAGTCCTTGAAAACTATAGGGGCCTATGATATAGTAGAGCCTTCTGGTTTTATAGTTATTCTTGGTTTTCGCAAAGAAAGCGTTGAAGATGGGGGTTTTTTTTGTCATTTTGAGCGGTTTTACGGTGATAGATCAGTCAGGTTATATACCCCTTTAAGGAAATAGCCTAAAAAGCCAAATCGGAAAAATGAAAGTATTATATCCAGGAAGTTTTGACCCTATAACCTTGGGTCATATAGACCTTATCAAACGATCCATAAAGCTTTTTGACCAGGTTTGCGTGGCTGTGGTAGCAAAATCTCCTAAAGATACTCTTTTTGATTTTGAGGAGAGAATGGACCTTGTTAAAAAATGCCTTAAGGGTTTTAAAAAGGTTAAAGTTGAGGGATTCGAGGGGCTGGTGGTTGATTATGCGAAGCTTAAGAAGATCAAGATTATTTTAAGAGGCTTGCGGATGATTTCTGATTTTGAATATGAATTTCAGATGGCTCTTACCAATCGAACGATAAAGCCGGACATAGAAACAATGTTTCTTATGCCTGAGCCTAACTATTCCTATGTGTCTTCCCGTCTTATAAAAGAAGCCTTTTTTTTGGGCGCGGATATTTCTCGTTTTGTTCCGTCTTATGTTCTTAAGGCTTTGGTCCGCAAGAAAGATGAGATTAGATATTAATAGCATTAATGAAGAGCCGATTACCAGAGAAGAGAGTATAAAGGCTTCAACTTGGGGTTTGGATACCCATGAAGTTGAGTTTACCGGCGAGATTAATCTGTGTTGCGAGTTTAGAAAGATTGATAAAGAGATTTTGGTTAAAGTTTCAGTTTCAAGTTTGCGTAAGATCCGATGCAGTCGTTGTTTACAGTTTACAACAAAGGATTTAACCCAGGATTTCTATTTATCTTACGACAAGAGTAAACTTGGTCAATTCTTAGAAGTGGATGACCGGATAAGAGAAGAGATGCTTCTTGAATGGCCGATGAAGCCTTTGTGCAAAGATGATTGTAAGGGGATTTGTCCGGGCTGTGGTAAGAATTTAAACCTGGAAAAATGCACCTGTAAAAAGTAAATTATCTATTTCAATATAGCAATATAACAATTTAACAATATCGCAATTTAATCAGGGAGGTTTTTAATGGCCCATCCTAAGAGAAAGCATTCTCGTTCAAGAACCCGAAAGAGGAGGACTCATCAGCGTTCAAAAACACCTACATTAACGGTTTGTTCTCAGTGTAAAAATTTAAAACCGCCTTATCGAGTCTGTCCTTTTTGCGGCTATTATAAAGGAAGAAAAGTATTAATTATAAAAGATAAGGCTAAAAAGAAGAAGCGATAATCCCCTTAAGCCTTGAATAAGTTTATTTTCTAAGGCTTCAATTTTATAAGGCAAGGATGATGGAACAAGTTAGTAATCCTATTAATAAAAAGAGAAGAATTGCAGTAGATGCTATGGGAGGTGATTTCGCACCTCAGGCAACAGTAGAAGGGGCTTATTTTGCCTCTTTAGGATTAAGCGAAGTGGAGATTATCCTGGTAGGTAAAAAGGACTTGATAGAGCGCGAGATAGAAAAAACATGTCCTGGATTTATGCCCCGGATAGTTGATGCGTCTGAAGAGATTAAAATGGATGAGTCTCCTGCTTTGTCTGTAAGGAGAAAGAAAAAATCTTCAATAGTATTGGGAGTTAACCTTCTTAAAGATAAAGAGGCGGACGCTCTTGTAAGCTGCGGAAATACCGGCGCGCTTGTATGCGCGTCCACGGTATATTTGGGGTTAATTCAGCAAGTAGAAAGGCCGGGCATAGGCCTTGTGGTTCCTACTTTAAAAGGGCCATCTTTTATGATAGATGTAGGAGCAAATATAGACCCTAAGCCTATTCATCTTATGCAGTATGCTTTAATGGCCGAGGTTTATTCAAAGAAAGTCCTCGATAAGAAAAGTCCTTCAATAGGTCTTTTAAATATCGGCGAGGAAGAAACCAAGGGTCCTGAGTTTTTAAGAGAGACAGCTTTGCTTCTTAGAGAAAGCTGCCCTGGTTTTATCGGAAATATTGAACCTAAGGATATATTTTTAGGAAAGTGCGATTGTATTGTTTCCGACGGCCTTGCCGGCAACATCGCTCTTAAAGTGACCGAAGGCTTTGCCGAAGCCGTCGGCCATTTTATGGCCTCGGAAGTAAAAAAGGATATTCTTGGATTAATAGGATTCCTTTTGCTAAAGAGGAGTCTTAAAAGATTCAGCAAGATTATGGATTATAGCGAGTACGGAGGAGCGCCCCTTTTAGGGGTAAACGGTGTGGTTATAATAGGTCACGGCCGCTCCAACGCTAAGGCAGTTAAAAACGCTATAAGGGTAGCTGTCCGAGAATTAGAAAGAGACGTAAACCACCAGATCCAAGAGCGAATAAATGTATAGTCATAGCAAGGTTGATTCAATTAAGATTGTTGGACTGGGTAAGTGTTTACCGAAGAGAATCCTTACTAATCTTGATTTAGAGAAAATGGTGGATACTTCCGAGGATTGGATTACCACCAGGACCGGGATTAAAGAGAGAAGAATAGTAGATAAAGAATACGCCTCTATTTTAGGTTCGGACGCGTCTTTAAAGGCTTTAAAGCGGGCCTCGATCAAGCCTAAAGACGTAGAGCTAATAATCGTAGCCACAATCACTCCTGATACTCAATTTCCCTCCACTGCCTGCTATATTCAGAAAGATATCGGAGCAAAAAACGCCGCTGTGCTGGATGTTAGCGCGGCCTGCGCAGGTTTTGTATATGCTCTTGGTCTTGCCTGGTCTTTGGTGGGGGGCGGCTTTTACAAAAACGCTCTCGTTGTAGGAAGCGAAATTCTATCCAGTATTACCGACTGGAAAGACCGTTCTACCTGTATTCTTTTCGGAGACGGGGCCGGCGCCTGTGTGGTAGTTCCTGCTAAACCTTCTTCGGGAATGCTTGGTATGTATCTGGGAGGAGACGGCAACTTCGCGGATTTACTTATCCTTCCTGCCGGCGGAAGCAGGCTGCCGGCCGCAAATCAGACAGTTAAAAAAAGATTGCACTATATCAAGATGCAGGGAAACGAACTTTTTAAGATTGCCGTAAGAATAATGGTTGAGTGCGCCCAAAAGGTGCTTAAGAAATGTGGGCTCAAAAATTCGGATTTAGATTTATTGATTCCTCATCAGGCGAATTTAAGAATTATTAATGCCGTGGCTAAGAGGCTCAATCTAACCCAGGAGCAAGTCTTCGTTAATATACATAAATACGGTAATATGTCTTCAGCTTCTACCGCTGTTGCTTTGTGTGAAGCCTATGAGCAGGGCCGGATTAAAAAGGGCGATATAGTGGTTTTGGATGCTTTTGGCGGAGGCCTTGTTTGGGGTTCTTGCGTGATTAAGTGGACATAACATAATGTCACGCAATAGTCATACACCCTTCGGCCGTCATACAATAGTCAAACAATTGTATGGCTATGTATGACTACAGTATGACTACAGTATGACTACAGTATGACCCCGCATCATAAATACAATATGGGCTGTAAACCAGATTAGATATGAGTAAAATGGCAGTTATATTTCCCGGCCAGGGTTCGCAATACGAAGGCATGGGCAAGGACCTTTTTGACAATTTTCACGAAGCCAAGGCTCTGTTTGATAAAGCCGACAGTATTTTAGGCCAGGATATTTCATCTGTTTGCTTTTCCGGTTCGGACCTTAAGTTAAAGGATACTCTCTATCAACAGCTTGCTATATTCTTAGTAAGTTCCGTAAACTTCCAAATTCTAAAAAGCAAGAAAGATATCCAGCCTTTATTTTACGCTGGGTTGAGCTTGGGTGAATATACCGCTTTATATGCGGGGGGTGTTTTAAGTTTTCAAGACGCCCTTGTTTTAGTCAAGAAAAGAGCAGAGTTTATGGCTCAAGCCGCCAGGAATAACCCTTCTTGTATGTACGCGGTCTTAGGCGTAAATTCTGAAGATTTAGAAGAGGGTAATTCCGGCTTATTTTATATCGCGAATTTAAACTGTCCGGGCCAGGTTGTTATATCTTTGGACGCGGACAAGAAAGAAGCGGTAAGACAATATTTTGAAGTTAAGCAGGCCAAGCGTATCGTAGAGTTGGAAGTAAGCGGAGGGTTTCATTCTCCTTTTATGAAAGAGGCAGAGGCCAATCTAAGAGAAGTAGCGTATTCTTTGAATTTTCGAGACGCCGAAATCCCAATTGTAAGTAACGTAGACGCTGTTGCTTACAGAGATAAAGATCAGATACGCAAGAGTCTGATAGAGCAGTTAACCAAGCCTGTCTTATGGGCTAAGTCAGTTGAATACATGAGAAAAGAGGGTGTAACCTTATTTTACGAGGTGGGGCCATCAAAAGTATTGAAGGGTATATTGCGCAAGATCGATTCCACTCTTAAGGTGGTGAATTTCGGTTCAATGCAGGATTTCGAAAGCGCTTTGGTCTGATTTTAGTCCTACCAGGCATTAAGTGATGAGGGTATAGAGAAAAAACTTCTTTTTCTGTGCTTTAAGGAATTAAGGAGGAAAGAATGGGCTTTAAAGATAAAGTAGTAGTAATTACAGGGGCAGCTCAGGGAATAGGAAAACAAATAGCTCTTGATTTCGCCCAAAAAGGCGCTATTGTCTGCATGTTGGATATTACGGCCGAGGCTTTAAGCCTGGCAGAGAAAGAATTGTCCGCCTATTCCAAGGTAAGCAGTTTTGTCGTTGATGCTTCGATCTATTCCAAGGTAGGACAGGCCCTAGATAAAATTATTGACAAGTATGGAAAGATTGATATATTAGTTAACAATGCGGGGATAACCCGCGATAGCCTCTTATTGAGGCTTAAAGAAGAAGACTGGGATAAGGTTATTGCCGTTAATTTGAAAAGCGTTTTTAACTGTTCTAAAGCGGCCTTAAAATATATGGTTAAGAGCCGTTCGGGCAAGATAATAAGTATTTCGTCGGTGATTGCCCTTATGGGCAACCCCGGCCAGACTAATTACGGCTCGTCCAAGGCTGCGATAATCGGATTTACTAAGTCTTTGGCAAAAGAAGTGGCTTCCAGGGGTATTTGCGTAAACGCAGTAGCTCCCGGTTACATCAGGACAGCCATGACTGATAAGATTCCCGAGGATGTAAAGAGCAAGATGCTTGATATTATTCCGGCTCGTCGCTTCGGGGAGGCCAAAGATGTATCAGGCGCAGTACTATTTTTAGCTTCAAGCGCCGCTGATTATATTACCGGTAAGGTAATTGTAGTTGACGGCGGAATGACATAAATTTTTAAATACAGTCCTTTTGTGTGTCCTTACGTCTCGCAGGAGATGTAGAAAAAGAGCAAAGGAGGAGGTAAGTATGGCAGTTGAAGAGAAAGTAAAATCAATCATTGCTGAGCAGCTGGGAGTAAAGTCAGAAGAGATTAAACCGGAAAGTTCTTTTGTCGATGATTTAGGCGCGGACTCTTTGGATACAGTGGAATTAGTTATGGCCTTGGAGGAAGAATTCGGAATCGAAATCCCCGATGAGGATGCCGAAAAGATGGGCACTGTTGGGGAAGCCATAAAATATATTGACGAGAAAGTAAAAGGCAAAACCGAATAGCTCTTTTAAATGACAAGAAGGGTAGTAGTAACAGGTTGTGGTCTAATCTCTTGTCTGGGATTAAACAAGGAAGAGAACTTTAAAGCCTTAGCTCAAGGTCAGAACGGTATAGATAAAATTACCCAGTTTGATGCCCGCCAGTTTATTTCCCGAATCGCCGGCGAAATAAAGGATTTTAACCCCGAGCTTCACTTTCTCAAGAAAGATTTACGCAGAGTAGACAGGTTTGTCCAGATTGCCATGGCTGCAAGCAAGGAGGCGGTTTCAGAAAGCGGTTTGGATTTAAGCAGTCAGAATCCTTACCGCGTAGGTGTAGTAATAGGTTCCGGCATCGGTAGTCTTTACGCTGTTGAAGAGCAGTACAAGCTTTTTCTAGACAGAGGCCCTTCGCGTCTTTCACCGTTTATGATCCCTCGTTTGATTACCAATGAAGCAGCGGGTCAGGTTGCTATTCATTTTGGATGCAGGGGCGTAAATCTATGTACGGTCACGGCCTGCGCTTCCGGATCTCATGCCATAGCTGATGCCTTTAGGTCTATTAAATATAATGAGGCCGATATTATAATCTCCGGAGGGACCGAGTCCTGTATAACTTATATGGGCGTAGGCGGCTTTTGCGCTCTTAAAGCTCTTTCTACCCGCAATGACGATCCGAAGAAGGCCAGCCGGCCTTTTGATAAGAATAGAGACGGTTTTGTAATCGCTGAAGGCGTAGGTATTGTTGTGCTTGAGGAGCTTGAGCACGCCAGAAAAAGAGGAGCTAATATTTATGCGGAGATCGTAGGCGCAGGAAAGACCTGCGATGCTTACCATATTACAGCTCCCGAGCCCAGCGGCGAGCCGGCAGCCAAAGCTATGGAGTTTGCTTTAGCCGAGGCGAAAATGGCTGCCGATGAGGTAGATTACATAAATGCTCACGGTACATCAACTTTTTTAAATGACAAGACAGAAACTAAAGCCATAAAATTGGCTTTAGGCCGACACGCCAAGAAGGTTTCCATAAGTTCTACCAAGTCTATGACCGGTCACATGCTAGGCGCGGCAGGTTCAGCCGAATTTGTAATGTGCTGTTTTATGATACAGAACAGTATAGTTTTTCCCACCATTAATCTGGAGGAGCCTGACCCTGAGTGTGACCTGGATTACACTCCTAATAAATTGAAAGAGATGCCGCTTGAATTTGTTCTTACCAATTCTTTAGGTTTCGGCGGCCATAATATAACCCTCGCGCTTAAGAAATTTAGAGGTTGATATAATTAAGTGTTGTGCATGCTTTCGGGCATCGCGCATCGGGTATCGGGTATCGTTAGTCTTCCGACACCCCGCACCCCGCCTTCGTCAAGACTTCGGCGGACAGTCCTCCGAAGCTTTAGCGCAGGAGGGCCGAAACCCTACACCCGAAACAAACGTTATATTAAATTAAGAATATTATGGGACTTACATTGGTTGAAAAGATATTAGTTAAGCATTCGTCCAAGAAGAAGCTGGAGGACTTTGTATACGCAAAGGTTGATTTTGCTTTTGCCAATGATATCACCGGTCCCTTGGCAGTCAAGCAGTTCTATAAAATCGGAAGAAATAAAGTATTTAATCCCCGGCGAATAGCCTTTGTCTGCGATCATTTTACCCCGGCCAGGGATTTTAAATCGGCAAACAATGTCTCTTTTTTAAGAGAATTTTCCGCTAAATTCAGGATTAAGAATTTTTTTGACATCAATAACTGCGGCATAGAGCATGTCTTTCTGCCCGAGCAGGGTTTTATAAAGCCTTTTGATTTGATAACCGGGGCTGATTCGCATACTTGCACTTACGGCGCTTTGGGGGCTGCTTCTTTTGGTGTGGGTTCCACTGATTTAGCGGCTTGTATGGCAAGCGGAAGGTGTTGGTTTAGGGTTCCCAAAACTTTAAAGTTTATATATAAAGGCAAGATCCCTCGCTGGCTGGAGGCAAAAGATTTAATTCTTTACACAATCGGCAATATCGGAGTAGACGGAGCTTTGTATAAAGTTATGCAGTTTTCCGGTCCGGTTATTAGGAATTTGGGAATTGACGCAAGATTTACTATATGTAACATGGCTGTTGAAGCCGGCGCAAAGACCGGCATCATTGAGCCCGATGATATTACTTTTGACTATGTAAAGAGGGCTTTAAAAAACAAGAAAGTACCGCGTACTGCGTACCGCGTACCGCGTAACGAATATAAAGGCGATAAAGACGCGTCTTTTGAAAGAATATATGAATGGGATATCTCTAAGCTTGAGCCTCAGGTAGCCTGTCCTCATCTGCCGAGCAATATAAAGCCGGCAAGTTCGCTTAAAAGCGTAAAATTAAGCCAGGTAGTTATCGGCTCTTGCACAAACGGCCGTTTGTCTGATTTAAGAATTGCCGCTAAGATATTAAGGAAAAAGAAAATACCTTCAACTCTAAGAAGTATTGTTATTCCGGCAACCCCGAATATATACAAGCAGGCTCTAAAAGAGGGCTTGATAGATGTTTTTATAAAAGCGGGTTGCATAGTAAGTCCGGCGACCTGTGGTCCCTGTTTAGGAGGCCATACCGGCATTTTAGGAAAAGGCGAGACAGCCCTAGCCACAACCAATAGAAACTTTATCGGAAGGATGGGAAGTCCCGAAAGCTTTGTTTACTTAAGTTCGGTAGCAGTGGCTGCCGCAAGCGCCATAAAAGGGCGAATTACTCATCCGGCAGAAGTAACCTAAAATACGGTTACTAAAAGTTACTAATGGTTAATAACGGTTACTAATGGTTGCAGAAATTCTTACTCTAACTAATAGTAATCCCTAGTAACTTATAGTAACCAATAGTAACCAGTCAGATGGAGTGAGAATGATTATCAAAGGCAAAGTTCACAAGTTCGGTAATAACATTAATACCGACGATATTATCGCGGCTAAATACTTGGATTCCCAGGACGCTAAGTTTTTAGGCTCAAAATGCATGGAGAACATTGATCCTAATTTCTTTAGGCGGCTAAAGCCAGGTGATATAATAGTCGGTGGCAGGAATTTCGGATGCGGTTCTTCAAGAGAGCACGCTCCGGTAGCGATTAAAGGCGCAGGGGTGCGTTTAGTTATTGCCGAGAGTTTTGCCCGTATTTTTTATAGAAACAGCATAAATATAGGGTTGCCTATTTTGGAATGCAGCCTGGCTCGCACTATAAAAGAGGGCGATTATTTAGAGGTTGATTTATCTAAAGGAGAGATTAAAATATTAGGTAAAAACAGGATTATTAACTCCGAGAAATTTCCCGGGTTTTTACGCCGGATTATTACTTCGGGAGGGTTGATTAATTGGACGAAACGAGGTCGCAACTTACGGAATAAAATGAGGTAAGTTGCATGGCCAAGTTTTGTTCCGCACCTTTGAACTATTCATTATGAATAAGATAAAGGTGCGGGATTCAGTTCGCGCATACAACTTATGTTATCCTTTGGATTCCATAAGTTGTGCGCTCATTGAAGAAAGGGGTAATAAATTGAGAAAGCCGATAAAAAGAGTAAAAGTCGCTATATCCATGCCCGGTTACAGAATAGAAGGATTTATTTCTGTTCCCGAGGGTCAGCGCCCTTCGGATTTTCTTAATGCCCGCCGTTTTAGATTTGTGGCTATTACCGATTCAAAGGTCTATGATTGGCAGGGTGAGTTCTTGGAAGATAAAGATTTCCTGGCTGTTAATAAGGAGAGAATTTCCTGGATAGCAGAAATGTAAATGAGGTCTAGGCTTGTGGAGCTTTAGCGAATGTAAGTCTGGATCTCATTTACCTCGAGTCCTGATAGGGACTTAAGGTCTTAAGAAAGAGAGAGCACGATATGTCCAAAACTTACAAAATTGCGGTTATCCCCGGTGACGGTACAGGCCCTGAGGTTGTAAATGAAGGTCTTAAGGTTTTAAGAGCCGCTGGGTCAAAGTTTAATTTTAAATACGAGACTAAAGGATTTGATTTCGGCGGTGAGAGATTTCTTAAGACAGAAGAAGTGCTTCCTGAAGGCGCGGTAGAGGAGCTTAAAACTTTTGACGCTATTTATCTAGGCGCTATCGGTGATCCCAGGGTAAAGCCGGGAATTTTGGAGAAGGGTATACTGCTAAGGCTGCGGTTTGAGCTGGATCAGTATATAAACTTAAGGCCGGTAAAGCTTTACGATAAACGCTTCTGTCCTTTGAGGGACAAAGAAGAAAAAGACGTTGATTTTGTGGTAGTAAGGGAAAATACCGAAGGCCTTTATTGCGGGGCGGGCGGTTTTTTGAGGAAAGATACTGCTTTTGAGGTGGCAATTCAGGAGAGCATCAATACCTATAAAGGCGTTGAGCGGACTATACGCTTTGCTTTTGAATACGCGAAAAAAAGGAATCAGAAAAAACAGGTCACCCTTTGCGGCAAAACCAATGTTCTCACTTATGCCTTTGATTTGTGGGAAAGGACTTTTCATAAGGTGTCAAAGGATTATCCTGACATAAAGACTGATTACGCTCACGTTGACGCTACTTGTATGTGGATGGTTAAAAATCCCGAATGGTTCGACGTTATTGTCACCGATAACATGTTCGGAGATATTATTACTGATCTGGGAGCCATGGTGCAGGGCGGCATGGGTATAGCCGCTGGCGGCAACATCAACCCTCGGGGCGTGGGCATGTTTGAACCTATCGGAGGAAGCGCTCCTAAATATACAGGCAAAGACGTAATAAATCCCTTGGCTGCTATTTGCGCTCTTTCGATGCTTCTTGAATTTATAGGTCAGGATGAAGCCGCCAGGAAGGTCGAACAGGCAGTTATAAAGGTGGTAAAAGAAAAATTAAAGAGTCTTTCAGCCGGAAAAATGGGTTATTCTACAAGTCAGGTAGGAGATTTAGTGGCGGCGGCTATAGGATAGAGTTATGAACAAAATACCTAATGTAGTTGTGGTTGGTATTGGAGCCGTGGGAGTGGAGATGATCCGCTGTCTTAAGCAGCGTAAATTTCCCTTTGCCAAGCTTTCTATATTTGCAAGAACTGCCCGGGATACGGACATAGACGGCGATACCTATAGCATACAGGCTATTGATCCTAAAGGGTTTGAGGGTATTGATATCGCCCTTTTTGCCGGCACCGAAGGAGAAAAAGGAGCTGCGGTTACTTACGCCGATGAAGCTATAAAAAGAGGAGCGGTGGTTATTGATAACGGAGCTGATTTTAGATTAAAAGATGAAGTGCCTTTAGTGGTTCCCGAAGTAAATAAAGAAAGCATAAGAGGCCATAAGGGTTTAATCGCTAATCCTAACTGCACTACTATTCAGATGGTCGTGGCTTTAGCCCAGATACAAAAGCGTTTTAAGCTTGAGCAGATTATTCTTACCAGCTTTCAGGCTACCTCCGGAGCCGGAAAAAAAGCCAGCCAGAGGTTATGGGACGAGACAAGTGAAATAGCCGAGGCTAATAGAGGTAAGAACTTAGACGCTTTGGATAAAAATGCATCCGGAGATTCTGATATTTTCGCCGGTCAGATAGCCTTTAACGTTATCCCCAAGATCGGAGGCTTCAGCCGGGATAATTACACAAGCGAGGAGCTTAAGACCGTAGATGAGACTCATAAGATATTCGCTGATCCGTCAATTAAGATTACTTCTACCTGTGTAAGAGTGCCTGTGTTTACTTCTCATTGCGAGGCGGTTTATTTTAAAACAAAAAAAGACGCTTCTTTGGAAGATATAAGCAGAGCTTTAAAAGAATCAGAGGGAGTGGTTTTTTATGAAGATAGCCAGAGTTTTGCTCTTCCTTTAGAGGCTGAAGGTAAGGATGAAGTATTCGTGGGCAGGCTTCGTAGAGATTCATTTAACAAGAGTTCGTTCTGGCTTTGGTGCGTTTCGGATAATCTTCGCAAGGGAGCGGCTCTAAACGCTGTTCAGATCGCCGAAAATCTTCTAGTCTTATAATCTAGATTGCGAATAGATTTCTTTTTCATCTCGCCGTTTTATAAATGCGATAACGACCAGTGTTAACCAGGAAAGTCTAAGGTTACTAAATGCTTAAGAATATTTGTATTCAGCTACAATATGATGGTGCCAATTACCGCGGTTGGCAAATTCAACCGAAGAAAAGAAGGCTAAAGACTGTTCAGCAGGAGGTGGAGAAAGCAATTAAGAGGCTTTTCAGGAAAAGAGTGCGGATAGTCTCTTCGGGAAGAACCGATAAGGCAGTGCATGCTAATTGTCAATACGCAAATTTCAAGATTGATACCAGTATACAGAAGAAGAATATAAAAAGAGCCTTGAATTCTTACTTGCCTAATGATATTTATATCAGGAAGATCTCTTTCGTTTCTTCGGATTTCCATTCCCGCTTTTCAGCAAAATCAAAGACTTACCGGTATATGATCCTTAATAAAGGACAGCCGGATGTTTTCTCGAGAAATTACTCCTGGTGGATTCCCAGGTATATTAATCTAACGCGGATGAGAAAAGCGTCCCGCAATTTCCTGGGCAGGAAGAATCTGTCCACATTTGCTCAAAAAGCCGAATATTCGAGCTGTATAAGGGAGATTAAAAAGATAAGCATCCGGAAGAAGAATGATTTTATATGCATTGATATTAAAGCTAATGGTTTTTTAAGAGGAATGGCGCGCAACATAGTAAGCTTCTTGGTAGATATAGGCTTGGGAAAAGTCGATATAGGCCAGGCAAAGAAGGCTATTCTTTCAAAGGACCGTTCTTTTATCGGAAAGCCGGCTCCGGCTTACGGCCTTTATCTGTGGAAGGTGTATTATTAATAAAATAGGGATATATTTGGGCTTGTTGATATTTTTTAGCTGTGATAAAATCGGTTGAGGTCGAGGCTTACGGATGCGGAGCCTAGGCCAAGTTTATAACCGAATTCAGCCCTTGAAATTAAGGAGGCATGCAGATGAAAGAAGTAGCTATTTTCGGATTTAAAATTTCGGTAGGGATACTTGCCCCGGTAATTTATTTCATTTGGGTAAGCCTCCTTTTGCTTGTAAAAGCATTTTTATTTAAACAAATACGAAGGATTGCCACAAAGACAAAGACAAAGCTTGACGATATCTTTGTTGGCGCTTTGGATTTTCCCCTTACCCTTTTAATATTCGTTAGCGGCGGTGCGATTTTAGGGAATATTCTGCCTTTGGGAGAAGAAAACGAGCTTATCCGGATTTTTATTATCGGTCTTAAAGCTACTACTATAATAGCGGTGATTTTATTTTTAGACAGGCTTTTAAAGAATCTGATAGAGTTTTATGCTCATAAAATAGATATACTTCGGACTTCCCGGGGAGTGACTCAGGGCATTGTAAGGGTTGTGGTAATCGGATTGGGGCTGCTTATACTTCTTGATAGCTTCGGTATATCGATTACTCCTATTTTGGCTTCTTTAGGCATCGGTTCTCTGGCAGTGGCCCTGGCTCTTCAGCCGACCCTGGAGAATTTTTTCTCGGGAATTCAGATTGTTATTGATCGGCCCATACGGGTAGGTCAGTTTGTAAAGCTTGATTCAGGAGAGGAAGGTTATGTCACAAAGATAGGCTGGCGCTCTACCTGGATAAGGATGCTTCCTAATAATGTGGTAGTTATACCCAATAAGGTGCTGGTTAATTCCAAGGTTCTGAATTATTATTACCCTGAGCAGGAACTGGCGGTCTTAGTGCAGGTCGGGGTTCACTACGAATCTGATTTAAAGAAGGTTGAGATTGTAACGATTGAAGTGGGCAAAGAAGTCATGAAGGAAGTTCAGGGCGGAGTGCCTGAATTCGAGCCGTTTATCCGCTATCACACCTTTAATGCTTACAGCATAGATTTTACTGTTATTTTAAGGGCAAAGGAGTTTGTTGATAATTATCTAATAAAGCACGAGTTTATTAAGCGCCTTCATGAACGTTACGTTAAGGAAGGCATAGTAATTCCTTTCCCCATATCGGCAGTTAACCTTGATCAGGAAGGCACTTATAAGTACGTGAAAAAATCTTGATTTGGTTAATTTATAGGTTGTCGGGCGTCGGGTTTCGGGTATTGGAAAATATAAGGATGACGATACGCTATACCCCATACCCGATACCCTAAAAGATGCGTTTCAGGTTGCCATAAAAAGGGAGATAGGCCATGCAGGAAAAAGAAATCGGAAAGATCACCCATTACTTCGGTAAAGTATCCGCGGGGATTATCGAACTTACCGACAGTCTAAAAGCAGGTGACACTATCCATCTAAAAGGGGCTCACACTGATTTTACCCAGGTTGTGGAATCCATGCAGGTAGAGCACGAAAGTATTCAGGAAGCTAAGGCCGGCGATGCGGTGGGCATAAAAGTTAAGGATAGAGTCCACCCCAACGATAAAGTCTACAAGCTAACAGAAGAATAATTTTTTTTAAGCCTGCATTTGTCTTAGCAGAATACATACAAAGAATATGATTATTATTGAAAATATTGCAGGGGCCGACCCCTGTGTCGGCCCGTTACAAAATCAAGTATTATATAACGGACAGGCGCAAGGCCTGTCTTTCGAATAATGAAAAGAATATGTCTTCTTTTCGCATGTTTTATTTTTGTCTTTTCAGTATATTCTTCCGATTTTTCAAAACAGATTTCCTGGTTTGAAGGTAAGCTTATTCCTAACAAGCGGCTTAGCAGTCAAGAATTTGAATTGCTTAAGCCTTCGATTGTAAGCCTATTGGAGGCAGGTATATACAAGGAAGATGTCTACGCCATACTAAGTTATCTTCTTCGGGAAAAGATAGGATTTAAGGGCCAACTAACGATATTTAAAGAGCTCGCCGTGTTGATTCAGTCGCAAAAAGTCCCCTCCAAGAGCTTGAGAAACTTTATATCCAAAGAAATACGATTAGCCAGAGTCCGCGGTAAAAAAGGTCAGCAGCTTGTTGATTTCCTAATGGAAGAGATTGAGGATTTTAGCTTCCAGGCTAGATATAAGAGGACGGAATACGAATTAATTAACCAGCCTACCCAAAAGTAATTTCCACGCTATTTTCAGGAAGACTTAAAAGTTTTTTGGTTTGTAAAGAGTTAAGTTCAAGGCTTTTAAGTTTTTTATTTAGCTTGATTGCTTTTGCGTTTATTCTGACCTTTTCTAAAGTATAGTTAGGCCAGTCTTTTTTCTTGGGATTTAAATAGGTAATATTAAGTATTTTTCCTTCAAGATTTAAGATAGTTTTTAAAGATGAGTCTTTGGCGAATTGTTTTGCTAAAAGCTTAGGTTCAAAAATTATATTACCTTGCCTAAACTTTAGCCCTATTGCTTGCCGTATCCAGACAAGAATAAACCAGCTGGCTGAGCCGGTAAGATAAGGATATAAGCCTTTATGTTCCAGGTTGAAATACTCGGCAAGGCCGGGTCCGATACGGGACTCTTTTGATGTAGCCAGCCCGAACAGAGATTCAATTACCGATAGACCTTCTTTTACCAAGTTTTGTTCATAGAGGCTGAAGGCAAGCATTACATTCATGTGAGAAAATACCGAGCCATTTTCCTTATCGCCGTAGGAAAAGCCAAAAGCCCTTCCTAAATCAAGCTTAATTTCTCCGAAGTCAGTATTAAGCCTGAAGGCGGAATAATTTCCTTCTTTTAAATATTTAACTAAAGATTCCCAGATTCTTTTAGCTTGGGAAGTTGTAGCTATCTTGCTCATTAAGGGAAAAACCTGGGAGGTAAGCGACATTCTTATTTTGTTATTAAACCTGCCTTCTACTCTTCGAGAGTTATTGTCATAATAACCGTTAAAAAAACCTGCATCTTTCTGCCATTCTTTAGTTTGGATATGGTTTTTTATCCAGGAAGCCTTACGGGTTAAGTCATTTATAAGAATATCTATGTTTATCTTTACTTTTTTTCCTTCTACTTGAGACTTTGTTATTTCCAGGTATTTTTTAAGCAAGGTTCCACGTTTATTTAAATCCGAATAGTCTATTTTTGCTCCGGCGGTATCGATTAGAGTCAACAGCTCTTTAGTTATTTCTATTTGGTTTATTTTTTTCTTGAGCTTGATTTCTTTAATAAGATTGGCAAGGCTTTCAAGATTACAGGCATACATGCAGGTAAAAGCTACGCTTTCGCCTTTTTCAGCCGCCATATCCAGAGCGTCGTTCCAGTCGGCATTTTCAAGCTTAGTATTGCCGTGGGTTCCAATATTAAAGAACTGAACTATATTTTGGACTAGGAGATGCTCAAGAATACTGCTTTTGTGGGTTCTGTTTTTCCCATCTTTTAACTCAAAGCCTCGGCGTTTACTCGCAAAAAAGCCGAAATTTTGCTCTTTTGCCCTTTTTAATTGATGGTCGCGAAAGAAGCTTACTTTTTTAAACAGGATATCCCAGTCAGCGGTCCTGTCGATGTAAAGTTTAGTTGTTAGATACGGCCAGACTCCGTGGTCCATCCAGACCCGGGATATTTTATTGCGGTCGGAGATAAAATCATTATCCTTAGTTATGATAGTGGCGTTACTTCCGTCAATTCTTATTCCTTGAAAGTTTCTTATAAGGTTTTTCTTTACTTGGCTTGGGTTGATTAAAAGAAGGCTTAATAAATCCTGCCATAAGTCTCTCCAGCCTCGCCCGCCTTTTCCGTAGTCAAAGTGGGCTAAAAACGAGCAGCCGAAAAGCTTTCTTAAAGTAGGCTGCAGGTTTACCCAGCTTAGCCAGAAATCGAATAAGTTATTGCCGCTTGAGGAGTTAAGTTTACTGAATATTTTAGCCCAGGCTTTTTTACTTTCTTTAAAAGCCTTATAAATTTTATCCGGTTCAGAAAATCCCTTGAAAACGCCTCCGGGGTCTTTATCGGTTATTCCCATAACCAGAAAGATATTAAGGCTTTCCTTGGGTTTTAAGCTATGCTTTTTAAATTTAAGGCCGGCTATGTTTTCTTTACCCCAAACTTTGTCTATATTCTTAGGTTTTTTATTTAGAAAGACGCTTTCCGGCCAGATGATATTCCCATTTTTTCCGTAAAACTCATCTAAAGTAGAGAATATCCCTTCCAGACCTCTTTTTTTGTCGGTAAAAGCAAAGACAAAATAGGATGTTTTATTCTTTTTGTGGCCTCTTTCGTCAAAAGACATTGCAGGTTTGATGATAAGGCCTTCTTTTTCCGGATAGGCTCTGTTTAAAAGGGAAGTTACGTGCCTGTGGTCAATGATATTTTCCTGGGCCCGGCAGAATAGAGGTATGCTGGTTGTGGCGGTAAATTCCTGTTTATATTTTGCCCTGTTGGTTATTTTTATCCACATAATTTCAATTTCAGTCCCTTCAGGCACAAAGCTGGTCGTTTCGATTTTAAGATTGCGTGACTTATTTTCCCGGGTAAGTTTCTGCCATAAAGGACCGGCTTCAAGAGTCAGTTTATCTTGAGTAGGCCAAAGGTGGGATATGTTGATTATGTTCTTTTTGTTAAAGTAAAGCCAGAGGCTTCTGGTGTGCGCCGGGCTTTTTAGGTCAAATACCGTAGCCGGGTAATTAAGGTAGTTATGTATTGAGGTTTTAATATCCCCGGATAGAAAAGGGGATATGCAGCAGAAGATTTTTCCTTGGGTGTTAGTAAGGCCGAGGTAGAAATCCGAAAAATCTTGAGGATTTTCAATGGAAAAAACCCCTTGCTGTCTATCTTTTATTTTCCATATCGGCATACATTTATTCTATGCATTTTTCCTCAACTATCAAGTAAAAAAGTCACACCGTCACACAGACACAAAGTCACAAGTTTACATGTTGCGTACCGCGTACTGCGTACCGAGTACTGCGTGGTTTCGGGTTTCGGGTATCGCGCATGGGGCGTCGGGTTAAGAGATGCTAGATATTTAAGTAGAAAAAGTGATGTTTCTATTTATTTCTGAAGAATAGAAGCGTCCCTTTTTTAATATAATAAAATTTTTTGAAAGAATTTTGACTATAGGCGCGTCTTATATGAAAGAAAGCGATTTAAATATAGAGGAGGTGATAGAGATGGATTTAGATCTTAGAGTTACCAGGATTTACAAGTTTGATGGCGAGGGGGCAACAAAGGCTATATGTGACATTTCCATTGCCGATCAATTTTTGGTAAAGGGTTTTAGGGTTGTGAATGGTAAAAAAGGATTATTTGTTGGAGTTCCCCGCGAGTCGGGCAAGGATGGTAAATGGTATAACAGCGCCTTTCCTTTGACGGCCTCAGCCCGGCAGGCGCTTAATAGGGCAGTATTATCTGCTTATGAAGATAGTTGAAATTAAAAGCTTAGAATACCCTTGCTTGTTAAGGCAGATTAATGATCCGCCTGAAAAACTTTACTGCAAAGGTAGTTGGGATGCCAATCTTTTTAATAACTGCCTGGCGGTTGTTGGGTCAAGGCGTATGACTGTTTATGGTAAACAGATAACAAATGAATTGGTATCAAAAATAGCCTTGAGCGGTATAACTATTGTTTCCGGATTTATGTATGGGGTCGATGCCCAAGCGCATAAAGCAGCGCTTTCAGTAGGAGGTAAAACCATTGCAGTAATGCCTTGCGGCATTGACCTTATTCATCCCGGACACCAGAAAGACCTTTATGAGCAGATAATAGCAGAAGGCAGCCTGATTATTTCTGAATTTGAAAGAAATTTTCCTCCCGCGCGCTGGACTTATCCTAAGCGCAACCGGATAGTAGCCGGTTTATCGCAAGCGACCTTGGTTATCGAAGGCAGCAGTAAAAGCGGCACTTTAATTACCGCGGAGTTTGCCAAGAAATTTAAACGTAAACTCTTTGCGGTTCCCGGTCCTCTTACTAGCTCGCTTTCCCAGGCAACTTCGCAGTTAATTAAAGAAGGGGCTAGCTTAGTGGCTGATCCAGATGATGTTCTAGGATATTATGGTTTGAGTAGATCAAAGGATTCGGCAAATCCTTTCTTAGAATCAAATTTAAGTGAGCTAGAGAAAGATATTTTAAAGAAATTAAGGCAAGAGCCTAAAGAATTTGATGCTTTATGCCGCTTGACAAAAATCTCCGCTTCTAAACTGGGAACAGTTATTTCATTTATGTTGCTAAAAGGCTTAGTAGAAGAAGAGTCAGGAAAATACTATGTTAGTAAAAGTCGCTTCAGCGCTTAATTTAGGCCTGCATACTTTAGCAATGGAAGTTGAAGTAAATGTGGCCAACAGGGGACTTCCAGCCTTTGAGATAGTTGGTTTACCTAGTAAGGCCGTTGCCGAAAGCAAAGAAAGAGTAAGAACAGCTATTTCAAATTCCCGCATTCAATTTCCCACTAAAAGAATCGTGATCAATTTGGCCCCCGCTGATGTTCCTAAAGAAGGGGCTTTTTACGATCTGCCTATAGCCGTAGGCATTGTAGCAGCGATACTTGGCTGTCAGCCGCCTGAGAAAAGCCTGTTTTTCGGTGAACTTTCTTTGGATGGAACCTTACGTCATACAAAAGGCGCTTTATTGTTGGCATTGTTTGCCAAAGAAAAAGGAATAAAAAATGTGTTTGTTCCTAAGCCTTCAGCTAATGAAGCGGCTATTATTAAAGGAGTTAATGTTTATCCCGTAGAGAACATAAGTCAATTATTACCGTTTTTTTGCGGCCAACTACGCTTTGAACCAGTGGTTTATAATGAGATCCACAGCCGGCCAAAGGCTTCTCGGGCTGAATTTGATATGTCGGAAGTCCTAGGCCAAGAGCAGACAAAGCGAGCAATGGAGATTGCTGCTGCTGGAGGCCATAATATTTTTATGGTCGGTAGTCCCGGATCGGGCAAAACAATGCTGGCGCGGGCATTTCCGGGGATTCTGCCTTTGTTGACCGAAGAGGAATCGCTTGAAGTAACCAAGGTTTATTCTGCTTCCGGACTTATTCGGCCCGAGGGTTCTCTTATCAAGGCCCGGCCTTTTCGCGCACCGCATCATACAATTTCTTCTGTCGGTCTTATTGGCGGAGGCAGCAAGTTAAAGCCCGGCGAGATAAGTTTAGCTCATCGGGGGGTGTTATTCTTGGATGAATTCAATGAATTTCCCCGTCTAGCATTAGAGGCATTACGTCAGCCCCTAGAGGACGGTTGCATTACTATTTGCAGGAGCAAACAAAGAGCTACTTTTCCGTCTCAATTTATTCTTATTGCTTCAGCCAACCCCTGCCCCTGCGGTTATTTATATCATCCTAAAAAGGCCTGCGTTTGTACTCAGCGGGAGATAGAGAAGTATAAAAAACGAATTTCCGGTCCTGTTTTAGACCGTATTGATCTCTGTGTCGAAGTGCCCGTAGCGGACTTTAGAGCACTTTCTCAAGAAAAGCGAATAAAGGAATCTTTAGAATCATCGGAGACGATAAGGCAGAGGATAATTAAAGCCAGAAAGATGCAAGAAAGCCGCTTTAAGAAAGAAACAATTTACACTAATTCCGAGATGCGTAATAAACATATTAAGAAATACTGTGGTCTTTCGAAAGAGGTGGATCAGCTTCTTTTTAAGGCCGGCGTCAGGTTTAATTTATCCGCGCGTTCTTATTTTAAAATGATAAAAATTTCGCGTTCCATCGCTGATCTGGAAGGCACCGAAGAGATAGAAATTTCGCATATGGCTGAAGCCCTGCAGTATTGTTCCCTAGAAAAAAGGGATGCTTCTGTTTATCGATGAAAAAAGGGGCGCTTCTATTTATCGATGTTTTTGTTTTTATTTAATCGACAATGTTTTCTATGAAATCGGAAAATTTAGCGATCGGTTATTTGGGAGAAGATATAGCTAAGAGATATTTACAGAAGAAAGGTTATAAAATAATCGAAAGGAATTACAAGACAAAATACACTGAAATTGATTTGATTGCTCGTGATAGAAAGACTTTGGTATTTATTGAAGTAAGGACAAAGACGAAAGAAGAATTCGGCATTCCCGAGGAATCACTCAATCATAACAAAATAAATAAACTCATTCGAGGCGCCACGGCTTATATGATTCAGAAAAGATATGAAATTGATTATAGAATAGATGCCGTATGTATTGTGCTTGAAAAAAATAAAAAAATAAGGCGTCTTGCACATTACCAGGGCGTGACACTTTGATTTACGATTTCTCGGTTGCGATGGGTTTATTTGTGATAGGGAAGAAAAATTTGCAATAAGCAACCTTAGATGCAAGCGTGGAAGGCCGTGCAAATAAATACAAAAGATAATCTTAGCTTAGAGACGGTTTTTTAGGCGGCGGGAAATGTCATCATCCTTATCGCTGGAGTGGCGGCGCCAAGAGTCAATGATCATAATAAGGGTTTTACCGCTTTCGCTTTCAAGGGACCAGCGTATACCCAGGATAAGGGCGGCTACTAAGAACTGAATAAAATATCTAGGAACAACAAAGGATAGGCCGAAGAAAAAAATTGTGCCGGCAAGAAAGAATATCTTTTTCATTTTTTTTGTCTTATGAATTTCTTTGTTTTTTTCATATTTTCCGATGCCTAGCCGGTATTCCACTTTATCGAGCAATTCTTGAGGCACTGGCTGAAGCTCTTTTTTGTTTATTAGCTGAGATTCAAAAGCGATGCTAAGCTGGCTCAAGCAGAAACCGCAACTCGCGATATGATGTTCATCTGAGCCTCTAGTTTCGTCACTAATTATCCCCTTTAGATATTTTATTAGATCCTGTTCGTTAAGGCAGTCATCGGTTTTACCGCCACTGCCTGATATCAGATCCTTTTCCAGATACTCTTTAATTATTTTTTCAATTTTATCCATTTCTTTCTCCAATTAATAGACGGAACAAATCTCTGTTTTCTTTCAAGTTTTTAGAATACATATCCTGAATCTGTTTTTTCCAGTTTTTTCTTAATTTTTTCCTTGGTTCGGGCAACTATGGTTGAGACAGTATTAATAGGCATGCCCATTATTTGCGCGATCTCTTTATGGGTTTTTTCTTCTAGGATATTGAGGCAGATAATAATTTTTTCTTTATCGGGTAAAGTGTCAATTATATTTTTTATTACAGTGATTTTGTCTCTGGTTAAGAGTTCTTGTTCAAAACTATAGTCTTTGAATTCCGGGATATCAACAATTAAATTTTGCTTCCGATATTCTTTATCCCGCATATAGTCAACCGTTTTATTTGAAGCCACCATCGATAGCCAGCCAGGAAGAAATTTTATGTCTTTTAACTGAAGGAGTTTATCGCCTTTGAGGATTGTTAGCAGCACTTCTTGGAAAATATCCTCAATGTCAGCTTGATTAAGCTTAAAGCCGCTTATTGACAGCCGTTTAGTTATTGCCCAATATATGAGCCGGGAATATTTCTGGATAAATAAAACCCATGCTTTTTTATTTTTTTTGATGCAGCGCCTTATGATTTCTGAGTCTTTCATAAAGGTTTAACATTTAATAAATAGAAACGTTCCCTTTTTAATGTCCTTATTTATTTTAATCAGTTTCCGTTAACTATCAAGGATATTTTATGCGTGTATTTGATTTGACATAAGTTTTTAGAAATAGTATACTTTGAAAAATAAAGAAAAACAGGAAAGTTTATGAATTACGGGAAGATTTTGACTTTTTTGGCTTTCATAGTTATTTGTTTTACTGGCTATGCGCAGGAGAAAGACAGCCTGGATATTCTTTTTTTTCATTCGCAGCACTGTAAGGCCTGCATGACGATTAAAGAGGAATTCTTGCCTAATCTTAAAGAAAAATATAAAGATAAAATTAATATTATATATTTAGATACGCATAACGAGGATAATTTAAATAAGCTTATTGCCATAGGTTCTATGTACGATAAGGAAAAACCGCTTATTCCAACCATGTTTTTCGCGGATAACTTAATTGTCGGTAGAGACGAGATAATCGCGAAGGCCGATTTATTGATATATCGGTGTCTATCTAAAAATTTGCCTTCAGTCAAGGAGGCTGCTTCCGAAAGGAATTTCGTTGAGGAAAAGTTTAAAGCCTTTTCTGTTTTGACTATAATCGGGGCCGGGCTTTTAGACGGGATTAATCCCTGTGCCTTTGCTGTTATCGTATTCTTTATGTCTTTTCTTGCCTGCTATAAATACGAAAAGCGGGATGTCGTAATCATAGGCCTCTGTTATGTGCTGGCTGTATTCGTCGCTTACCTTCTTATCGGCCTGGGGTTGTTTAAGTTTTTGTATAGTATGCGATACTTCTATATGGCCATGAAGATTTTTTATCTGTCGATAGCCATATTCTGTTTTTGTTTAAGCCTTTTTTCTCTATACGATTATATGAGATTTAGAAAAAGCGGCAACCCTTCTGAATCGCTCCTTCAGCTCCCTAAGTTTATTAAGCTTAAGATCCATAAAGTTATCGGTGATGAATTTAGGGAAAGAAAACAGGTCCGAAGAAAGGTTTTCTCTTTGATTATAGGCGCTTTAAGCGTGGGTCTTGCCGTTTCTGTCCTTGAAGCGGTATGTACCGGGCAAGTCTATTTGCCGATAATAACTTTTGTTCTAAGGTCTCCTTATTTAAGAATACGGGCTTTGTTATATCTTATTTTATATAATTTAATGTTCATAATACCTCTTATTGTTGTTTTTCTTTTTGCTTTGTGGGGCGTAAGTTCTCCGGAATTTTCCGCCTTTCTTAAAAAGAAATTCGGATTTATCAGAATTTGCATGGCAGTTTTATTCGCGGCCTTAGGAGTTTTTCTTTTATTGGGATTATGATTTAAGGGGCTATGGCAAAATCGAGTGGCAATGCCCCTGTTTTTATGCTAATATTTAACTAGAGGAAGAAACCGAATGCATTGCCAGGCTTAAAGCTTCGAAAAAAGAGCGCATTTTTATTTTCTAACAGAGGAGGTAAAATGACTAAAAGGAAAGCTGTAGAAGTGGAGCTTACTTTTCCGGGGAAATTAAAAGAGGAGCCGGTGTTTTACTATATAATAAAGAATTTCGACATTATTCCGAATATTCTGGAAGCTTCCTTTTCTACGGAAATGGGATGGGCAATAGTTACTTTTGAAGGAGAAGAAGCGCAGCTCGCCAAGCTATTTGATTACCTCAAGTCCTGGGATGTTACCATAAATTTAAGGTAGCTAATTTTTTATGGACTGCCTTAAGAACATCGCAGTAGTCCTTGTATCCTGCCAGATTCCCGAAAATATCGGTTTTACGGCACGAATAATGAAAAATATGTCTTTTAAGGACTTAAGACTGGTTAATTCCCCTGATCTTAAGAAGGCTTTTGAAGTTTCCAAGCGCGCCCGTGATATTGTCCAGACCGCCAAGGTCTACTCTTCGTTAAAAGAGGCTCTTTCCTCTTTTGATTTTGTTCTGGCAAGCACCAGGCGGACAAGGAAAGATTCTTCGGTATACGATCTTAAAGCTTTACTTCCGGTTATCTTCTCGCTGGCCAAGAATTCAAAGATAGCAGTGCTTTTCGGCCGAGAAGACTTAGGGCTTTCCAGAGATGAAATTGAGGCCTCAGATGTCGTATTTCGTATTCCTTCCTC
Source organism: Candidatus Omnitrophota bacterium (assembly GCA_016932855.1). GTDB lineage: Bacteria > Omnitrophota > Gorgyraeia > Duberdicusellales > Duberdicusellaceae > JAFGCB01. The sequence goes on along the minus strand of JAFGCB010000030.1, from coordinate 11,168 downwards.
TGAGGAATTTCCTTCTTTAAACCTATCCTTTGCCGCGGGTATTTTTTGTTACGAGCTTTTTTGTTTTGCCAAGAGCATTTACCAGATTCCAATTTTGCCCTATGCTCGCAAGAAAGAAATCGAAAAACTATACGAATACATTGAGCAGCTTCTGGCCAGAATAGGTTATGGGGGAGATGGCATTCCTCGGTCGAAAAGGATCATTAGTTCCATAAAGAAGATATTTAGGCGGACGCACCTTTCTAAGAAAGAAGCGGAAATGCTTAAGGGTATATTTTTAAAATTGGACGCCCGCTTGAAAAAAATGCCTAACTCTGCTAGGTTTAATATTACGAAAACTTCTTAAATTTATGAAATTTTGCCCTCACTGTAAGAGATTGATTCCCAGAGGAAGAAACAACTGTCCTGTTTGTAACAAGGATATTGTTCAGAAAAAACCCGATTCAGAGAGATCTGACAAGCGCAAGGGTTTTGTCCGCATACCCTTAGATGATTTTATAAGGTTTCAGCCTCTTACCCTTGACCCTCGCGGCGACAATCTGATCCTGGAAGGCAAAGCCAGAAATATAAGTTTAAGCGGGGTTTATTTCGAGATAGATAAAAGTTCTTTTATAGAAGTCATATCCTATTTGAAAGTAAGCTCTATACTGTGGATGAAGTTTAATTTGCCAGGCGCAGGCAACACCATAAAGACCCAGGGAGAGATACGCAGGGTCTGGGATATTGATTCTGCTACTTTAGGTTTGGGAGTTATGTTTGTGAATATATCCGGAAGCAGCCATAAGATTCTTAGCAGGTTTCTTTCTTCTGCACTTGAAGGAAAAGACGAGATCTGAAAATCCCAAGTCCCAATATTACCAAATCCCAAGTAAATCCCTGCCTGCCGGCAGCATTGGACATTAGTATTTGAGTAATTCATTTGTCATTGGGGTTTGCGCATTGGTTATTAAAAATTGTTATTTTTAGCGGTATCTGATATCGGAATTTTTCTTGATTTATATTTTGTCTTGTGCTACCATAGCTGCCTATGTGGGTAGTAGCAAAAATAGGTTCAAAGCAATATAAGATAAAAGAGGGTGATGTAATTCAGGTCGAACGCCTTGATCGTTCGTCGGGTTCCAAGATTACTTTAGGCCAAGTCCTAGTGTTTCACGACGACAATAAGATAGATGTAGGCAGGCCCTACATAAAAGACGTTAAGATCGAAGCCAAAGTCCTAGAAGAAAAAAAGGCTAAAAAGGTAACAGTTTTTAAATTCAAGAGAAGAAAAGACTACCAGAAAAAGACAGGTCACCGCCAAATTTATACCTTCCTTAAAGTCTTAAAGATTAAAGTCAAATGAGGACATGGCTTACGCAGGCGAAGCCGAGGTAAGGCATCTGTCCGAATTTGACCCCGCACCTTTGCCGTATTCGCTTCGCGATGAATAGCTCAAAGGTGCGGGGTAAATGCGACCGTATGATTTACCGAGTTCGAAGAACGAGGTAAATCATGGTTTTATTTAAACTAGTTAGCCCTCCTTATTTTTTTGTGTTAAAATTATTACTGTGAAGCCTGTAAGATTTGTCGACGAGGTTAAGGTTTGTCTTGAGGCGGGAAGAGGCGGCGAAGGCTCCTCGGCCCGGAGAAAATTTAAGAGTTACTTCGTCAATATCGGAGGCGACGGAGGAGACGGCGGCAGTATCTATATAGAAAATGACTCAAACGTTTTTGATTTATCAAAGTTTTTAAATAAACGCAAATTCCAGGCCCAGAACGGAGGCTTCGGTCTTTCTTATAACAAGAAGGGGAAAAACGGCCAGGATTTAGTATTGAAGGTGCCCCAAGGCACATTGATAAGAGACGTTCAGGGCGGAATTCTTTCTGATTTGGCTTGCAGTAAAGAAAAGATTCTCGTTGTAAAAGGCGGCAGGGGCGGCAAAGGAAATATCAAAAGAAAGAATACTTTACCGCCGGGCCCGGGCCAGAAGAAAGAAATTATCCTTGATTTTAGAATTCCCGCGGATGTTGTCCTGCTCGGGGTTACCAATACAGGTAAATCAACACTTATTTCAAAGATTACCCATCTTTCGCCAAAAATATCTGAATTTCCTTTTGTAACAGAAAAGCCGGTTTGGGGCGTAGTTGCCAAGAACTACAAGATGTTTACAATCCTAGAACTACCTGCTATCATAGGAAAGAAAAACCAGCAGGCCCCGGGAGAAAAATTCTTAAAGCATTTAGAAAGAGCCAGGGTTTTAGTTTTACTTATCGACGCCGGGCATGATGTAAATGAACAGGTGGCTAGCTTAAAGGAGGTTCTAGGTCAAAGCAATCCTGATTTAAGGCATAAAAACACCTTGATAGTTTTAAATAAAATAGATACAATAGACGGAAAAAACCCTGATGGTTATCTTGGAATGTCAGCTAAAGAAGGCACAGGCCTTGACCAATTTATTGATAAAGTCTTTAAATTATTAGAGAAATGAAAAAGAGAAGGGTAGTAGTAAAAATAGGCTCGTCGGTTATGACCTCTAAGGGTTGCATTGATGAGAGACTTTTGGAAAGCATAGTCCGTCAGATAATCCAGCTCTGCAAGAAGAATATCGATGTCTGTATTGTAAGTTCGGGGGCTATTGTTGCCGGGATGTCCAAGCTTAAATTAAGTAAAGTTCCCACCCAGATTAATAAACTGCAGGCCATCGCTTCTATAGGGCAAACCTCGTTAATGGATATTTATAATAAGCACTTTAAAAAATATAAGAAAATTTGCGGTCAGATACTTCTTACTTGGGATGATTTCCATCATAGAGAAAGATATAATAACGCCAAGAATACCTTTTTTACCCTTTTTGATCAAGGGGTGATTCCGGTGGTGAATGAGAATGATACTGTTTCGATCGAGGAGATAAAATTCGGCGATAATGATAAACTTTCAGCCTTGGTGGCCGGGCTTATCGACGCCGAGATGCTTCTGCTTCTTTCCAACGTGGAAGGTTTTAATGATGGCCAGAAAGTTGTTCGGGAAATTACCAGGCTTGATGAATGCCATCTGAAGGCCGTAAGAAAAAAAGGCTGTGTTCATACCAAGGGAGGCATGCTTTCAAAATTAGAGGCAGCTGATCTGGCCGCTACCTTAGGAATTAAGACTGTAATCATTCACGGGCAAACTAAAGACGTGCTAACCAAGATAGCGGTTGATAATAATAGCGATATCGGAACTCATTTTGAGCCCCGGGGCAAGATTTCAGGAAAGAAAAAGTGGATTGCTTTTAGCAAGAAGCCTAAAGGCAGCATAATAGTGGATTCCGGCGCAGAAAAGGCGCTGACAGAGAAGAATGGAAGTCTTCTTTCTAAGGGGATTAAAGAAGTTAAAGGAGATTTTGTAAGAAGCGATGCTGTTTATGTTGTTTCCGAGAACAAGATTATATTAGGTCAAGGCTTGGTTAATTATGATTCAGATTATTTAAAGAAGAATATCGGAGAAAAACTGCCTCAGGAGGTAATACATAGGGATCATTTGGTTATTACAGAGTGGTTAGAGTTTTGGAAAAAACAACCGGAGTAGACAGATGAGCGCGTATATCAAGGATTTAGTTACAAAGGCAAAGAAGTCAAGTTTTGCCTTAGCTAGGCTTTCGACGCTTGAAAAAAACAGGGCTTTAAAAGTCATGGCCAGGGACATAATCAAGAACAAAGATTATATCCTAAAGGAAAACCTCAAGGATTTGAAAATAGCTTACAAAAATAAATTAAAGCAGAGCTTTATCGATAGGCTTAAGCTTACTGATAAGAGAATTAAAGAAATGAGTAAGTCTCTTTCCGCGGTGGCTAAGCTTGTTGATCCGGTAGGCAAGGTTATTTCTGCTACAACCAGGCCAAACGGGATTAGGATAAAAAGAGTAAGGGTCCCTATCGGCGTGGTGCTTATTGTTTATGAAGCAAGGCCTAATGTTACCAGTGATTGCGTAGGTCTTTTATTTAAGACTTCCAATGTCGGGATTTTACGCGGCGGAAGTGGCGCTCTATATTCTAACAAGGCAATTGCCAGGGTTTTAAACAGGGCTCTTAAGAGAAGCGGTATAAGCTTTCCAGCATTTTTTGTAGTAGAAAGAACCCAGCGAAATTTAATAGACGAACTTCTTAAACAGGATACCTATATAGATCTGGTTATTCCCAGGGGTGGCGAGTCTCTGATACGTAAAGTTGCCAAGAGTTCCGCTATTCCGGTAATAAAGCATTATAAAGGGGTATGCCATATATTTGTAGATAAAGAGGCGGATATAAAGAAAGCTTTAAACATTTCTATCAATGCCAAGACCCAGCGGCCTTCGGTCTGCAACGCTGTAGAAACTATTTTAGTCCATCAAGATATAGCCAGGAAGTTTTTGCCCCTTCTTAAGAAAGAGTTTGATAAAAGAGGAGTGGAAATCCGCGGCGATAAAAAGACTTTCGCGGTTATTCCCGGAATTAATCAGGCGAAAGAGGCTGATTGGGCTATTGAATATCTGGATTTAATAGTTTCAATAAAAATAGTAAAAGATATAACTGAAGCAATTACCCATATCAATACTTACGGGTCATTTCATACCGATAGTATCATTACCAAGAGCAGAAAGAATATCGAAAAATTTCTGAAAGAGGTTGATTCTGCCTGTTGTTTTTCCAATATCTCAACGCGTTTCAGCGATGGTTTTCAGTTTGGTTTAGGGGCAGAAATAGGAATCTCTACAGATAAGCTTCATGCCCGCGGTCCCATGGGTCTGGAAGAGCTTACGACTTATAAGTGGGTAGCTACCGGCAACGGACAAATCCGTAAGTAGAAAATATGTTTACGTAATGCGTTATGCGTAACGCGTAATGCGTAAGAATAAATTCCACTAAAAAATAAATTGTTTTAGGATTTTAAACATGATATTTACTAACCGCTATCCGCTAAACGCTATACGCTAATGAAGATTGGAATCCTCGGCGGGACATTTAACCCCCTACATTACGGGCACCTGATTCTGGGTGAATACGTACGGGACTATCTTAAACTAGATAAGGTAATTTTTATCCCTTGCAATATACCTCCTCATAAGGCAGAAGACAGGCTTCTTAGTTCTAAATTGCGCCTTCGGCTTTTAAAGGTAGCTTTGAAAAAAAGTAAATATTTTAGGGTAAAGTCTTTAGAGATAGACAGAGGAGGAATATCTTATACTGTTGATACTTTGTTGCAGATTAAGAAGATGTATCCTAAAGACAAGCTTTTTCTTATAATCGGTTCGGATTTGTTCAAAGGTTTCGGTTCTTGGCATAAACCCAAGACTATACTAAAGCTTGCCAAGGTAGTTGTGGTTTTAAGAGAAGCCCTAAGAAAGAAAAGCAAGGGCTTTATTTTTATATCAATGCCGAAAATAGAGATTTCTTCGTCACTAATACGTAAGAGAATAAAACAGGGCAAATCCATAAGATATTTGGTCCCGGAAGAGATAATACCTTCCATTGTTAAGGCTAAGAGGAGGCTTGGTAAATGAATTCAATAAAATTCGGTACAGACGGATGGCGGGCAGTAATAGCAGATGATTTTACTTTTGGTAATCTTAAGGTTCTTTCGCAGGCAGTCGCGGATTTTCTAAAGAAAAGTAGCAAAGGAGAGAAAATAAAAGTTGCCGTAGGGTTTGATTCAAGGTTTTTATCTAAAGAATTTGCCCAGGCTGTTTCCTCAGTTCTCTGCGGCAATAATATAAAAGTTATCTTAAGCCAAGACAGCGTGCCTACGCCCATAGTAAGTTTCTATACAAAATATAAAAATTGCGATTTAGGAATTATGATAACAGCTTCGCATAACCCTTATCGTTTCAATGGCTTTAAGATAAAAACTCCCCAGGGCGGCTCTGCCGGAGTAGATATTACCCGGGGTGTTGAGAAGTTGCTTTTTACGACCAAAGTAAAGTTAATGCCTAAAGATGAGTCTGTAAAGAAAGGTTTGCTTACAATATCTGATTTATCGCCGGATTATATCAAATTTATAAAAAATTATGTTAATCTTTCTTTGATTAAAAAATTAAAATTAAAAGTCTTGGTTGATTTGATGTACGGTTCAGGTAATTCTTATATAGAGAGGGTTTTAAGCCCGAGTAAAATAAAGTTTTCTTATCTTCATAAAGAATTTAATCCTTCTTTTGGTGGAATACACCCTGAACCAACCGAGGAGAATATTAAAGGTCTAATAAAAGAAATGAAGAAAGGAAAATTCGATTTAGGGGTAGTCTTGGACGGAGACGGTGACAGGATTGCTTGTGTCTTAAAAGGCGGCCGTTACGTAAATGCCCAACTTCTTTTGCCGCTTCTTGCGGTGCATTTGGCTCGCAATAGAAGATTAAGCGGTGCTATTGTTAAGACTGTTGTGGGAAGTAACATCATAGATTTGGTTTCTTTAAGCTTAAATAGGATTTGCTTTGAGACCCCGGTGGGTTTCAAGTATATATCCAGACTTTTCGCCGAAGAGGATATTCTTATCGGCGGAGAAGAGGCCGGAGGTATCGGGGTTAAAAACTATATTCCTGAAAGGGATGCTACCATGGCTACGGTGCTTTTTCTTGAAATGCTTGCCTTTCTTAAGAAGACGCCCCTTGAACTTATAAGAGAATTTGAGAAGAGATTCGGAAGATGGCATTATTCAAGGACGTCTATTCCGGTAAGCAGGGTAAGTAAAGATTCTTTAAATCGACTAAAAATTCCAAAATATCTTTTAGGAAAGAAGGTTATAAGAGTAAATAAACTGGACGGTATAAAGGTAATCGCTGACTCGGCTTGGCTGATGTTCCGGGCTTCAGGCACAGAGCCTATAGTGCGTGTTTATGCCGAGGCTAAATCCAAGATAGCTGCCCAAAAGCTGGTTGTCCAGGGTAAACGTCTGCTCCATAATTTGTAACCTGCCCTATTTTTTCAAGGGTGCATATTAAATGATTTATAGTTTTTTCCGGTTATTATCAATAATTGTTATTAAGATTTTTGCAAGAGTAGAAGTTAAGGGCGGGGATTCCATTCCTCTTAAAGGCGCCTTTATTATGGCTTCTAACCATCTAAGTAATATCGATCCTTTTTTGCTGGGAGCGATTTCTCCCCGAAGGCTTAATTATCTGGCTAAAGAGGAGCTGTTTAAAGGCCCTTTTATTTCGGCCTTATTCTACTTTATGAAGGCTTTTCCGGTAAAGAGAAACAAGGCTGATATTTCTGCCTTGAGAAACTGCCTTAACTTGTTGAAGAACAACGAACCCATGCTTGTTTTTCCTGAAGGTACGAGAGCTTCAAATACAGATAAAATATACGCCGGTGTAGGGTTTTTGGTTAAAAAATCCGGTGTTCCGGTGATACCGGCGAGGGTTTACAATACAGATAAAGTTCTTGCCAGGGGTCAGAAATTCCCTAGATTTGCTAAAGTAAAGGTTATTTTCGGAAAACCCCTTAAATTTGGCAAAGAAAAAGACCCGGAACAAATCGCAAGAGATATCCTTTCTGTAATAAAGACTCTTGATTGATTTACGCTGTCTTGCCAGCAGTAATCTCCATACATAAAATAAGATTATTTGTCCCAGGCGGCCCCAAAGTCCTAGATATCTGTGATCGTCTGTAAAAACTTAAGTTTATTAAGCTATCTGTGATTATTTGTGTGTCGAAAAATAAGGTTGACATATAACATTATTTAGGAGATAATCTTAAAAATTTTGGAGAGGAAGGGATAATAAGTGGACAATAATTTAAGTTCAGACCTTAAAGAAGCATATTTTTCTTCTATCAAGGAATTCAAAGACGGTGACATTGTACAGGGGACTATCGTAGAGGTGCGTCCCAAGGAGGTAATCGTTGATATAGGTTATAAATCCGAGGGAATCGTTCTTGCGGATGAGTTTATGCCTGAGGGCGTACCGCCTACAGGAACCCAAATAGAGGTCCTGATAGACGCCGTAGAAGATGAAGAGGGAAAATTAGTAATTTCCTATCAGAAAGCCAAGAAGACTTTGGGATGGAGAACCCTAAGCACTAAATATAACGAAGGCGATATAGTAGAAGGCGTGGTTGTCCGGAAAGTAAAAGGCGGCTTCATGGTTGATGTATTCGGAACCGAAGGGTTTTTGCCGGGAAGTCTCTCGGCCTTCAGAGATTTTGCTGAGAATGAAATAATAGCTAAAAAGTTTCTTTTTCAGATTGTGCGTTTAAGCAAAGCCAAGCAGAATTTCATAGTTTCCCGGAAAGACGCTTTAAAAGCGGAAAAAGAGCTTAGGAGAGAGAAAGTTTGGGAAAGCTTAAAAGTCGGAGAAGTTGTAAAAGGAAAAGTAAAGAGTATAGCCGACTTCGGGGCTTTTATAGATATAGGAGGAATTGACGGCCTTCTGCACATAGGCGATATGAGCTGGCGGAAGATTAACCACCCTTCGGAAATAGTCGCGGTCGGTAATCAAGTTGAGGTAATGATTCTCAATATTGATAAACAGTCTAAGCGTCTTTCCCTGGGCATGAAGCAGTTAACCCAAGATCCTTGGAACGACATTCAAGAAAGATTCCCCGCTGGTTCTGTAGTGAAAGGTAAAATAGTAAATATTCAAAATTACGGAGTGTTTGTCGAGCTCGATAAAGGCATTGAAGGTTTGGTCCATATATCCGAACTTTCCTGGTCGCGCCTTAAGGAAAGCCCTCAAGATATGTTTGCCATAGGTGATATGATAGAGGTTAAAGTCATAAACGTGGATGTGCGCAGCAGAAAAATATCTCTAAGCGTCAAGCGTTTAGAGCGCGATCCCTGGGAAAATCTGCCTGAAAGTTTCGCCACTGACGTTAAAGTAAAAGGGAAAGTTGTAGGTTTTATTCAGGACGCGGCTTTTGTTGAACTTCCTGAGGGTATGGAGGCGATAGTTTATACTAAAGATTTGTCCTGGACAAAGAGAATAAATAGACCTCAGGAGATTCTTAAACGCAACCACATATACGAATTCAAGATTTTAGACATTGATAGAGACAACCGTAGGATAATCCTGGGCTTTAAACAGCTTAAAGACGATCCCTGGTCCAAGATTTTAGAAAATTACCCGGTGGGCAAAGTTTTAGAGACCGAGATAGTAAAAATCACTGATTTCGGGGTTTTTGTAAAGCTTGAAGAGGAGCTTGAGGGTTTGATTTTCGAAGACGAAATTGACAAAGAGGTAAAAGACGGTCTTAACGTTTCCGATAATATAAAAGCTAAGATCATAAAGGTCGATAGCGATAGTCGCAAGATTGGTCTTTCCGCCAAGATTGATGAGCCTGAAGAAGAAAATAGCTGAACAGTTAACCTCGCTTAAGCGGAATGTAGTAGAGATAATATCAGAAGAAGATCTCGCCGCCAAAATAGAGAATTCCTTCCGAACGAATATCCCTTTAAGAGTTAAAGCCGGTTTTGATCCTACGGCCCCCGACATCCATCTAGGGCATATAGTGCTTCTTAAGAAGTTGCGTCGATTTCAGGATTTAGGTCATATTGTTTACTTTATTGTCGGTGACTTTACCGCAAGAATCGGCGACCCTTCAGGCAAGAACGAGACAAGACCGCCTTTGACCAAAAAGCAGATTATGCAGAATGCCAAGACATATACCGACCAGGCATTCAAGATATTGGACCGCAAAAAAACGAAGGTAGTATTTAACAGCAAGTGGTTTGACAAAACTACTCTCGAGGACTTGATGGTTTTGCTCAGCAATTACACGGTAGCGAGATTGCTGGAGCGGGATGATTTCACTTTAAGGATGAGAGAAGGCAAGCCTATTACCATGTTAGAATTTCTTTATCCGCTTATGCAGGGTTACGATTCAGTAAAAATAGAGGCTGATATAGAATTAGGGGGAACTGACCAGAAATTCAATCTTATTGTAGGAAGACGAATACAAGAAGCTTTTGGTCAAAGCCCTCAGGTCATTATGACTCTGCCTCTTTTAGTGGGCTTAGACGGCGTAAATAAGATGTCCAAATCGTTAGGTAATTATATCGGCATACAAGAGAAGCCGTCCGATATTTTTGGAAAGACTATGTCAGTTTCGGATGAACTTATGTATCAATATCTTGAAATTTTTGATTTAATGAGTTTAAAGAAAGAACACCCCAAGGAAACAAAGACTAATCTTGCTTGTGAATTTGTTGCTTGGTTTTATGGCAAGGATGTTGCGAAAGAAGAAAAGAATAAATTTGAGACTATATTTTCTAAGAAGGACTTAAGTGCTTCAGATTTCCCAGAATATAGCATTAATTCAGAAGGAGAAAGGCTACTCGATATCCTTATTGCCAGCGGGTTGGTTGCTTCTAAGAATGAAGCCAGACGCTTAATAAAACAAAAGGCCTTGGAGTTTTCCGGTCATAAAATCTTAGATGAAAATAGCCTAATAAACAAAGAAGGTATTTTAAGGGTGGGCAAGAAAAAGTTCTTAAAAATCGTAAGCAAATAAATCCCTTCTTTTCAGCTGCAAATAATCCAATAATTCCTTGACAAAATTGCCAAATTTGAGTATCTTATAGCTCTTGACAATAGGCAGCGCTTATGCTATATTTTATCCTGCCTTATGATTAAATTATCTTTGATTATAGGCTTCAAAGATACAAGCTAACCTATTTTTTATAGAGAAGGAATTACTATAAAGCATCCTTCGGGATGCTTTTTTTTGTTCATATTGTTCTTTGTAATGAGCCTCGAATAATTGCCTTTTGGAGGGTTTGATCCTGGCTCAGAGTGAACGCTGGCGGCGTGGATTAGGCATGCAAGTCGAGCGGTCCCGAAAAAACGAACTTCTAGAACTTTCGGAAGTCTCTTCGGAGATGGAAGAGGGGGATGGGAGCAAGATTTTTCAGGATAGCGGCAAAAGGGTGAGTAACACGTGGGTTATCTGCCTTGAGATGAGGGATAGCTCCGAGAAATCGGAGGTAATACCTCGTAAGCCCTGCACTTTAGGGTGTAGGGGAAAGGCGGCTTAAGTCTGCTTGCAGACTGCTACTGTCTTAAGAGGAGCCCGCGTCCTATCAGTTAGTTGGCAGGGTAAAAGCCTACCAAGACTACGACGGGTAACTGGCATTAGTGTGTGGTTAGTCACACCGGGACTGAGACACTGCCCGGACTCCTACGGGAGGCTGCAGTCGAGAATCTTTCCCAATGCCCGAAAGGGTGAGGATGCGACGCCGCGTG
>JAFGCB010000029.1 GCA_016932855.1 Candidatus Omnitrophota bacterium | reverse complement strand
GCCCTCATTTTTGGGTAACATTAATTATGAGTCAACGATTCAATTTAACTATCGCTTCGGTAACATTTAATGTGAGTCAATTCGGTAGGCAGAAAAAATCTTGCGCCCTAAATAAAAAATGCTATAATATTTGTCTTCCTAAAAATACCTAATAATATATTAGGTATTTCTGATAGTGTATAGGTATTTGTACGGGGCTAAACATTTACTATTGAAATATGCAGCGATATCATTCCCATAACCTTATGTTAAATCAAAAGAAACAAATGCTATTTATATCAGTGTTTGAAAAAGCTAAGCCGAGATTTTTATCTCGGCTTTTTTTATTATTTTAAGACGGACTATCAGGGCTTTCTCCCTAAAAAACGGAGGTGAATCAATGAGTAATATGCAATTTGAGTTTTCAGACACTATCTCAGGATACGTGACTAATTTCGATAAAGAAAAAAATACCTTTGGAATAAAAACTACCGACGGTCGCCAGTTCCAAGTAAAACTAACTCCCAATACCTATGCCCGGGGACCCCGTAATTTAGGAGAAGGCTACTGCGATTTTACCGGAAAGATGCACGAACTTCTGAGAAAAGAGCAATATCTTTCTACCATAGGCATTTATTACCCGGAAAACGGAGGACACACTTTTGAAGCAAAAGTCCTTGTCTTTCCCGGCGATAATACTAGCAACTACCGCTTCGAAGAGCCTGATTGGTGGATAAAACAAGCTAAAAGCATTGCTGATTTTTTTATTACGGCCCAATTCGGCGGCCCGGACAAGATTGATTATAGCAAATACCGCACAAGCATTGCCATCACCGGAGCTCAAAAAGGTGATTTCCGCCAGGAGACCGATACTATTTCCCGCTTAGTATACGGATTTGCTTCTACTTTTATGCTTACCGGGGACGACCGCTTTTTAGAAGCTGCTGAGAAAGGAACAGCCTATCTTAGAGACCATATGCGCTTCTACGATGTTGATGAAAATATTATCTACTGGTATCACGGCATCGATATAAGCGGTAATCGCGAACATAAGATTTTTGCTTCTGAATTCGGGGATGACTATGATGCAATTCCGATGTATGAGCAGATATACGCCCTGGCCGGACCTACCCAGACCTATCGCATAAACGGCGACCCGGCAATCATGAAAGATATCAAAATGACTATTGATTTATTCGACCGGTTCTTTCTGGACAAAGAAAAAGAAGGTTATTTTTCCCACCTCGACCCGGTAAGCCTCGACCCAAAAAACGTAAGCCTAGGCCCTAATAAGGCTCGCAAAAACTGGAATTCTGTGGGCGACCATGCTCCAGCCTACCTTGTTAATCTCTGGCTGGTAACCGGTGAGGAAAAATATAAAAAATTCCTGGAGTACACAGCTGACTGCATAGTCAAATACTTTCCTGATTACCAAAACAGCCCTTTCGTAAACGAACGCTTCTTCGAAGATTGGAGCCACGACAAAAACTGGGGCTGGCAGCAAAACCGGGCTGTAGTCGGACACAATCTCAAAATTGCCTGGAATTTAATGAGGATAAACAGCATAATCCCTAAAGAAAGCTATGTTAACCTGGCTAAGAAGATTGCCGAAGTAATGCCTAAAGTAGGCATGGATGTCCAGAGGGGCGGAATTTATGACGTTATGGAAAGAGAACTCTCCGGCAGCGAGCAGTTCCATCGCTTTGCCTGGCATGACCGTAAGGCTTGGTGGCAACAGGAACAGGCTATTTTGGCCTATCAAATCCTGTACGGGATTTTAAAAGACAAAGAATACTTAAGGCTTGCCCGCGAATTCTCGGCTTTTTATAACTCATTCTTTCTGGACCACGACGACGGAGCTGTTTACTTTAACGTGCTCAACAACGGCCTTCCATTCCTTTTAGGCACTGAACGCCTTAAAGGAAGTCACTCCATGAGCGGGTACCATTCTATAGAGCTGGCCTATCTGGCAACGATTTATACTAACCTCCTTAACACAAAACAGGCCCTTGATCTTTATTTTAAACCTTTGGAAAACGGCTTTGCCAACACTGTTCTACGAGTGCAGCCCGATATTCTTCCTAACGGCAGCGTCAAGATATCGGAAGTCTGGATTGACGGTAATCCTTGGAAGAATTTTGACCCGAAGAATTTAACCGTGGAATTGCCTAACGTTAATTACAGGCCTAAAATTAAGGTGCGATTAATGCCTATATAGAAACAAATTAATATTACCTAGCGGCAAAAAGCCGAAAAAAGGAGAAAGTCTATGGAGATAAAAATCGGGACTAAAGAAGGGGTTACGGTTGTAGAGATGTGCGGAAGGCTCGACGGAAGCACCTCGCCGCAAGCCCAAGAACAACTACTGCCTTTGGCTGATTCGAAATGCTGCATGGTTTTAGATCTAAAAGAATGTGATTATATTTCCAGTGCGGGCCTAAGAGTCCTTTTGATGATCGCCAAACAAATGACAGCCCGGGGAGCGGAATGTGCCCTGGCCAATATCTGCGACGAAGTTAAAGACGTAATGGAAATGACCGGTTTTAGCGATTTTTTTAAAAGCTTTGATGATGTAGCAGCGGCCTGCAAGACAGTGCGGAAGAAGGAGGAGTTATGATAAGAATCGACCTTCATCCGACTCATACCTATAAAGAGTTTAAACTACGCACAGGTAAAGCCTTACCCTTCGGAGCCACCATAGTTCCGGGAGGAGTTAATTTTTCAATTTATTCCAGTCATGCCACCTCCTGCGAACTAGTCCTCTTTAAAAAACACGAGCCTAAGCCTTTCGCCACTATACCATTTTTTGACGAGTTTAGAATCGGGAATGTTTTCGCAATGGTAGTATTTGATCTTGATTACGAAGAAATAGAATACGGCTTTCGCATAGACGGCCCTTTCGACCCTAGCCAAGGACACCGCTTTGATAAAACCAAAATTCTAATGGACCCTTACGCTAAAGCTATCGGCGGAAGAGATATCTGGGGAAAAGACCCTGATTACAGCGATATCTATCAGCACCGGGCGCGCATATTCAATGATGACTTCGACTGGGAAAATGACCACCCTCTGGAAGTTCCCACGGAAGACCTGATTATTTATGAAATGCATGTCCGGGGCTTTACCAGACATCCTTCCTCAGGCGCAAAGCACCCCGGGACTTTCGCTGCTATCCGCGAGAAAATTCCCTACTTAAAAGAACTAGGCGTAAACTGCGTAGAGTTTTTGCCGATACACGAATTTGACGAATTTGAAAATTCCCGGATTTCTCCGGTAAACGGCCGGCGTCTTATGAATTACTGGGGATACAGTAATGTCGGTTTTTTTGCTCCCAAAGCAGGATACGCCGCAAGCGGTAAATTCGGGATGCAGGTCGATGAAGTCAAGGCCCTGGTCAAAGAACTGCATAAAAACGGCATTGAGGTAATTCTAGACGTAGTCTTTAATCATACTGCCGAAGGTAATGAAAAAGGTCCGTATATTTCTTACCGGGGAATTGATAATAGAACATATTACCTACTTACCCCCGAGGGATATTATTATAATTTCAGCGGCTGCGGAAATACGCTCAACTGCAATAATCCTATTGTGCGTAATATGATCCTGGATTGTCTTAGATACTGGGCTGCGGATTACCATATCGACGGATTTCGCTTTGATCTTGCCTCTATTTTAGGAAGAGACCAAAACGGAGCTCCTATGCACAGCCCGCCTTTACTTGAAACCCTTGCCTTTGACCCAATACTGGGTAAATGCAAACTTATTGCCGAGGCCTGGGACGCCGGAGGGCTTTATCAGGTCGGCTCATTTCCGGCCTGGGGCCGCTGGGCTGAATGGAACGGTAAATACCGCGATGATTTAAGGAAATTCCTTAAAGGTGAACCCGGCCTGGTGGGAGCAATGTCCCAGAGAGTTCAGGGCTCTCCTGATTTATACAGATGGCAAAACAGAGGTTCAAGCGCGTCGGTAAACTTCATTACTGCTCATGACGGATTTACTCTTAAAGACATGGTCTCCTACAACGGCAAACACAACGAAGCCAACGGAGAGAACAATAACGACGGCTCAAATGATAATGAAAGCTGGAACTGCGGCCATGAAGGCGAAACCGATAACCCTCACATCAATAGACTGCGGAATAAACAGATAAAGAACGCCGTTACAATGCTTTTAGTCAGCCAGGGCACTCCTATGATTCTTTCCGGTGATGAAATGGGAAATACCCAGGGAGGAAACAATAACGCTTACTGCCAGGATAATGAAATTTCCTGGATCGACTGGGGTTTTCGTGAAAAAAATTCTGAAATTTTAGATTTTGTGAAAAATATGATTGCCTTCCGCAAAGCTCATCCGGCGCTAAGAAACTGTCAGCACTTTCAAAACATAGACTATATGGGAAGCGGCTATCCTGATATATCCTGGCACGGAACCAAAGCCTGGTATGCCGACTGGTCCGAAAGCAGCAGGGTTCTTGCTTTTCTGCTTTGCGGAAAGCACGCCAAAGGCGGCACGGCAATGGACAACCCTATTTATGTTGCCATGAATATGCACTGGGAAATGCACGGCTTTGAGCTTCCTCAGCTGCCAACGGATATCGCCTGGTATGTTTGTGTAAATACCGACGCTGAGGCCGGACAAGACATCTGGAAAGTAGGCCAGGAAAAAGAACTAGACAACCAAAAAGAATTCCTCGTGGGACCCCATTCGGTTATCATATTAATCGGTAAAAGACCCGCGGCTAGACAAAGCGATACACAGAAAACAGAAGCCCGAAAAAACTACCAAAATAAAATCAAAAAAAACTCCTAAGATGAAATCAAAGGAAAGAAAGGAGAAAAAATAATGGAGTCCAAATGTTCGGTGAATTTCAAAGAAGGAATTGCTAAGATAGAACTTTCCGGCAAATTAGACGCCACGAATTCACCCGGCCTTCAAGCGGAACTACAAAAATTAATCGGACAAACTGTCGCGCGCCTTGTCCTGTTCGCAAAAGATCTCACTTATATCTCCAGTGCGGGACTAAGGGTAATTATATTCGCTAAACAAAAAATAGGGGTTAATGCCCAAGTATACCTGATCGGAGCGCAAGAAACCGTCTTAAACGTTATCAAGATGAGCGGACTCGATAATTTCATGGTTATCCAGGACAGCTACGAAGAATAGCGGACATGGAAAAGTTAACCCTTGAGGCTAAGCTGGAGAATCTTGATAAGGCTGTTGACTTTATAAATCAACAAGCTCAACTGCAGGGCTTTGATAAGAAGAAAATAAATCAAATCCAGCTTGCCTCCGAAGAACTGCTGGTAAATATCATTAATTACGCCTATCCCGATAAAAAAGGCAAATTTGAAATAACCTGCAGTACCAAAGAATCCAAGGGCCTGGAAGTAAAAATTGTCGACTGGGGAATTGCTTTTAATCCGCTTGAACTGCCGGAACCGGACACGAAAGCCCCCTTGGAAGAACGAAAAATAGGCGGCCTGGGCATATATTTGGTCCGCAATACCATGGACGAAACAAATTATACCCGAACCGGCGATAGCAATATTTTCACTTTTGTAAAATATTGATAATTATACCGGCGTAACTGCTCGCTAGAATAAGCTAAAAAATGACAAAGATCATTGAAAAACTGCGCAGCTACCAGGCAAAAATTACAATAATCCTGGTGCTTGCAATGCTCTTTTCCGCGGCTTTAAGTAATTTTCTCATCTATGAGTTCGCCCGGAAAGCTCAATTTTCTCAGCTTCAGGAAAAGCTAAAAATAATCGCCCAAACAGCAAGCTTATTGGTAGATGCGGATATGCTGCTTGAGGTTCCTTTAAACCAACAAGGCATCAAAACCTCTGAGTATAAAATAATCGCGGAAAAATTACGGAAAATAAAAAAGACTAATCCTTACCTCAAGTATATTTATACTTTAGCCAAAACCGAAAAAACAGGGATTCTTAAATTCATTGTTGACCCTGATACAGAAGACATGACAAAAAAAACTGCAGCGACTTCCTTCCCCGGCGATACCTACGATGCCTCAGCTTTTCCCGAAATGCTTGAAGCTTTTAACAAAGCTTGCGTTGATAAAGAACTTACCCATGATCCCTGGGGGACATTTTTGTCGGCCTATGCCCCGATTTACGATAAAAACGGCAAAAGCATAGCTATATTAGGAATAGATATGACTGCCCATGACGTCGAGGCAATACAAAAAAAAGTTACCCAGCGGGCTATTCTGGTATTAGTCTTAGGAGTTATTCTTTCCTTAAGCGTTGCAGCCTTCATCTCCAAGGGTGTCACTAACCCGATTACTGAACTGGCCCAGGGAACCCGCCATATTGCCGAAGGTAATTTAGATTACCGGGTTAAGGTCAAAAGCCGCGATGAAATAGGCACCCTTGCCCGCTCCTTCAACAGCATGGCCCAAGACCTTAAAGACCACATTGAAGAACTTAAACGCACTACCGCAGCAAAGGAAAGAATCGAAAGCGAGCTTAAAATTGCCAACACAATACAAACAAGTCTTCTGCCCCGGATATTTCCGCCTTTTCCAGAAAGAAAAGAATTTGATATTTACGCCATGATGGAACCGGCAAAGGAAGTAGGAGGAGACCTTTTTGACTTTTTTCTGGTAGATAAAAATAAACTTTGTTTTCTTATCGGGGATGTTTCGGGAAAAGGAATTCCGGCAGCGCTTTTTATGGCTATAAGTAAGGCCTTATTTAAAACCGAAGGCCTAAGGGGCCTTAAGCCCGATGAAATTCTTACACGGGTTAACCAGATTATTTTTCCTGATAATGATACCTGCATGTTTGTCACGGTTTTCTGCGCGACCCTTGATATTTCCACCGGCAGACTAGAATATGCTAATGCCGGGCACAATCCCCCCATGCTTTATAGCGGCAAGGCCGAATTTGAATTTCTGGATGTGGCCAAGGGATTTGTAGTCGGGGCTATGCCGGATACTAAATTTACGCTTCAAACTATAGACCTTAAACCGCAAGATGCTATTCTTCTTTACACCGACGGAGTAACCGAAGCCATGAATCCCGAAGACAAAATGTTTTCCGAAAAAAAACTTAAAAGCTGCGTATCAGCTCTTAAGGATAAAAATATAGAAGAACTGATCAAGGGCATACGGGATGAGGTAAGTATTTTTGCCCAGGGAACTATCCAATCCGATGATATTACCATGCTGGCCTTACGCTATAACGGCGTAGCTTACGCTTAAGTTGCTAGATAGAAAGGAAATTGCCATGGATAATCCTTCCCAATCAAAAAAGCAAAATCAGGAAAAAGGATACGAATCTTTTAAATGGCCTCTTTCTTACATGAAGAAAGAAACCTATAAAAAAGGAGACGCTCTTTTCAAAGCCGGAGATAAGGCTGACAAGATGTTTTATATAGACACAGGTTCGATAAAATTAATAGAGATCAATAAAACGGTAGGCAAAGGACAGGTTATAGGCGAGATGGGAATTTTTTCTCCTTCTAAACAGAGGATGGCTTCAGCCGTCTGCGCGGAGGATTTAGAGGTATATACCCTAAGCAAGAATGAACTAGTCGGGTTATGCCAGAAGGATACAGCTCTCGTCCTTAATCTGATGTATGTAAGTTTCGAGCGCTTTGTCGAAAACTTGCGGAAGGAGACAGAAGCCAAGGAACGCATCAAGAGCGAACTGAGAATCGCCCAGCGGATTCAAACCAGCATGCTTCCCCGGATATTTCCGCCTTTTCCCGAAAGAAAGGAATTTGAAATATTCGCAACCATGGATCCGGCCCGGGAAGTAGGAGGTGATTTCTTCGATTTCTTTCTTATCGGCGAAAATAAATTAGGTTTTCTTATAGGCGACGTCTCAGGCAAAGGAGTCCCGGCAGCGCTTTTTATGGCCATAAGTAAAGCCGTTCTAAAAACCCAGGCTCTAACCGGGTGCGACCCTGACGAAGCCCTCTTTAGGACAAATAAGATACTTTTCCCCGATAATGACAATTGCATGTTTGTTACACTTTTTTACGCGGTTCTTGATTTTGAAAACGGCAGTCTTTGCTATTCCAACGGCGGCCATAATCCGCCCTTAATTTCAGTAAACAATAAAGACTTTGACTACTTAGATGTTCATAGTGCCTGCGTGGTGGGAGTTATGCCTGAGGCTAAATTCGAGAGCCGCTGCTTGAAACTCGAACCAGGCGATTCAATATTTATCTATACTGACGGGGTGACTGAAGCCATGAATCCGGCACATCAACTTTTTTCGGACGAACGCTTAAAAAACTGCATGTCGGGTTTAAAAGATAAAGACCTAAAAGATATTGTGGCCGAAGTCCGCCGGCAAATACACGAATTCGCCGAGGATGAACCCCAGTCTGATGACATTACCATGCTTACTATGCGCTACAAAGGGAAGGGGGAATAATGCTTAAAGGTAAGAAAATCGCCATATTAATGGAAGCTGATTTTTACGAACCGGAAATTTGGTATTACAAGTTTAGATTCGCCGAAGAAGGCGCTGATGTGCATTTTTTAACCCGGATGTGGGGCCAAACCTCTTTAACCTTTAAAGGACATGAATATCATATTCCTTTTGAATGTCACGAAAGTTTGGAGAATATCGACGATGCAACCCTTAAAAGCTATTCAGCTATAATCGTGCCGGCCGGCATAGTAGCTGACCGATTAAGATACACCGAGGATGTAAAAAAGATATCCCCGGCAGTTGAGCTTATGAAAAGAGCCTTCGGGGAAAAAAATATTATAAAAGGGATTATCTGCCATGGGCTATGGCTTATGGCGCCTATTGCCGAAGTAATCAAGGGAAGAAAATTAGTAGTTCATAACAATCTCTTGGGAGACGCGAAGAATATGGGCGCGGTATACGTAGATGAAGACGTGGTAGTCGATGACGACCTGGTAACTGCCCGCTCAGGAGGGCACTGCCATTTGTTTGCTAAAAAGATAATTGAGATGCTGGCCGCGAAGAAATAGGACGCAGCTTAGAAGGATAACGCTTACACCATTGACCCCGTAAAATGCGCTGCGCTTATCACGGGGTTCAATTCGCTCACATAACTTACGCTCCCTTTGGTCGCGTAAGTTATGAGCTCATTGAAGGAGGTGAAATGTTTGTTTTTAGAGGAAAATTAAAGAAGCATGATATGGGCGGAGGGGTTATCCGCCAGTATCTGGGAGAATGCCAGAAAATGAACGCTCAGCACTGGGACATGGCCGACGGAAGCGTGGTAAAACTTCATACCCATTCTCAGGAACAATTCGGCTATGTCATAAAAGGCGGTTTTAAAATGCTTATCGGCGACAGAGAAGAAATGCTTAAAGAAGGGGATGCGTATTTTATTCCGCCGGACGTCCCGCATGAATTTACCGCAGTGGGCCAGACTGAGGCTATTGATATATTTAGCCCTATTAAAACCGATTTCCCCTGGAAGGATGATAAGTGAAATTTCGTTATTTTTTAAATTTAGGTAAAAGGAGGTAACTAATGGCTAAAAAGGTATTAGTATGCGCGACGAATTTTGGCGTATGGGCTGAAGAACTCCAAGGACCTTGGGATGAACTAAAAAAGGCTAAGCTTGACGTGACTCTTGCTACTCCTCAAGGCAAAAAACCTTTACCCTTAAAAATAAGTGTTGATCCGGATTTTGTCGATCCAATGCTTGAAAAAATACCCGGTGCGAATCCTAAGGTAAATCCTAAATTTGTTTGTGACCGGACAAAAGAATTAGTCCAAGGAGAAGAATGGGCCCATCCGATTAAACTTGCTGACGCTAAAATGTCTGATTACGATGCTATTGTAGGTACAGGTGGTTTAGGCGCGATGATGGATTTGGCTCCCAATAAATATTTCAAGAGGCTTATTTACCAAGCCTATTATTCAAATAAATTGATAGCTACCTTGTGTTACTCGACCGCGGCTCTTCTTTTCACGCGAGACCCCAAAGATGCTTATAACAGCATCATAAAAGGTAAAAGAATAGCCTGTCATCCCCGGGCCTGGGATTTCGAAGACAACGTGACTTTGGAATTATGGGGTGCCACAGACGATAATAAGGGTACCGACGCTGTGTATTCGGGATTTTTATATCCCTTAGAAGATATAGCGCGAGATGCAGTGGGTCCCGGCGGCCTTTGCATTGGTGATCCCGGCGCGACCCGTGATAATCCCAGAGTTGAGTTTGATTGGCCTTTTATAACCGGGAACTCAGTTGAATCATCAATTGCCTTTGGCAAAAAGATAGTGGAAGTGTTAAACCAACGAGGTTAGCATGGAAATTCGTATATCTTATACGGTGGGGCCGGATAAGTATCATTAAATGAAAAAATCGCGTTTGTCAAAACTAATTTAAAAGGAGGTTTTATGGCAAAAGTTTTAATTCTCGCCACAAACTACGGCACATGGGGAGAGGAACTTCAGGCACCCTGGGATATTATTAAAGCCGCGGGTCACGATGTTACTCTTGCCACACCCTTGGGGAAAAAACCCTTACCTTTAGCAGTAAGCGTTGACCCGGATTTTGTGGACCCGATTATTAATTTTAAAGTTAACCCGCCTGAAGTCTGTAAAAGGATAAAAGAGCTTACCGACGGAAATGAATGGGCAAATCCACTTACTTTTAAGCAAGCTAAGATGGCTGATTACGACGCCATAGTTCTCACCGGCGGCTTAGGCGCAATGATTGATATGTGCAATAACTACAATGTACATAAACTCATCTGGGATGCCTATAAGTCCGATAAGCTTATCGGCGCTTTATGCTACGCGGTAACAACGCTTGTGTTTTTACGTAACCCCGAAAACAACAATAGAAGCATTATCTGGGGAAAACGAGTAACCGCTCATCCGGCTGCCTGGGATTTTTACGGCCCTGACTGGGATTTTCCTTACCCTCTTTATGGTGCAACCGAAGATAACAAGGGCACCGACGTTCACACCCCGGGTTTTCTCTGGCCTATAGAACATCTGGTAAGAGACGCAGTAGGACCTAATGGAATGTGCATTGCCAACGCAAGAGCAAACCGGGATAACCCGGAAGTTGCTTTTGACTGGCCCTTTGTCACCGGAACCTCAGTCGAATCATCTATTGCTTACGGAAAAAAAATCGTCGAAGTCTTGGCAACCAGAAAAGATAAAGTCCGCGCCTGAAACAAAGACAACTTTTATTATCTAGTGGACAAACCCAGCGCTATCTTCTGTAAAAGGAATTAGCGCTGGGCAGACCCATAAATGTTTTCTTAAAAATTAATATTAAAAATCACCCCGTAAAACTTCTACTTTCGTAGAAATCAGGGGGTTGAATTCGTCCCGCAATAGCGGGACTCATTTAAGGAGGTGTAGTGTGCCGTCAATAGTAATACACTCTTTAGAGCTTACCGACGAACAAAAGGAAGTTCTTGCCGATAAGTTCATAACCACATTCTCCGAGCTAAGCAAAGTCCCTAAAGACCGTATCTATCTGTTTTTTAACGGATATACTCTTGATAACGCGGCCTGCGACGGGATACTTTTTTCTAAACGCCCGCCTAAGCTTGCGGTCGGCAAGTTCAGCCAGAAAAAAGAAGGGGAATAATTATGGATGTAAATCAAGCTATTGTTAAAACTCTGGAGTTAGTCGGGGTCGACCATGTATTCGGCGGTTCAGGCCAGGTTAACGCCACAATGCTTCTGGCCTTAAAGAAATCAAAGCAAATCAAAACCCTGATCGTCCGCAATGAACAAGCCGCATCATTTATGGCCTGCGGCTATGCTATGTTTTCCGATAAGCTCGGTGTCTGTTTTGCTACCGGCGGACCAGGAGCCTTTAATCTTTTTTCCGGCATGGCAGTGGCCCTCTACGACAGCCTGCCAATTATCGGCATTACCGGATACGCCTCAGCTCCTAATAGAGGTAAAGGCGCCTTAAACGAATCAACCGGGCTTAACCGGACTCCTGATTCCCACAAGATGTTTTCGGCTACAACCAAAAAGTCTTTTATTATCGAAGACCCTGATAAAACCTGCGACATCCTCGAAGAAGCAATTAATACTGCTTTTGAGGGCAGGCCGGGACCGGTTCATATCCACGTGCCTAAAAATATTACCGTTGCTGAAGTTAAAAATTTCCGGGAAATTAAACTGGCTATAAAGCCTGTTTTACCGGACTCTAAAAAAATAGCTGAGGCCGCAAATACGATAGCTAAATCAATTCAAAGCAACGAACAAATTATGGCCCTTATCGGATACGGCTCAATTAGAAGCCATGCCGAGAAAGAAGTTTTGGATTTTGTTGAAAAATTCCAAATTCCTTTTGCTACTACTATGGACGCAAAAGGAGTATTACCTGAAGACCACCCCTTAGCTCTGGGCGTATTGGGTACATCAGGAGACCTGGGGGCTAAGAATTATTTTGATAATTCAAAGCTTGTTATAGCCATCGGCAACTCTTTTGCCCAAAATGCTACTTTTGGATTCAAGGCGGATTCCTACTCCGCTAAAACCCTTATCCACATAAATATCGATGAAAAGGAAATAAATAAGGTCTACAAGGCAACTATTGGAATTGTAAGTGACGTCAAGCCGGCTATTACACGAATCGCCCAGGAACTTTCCAAAAAGATAAGTAAAGTTGAACCTAAAACAGCCAACAAAGAAACCTGGTACGATACACCTATAGAACACAAGGGAAGCAAAATCCATCCCGGAGAAATGGTAAAAATTATGTCCAGAAACTTGCCCCCAAACAGCATTATCATGGGAGATGCCGGCTCGCACATGCTCTGGCTCAACTGCTACTTAAAACTTACTAAAAACCAGCGTTATCAAAATCCGGGAAGCTTTGGCCCCATGGCCAGCCACGTAAACGGCTCAATCGGAGTAAAATGCGCCAATCCCGATAAAACAGTTATCTGCGGCTGCGGCGACGGAGCTTATCTTATGGCCGGATTCGAGCTTTTAACAGCTGTCCAATATGATATACCGGTAATATGGGTAATCTTCGACAACGGAGAATTTAACGTAATTAAAAAGTTTCTGATAAACCTCTTCGGCGAACACGCTTTTATGCAATTTCAGAATCCCGATTATGTAAAATACGCAGAAGCCTGCGGCAGCTATTGCACAAGAGTCGAAAAGCTTGAAGATTTTGAACCGGCATTTAAAAAGGCTCTGGCTTCGGGCAAACCTGCATTAATCGACGTAGTGGTTGAATCAGAGGTATATCCGCCTTTTAGCCTGGCAAAGGTTTAAGTAAAAAGACAGTGGGGAAATTAAAACTCGGGCATATCGCCATAAGTATTTCCAGCATTGAGAAGTCTTCAGCTTTTTATGAGAAAAATTTCGGATTTAAGCTTAAGGAACATATCAAAGGTGATTCCCAGGACCCTGATATAGCTATCTTAGAAAACAATACTCTTAGGCTTGAGCTCTTCGAATTTAAAGAGCCTAAAGCGCTTCCGGAATACCGGAAAAATCTTTTAAGCGAATTGCAAACCCTGGGAGTAAAACATTTCGCCCTTGAAACAGAGGATATAGAGCCCGATTACCAAAGGCTGAAAAACCAGGGAGTTTGCCTGGGCACGGATATAAACAAACTTCCCAACGGTTTACGATATTTTTTTATTAAAGATCCGGACGGCATTTTTATAGAATTGATTGAACGAAAGGAAAAAAAATGAACCAAACCGGAAAATTTAGACTTCCTGACAGCGGATGCACAAGATGCTTCAATGAAAAAGGCAGAGAAATAAACCCAAAACCCGAAGATAAGCTTTACGGCCAAAACGGATGCTTTATCGTAAATCCTATATCATTTACTAAACTCAGCCTTAAAAGCAATCCGCTTCCTGATGACTTTTCGTGGAAAGAGGGTTTGCGTATGGTTAAAGACAATAACACCGGCTTAATCTGGGAAGTAAAATCACCAAACCCTAAGGATATAAATTTCTGCAAGGTAAAGTACAATTTTTCCCAGGCCCAAGAAACTTTTATAAAAAAACTTAATCAGGAAAAATACGGAGGATTCTCCGACTGGCGACTTCCCAATAAGGACGAACTGCGCTCAATTGTTGATTACGGCAAAACCGACCCTGCGGTAGATGAGTCTTATTTTCCTAACTGCCAGGTATCTTTCTACTGGACAAGTATACCCTACAAAATGCAGCCGCCTTTTATCTGGGGAATTTTCTTCGGACTTGGCAGCGGCATACCTTATACTCCTTCAAGCCTGCAATGCGTAAGAGCCGTACGCGGCGGCCTTTTAAACTTCGGTAACCCTGAAAAACCGAAATTTAAGGATGGTGGAGACGGAACAATAACCGACTTAAAAACCGACCTTATGTGGCAAAAGGGTGAAAACCCCAGGATGAGCTGGTATGAAGCTTTGGATTACTGTAAACAGCTGAAACTTGCCGGTCACTCCGACTGGAGGCTTCCTAATATAAAGGAATTAAATACTATTTTAGACTTATCATACAAAGACGGATGGTGGTATCATAAAGATTTTTTTCCCGCCGAAGGCCTGCAGCCTCCGCTATTGCATTATTTTTCATCGACTCCTTTCGAGAAGACCTATGCCTGGGTAACAAACTTCTGCTTTGGCTATGACGGCTATTACGCCAATAAAAACGCTAAGCTTCTTATCCGGGCTGTTAGAAATTTAACCCCGGCTATAAGAACGGGCTCAACAGAATTTAAACTGCCTGATAGCGGGCAAAAAATATGTTATGACCAAGACGGAAACCAGATAACCCCGCCTAAAAAGAAAGAAGACTATTACGGCCAGGACGGCTCATACTCAATAAACCCTTTTTCCTTTAGGAAACTAGGCTACGGCGGTAAAGAAATATCCGATGAACTAAGCTTCGAGAAAGGCTTTCTAATGACAAAAGATGGCAATACCGGCTTAGTGTGGGAAATTAAGTCTCCGAACCCGGCTGATATAAACTTTAAAGACAACAAATACACCTTCGAAGCAGCTAAAGAATATGTAGACCAACTTAATAAACGAGAATACGCTGGTTTTAATGATTGGCGCCTGCCTAACCGGGAAGAGTTTCGTTCTATTATAGACTATAGCAGCCTTGTACCGGCTGTTTCGGAAAAATATTTTCCCCATTGCCGTCCGTCTTTTTACTGGACCAGCCTAGCATTCGCAAAGAACCCTGACTTAATCTGGGGCGTCTACTTTGCCTACGGATGCACTATCTGCTACTTAAAAGACACTTCTTACTACGTAAGAGCGGTGCGCGGCGGATACAATAAAAATTTTGGCGACCCCCAGAAGTACGCTTTCAAGGATAACACAGACGGCACAATAACTGATTTAAACACGAATCTAGTGTGGAAGAAAGAAGAAAGCCCGGATTTAAACTGGCAGGAGGCTCTTAAGTATTGCGAAAATCTTACTCTTGGCGGTCACTCCGACTGGAGGCTTCCTAATATAAAGGAAATAGCCACTCTTATTGATTTATCCTGCACGGACGGACTCTGGTATAATAAAGAATTTTTTCCTGATGTAAAGACTGCACCTTTAGGATTCTATTGGGCCTCAACAACTTATGGAGATACATTCGGCTGGGGAGTAAACTTTCAATTCGGCTATGACGGCTATTATGCCGCTAAAAAGAACGGCCGTTACGCTTTTCGACCGGTGCGGAATGCTTGATCCTGGATTCCGGTTACTGGATAATTGATGTTAGATCTTAGATTCTGGATACTGGAAGATGAAAAAATTCAAAAGTAAAAATTCAAAACTCAAAATTGCAATTCAAAAGTCAAAAGTCAGAGAAAAATTGACACATATTTTAAAAAACATCTAAAATATCAAGATTTTTAAAGATTTTGAATTTTAACTTGAACTTTTTCCTTTTGAATTTTGATTTTTGGCTTATTAAGATAGGATTAAACTCTTGACGATACTCCGGTCAAAATTAAGAAAAGAGATTATGACTAAAAATCTAGGTTGTGTAGCTTTTCTTGCAATCTTGTTAATATTTTCAATAACCGCTGATGCCGGGCCTATTCACGACGCTGCAAAATCAGGAAATGCGGAAAAGGTAAAAAAGCTTCTTGACCAGAACCCTTCACTCTTGCAGATACCGGACGAAGAAGGCAAAACTCCCCTGCACTGGGCAACCAGCAGAGGCCACCTGGACGTAATGACCCTGCTCCTTGAAACCTACCACGCAGATGTGGATGTAAGGAATAAAAATAACGGCACGCCTTTACATGTCGCGGCTTCTCAGGCTAGACCAGAAGGAGCAAGTCTTCTCCTTAAGTACGGGGCTAAAATTAACGCCCGGGCGAAAAACGGGGCAACACCTCTTCATTTCGCGGCGTTTAAAAGCGATAAAGGCCATCTGGAAGTGGTAAAGATTCTATTAAAGAAGGGTGCTGATGTTAATGCTAAAATGGATAACGGAGCTACGCCACTTTCTATGGCTTTATTTAACAACAATACCGAAACAGTAAATCTTCTTCGTCAATACGGCGCAAAAAGAGCAACAAGAAATACTACCTCAAAATAAAAAGGCAAAAAAAGGGAGCAAACTATGCATTTAAAAATCGAGAATGTTTCTTTAGGGGAAGTGAGCAAGGTTGATGGTTTGGCTAAAATCCAATTCGACGTTTCCTGGGATAAAGCATGGAAGAATAAGGTTAACTGTGACGGGGTCTGGGTTTTTGCTAAATTCCGTCAGGGTAATGGCCCTTGGAGACACACTGACTTAAAAAATAAAAGTGCTGCTGATTTTGATTATACCGACCAGACCCCGTCTGGTTTTTCCAAGGGGGCTGAAGGTACAAGCTCTGAAATGGGCTTATGGATTCCTGAAACAAAGAAAGGTAGTTTCATTTTCCGGACAAAAGGCGAAGGAAAAGTAAGTTCAAAAAAGGTGACACTCGCGTGGGACTGTTCGCAGGCAAAAGTTACGGATTTTTCAAACCTAGAGCTGAAAGTTTTTGGCCTAGAAATGGTTTATGTTCCGGAAGATAGGTTCTGTTTAGGAGATCCTGACGGACCTGATGGACCGGCTAATTGTTTTTACGCTTATTATAATAACGGTCCTTATCTTGTACAATCCGAAGATGAAATTCTCGTAGCTGAAGAAGAAGACCGCCTCTATTGCGGGAGAGTCGCGGGACCTGTAGGAAAGAACAGCCGTTTTGATGAGCCGCCTTTTACTATTCCGGCAGCTTTTCCCAAAGGATATAAGGCTTTCTGGGTAAGCAAATATGAACTCAGCACTCAGCACTATGTTGATTTTCTTAATTGCTTAACCCGCGAACAACAGCAAAATCACGTTGCTTCGGATATAAGCGGTGATGCGGTTGAAAACATTTATGTAATGAGTAACACCAAGAAAGAAACTTTAAGGCAATCGATTACCTGCCCTTCTTCGGGAAACGGACAGGATATATCGGTAGTTTTTTCCACCAATGCCCCTCAACGTGCCTGCAATATTCTCGGCTGGACTGACAGCATGGCTTACGCTGCCTGGTCAGGGCTTCGTCCGATGACAGAGATGGAATATGAAAAGGCTAACCGGGGAACAGCAGACCCTGTTCCTTATGAATTTTCCTGGGGCTCAACCCGGATAGGCAGAATCGAAGGAGTTGAGGGAGAAGACGGAAGCGGATACGAACTTAAACTTCCCAAAAATAAATTAGTTAACTGCTGTGTTGACGGCGGAATTGGACCTATGCACCGGGGTAAGCAAAAAAAACCCAAGCACCCAGGGCTTCTTGGCCCGGTAAGCTGCGGTGTATTCGGCAATTCCATGGTTGAAGGTTATTCGGAAAGAGAGAATGCAGGCGCCACATTCTACGGCGCAGCGGAAATGTGCGGTAATGTCTGGATTACCTGTGTATCGATCGGTCATCAGATAGGGCGTTCTTTCACAAGAGTACATGGAGATGGAACCCTAGATAAAGAAGGCTATGCTAATATTCCTACCTGGCCGGGAAAAGATGCTCAAGGAACAGGTGCCAGAGGAGGAGTCTGGGTAAGTCCGGGTTGTATATATGTATGCATGGCAAGAAGACAAGCCGGGTATCACCCTAAGGCAGAACGGCGAATGAATGGTGGTTGCCGTCTTGCATTCTAAAACGCGAAGAAAAAATCGTCTGACTCACAACTAAGTGCTCTAAACTAATCTGTAATAAATTTGCCCAAATAGAAAGAAAAAAGGAAAATGGTATGGATATAAAAGAGAAAATGCTAAAGCCGGCCATCCTCTCAGTTTCTTTACTGACAATTATGTCTTCCGCCGCCGTTGCTCCGGCCTTAGGAAGAATCCGGATGGCCTTTCCCGGTGTTAATGATACACTTATTAAACTGGTATTAACTTTACCTCCGCTTTTTATTGTTCCTTTCAGTTTTGTGACCGGTTGGCTTGTCAAGCGGATGAAGAAAAAAACAATTATGCTGATAGGTCTGGCTATTTACTTTCTTGCCGGCATTGGCGGAGGTTTTGCCAGGAATATCACTGAACTTCTGATTATCCGGGCTATTTTAGGTATAGGAGTTGGCTTAATTATGCCCTTATCCACGACCTTGGTAGGAGATTTCTACGAAGCAGATGCCAGGCGCAAGATGATGGGCTATGCAGTTTCAGTCCAGAACCTTGGTGGAGTCATATTTCAAATAGCAGCCGGTTATCTTGCGGTTATCAGCTGGCGCTATTCCTTTGGGGTCTATTCTATGGCCTTCGTTATCCTTGTATTAATCGCTATATTTTTGCCTGAACCTCCTAAACCGGCGCTAAAACCGGGACAAAAGGCAAAATCTGCGCTTCCCTTAAAAGTGTATATTTGCGCAGGACTTTGCGCACTAAACATGGTGGTTTTTTATGCGGTCATGACAAACATGGCTATGTTGCTTGAAAACGAAAGGCAATTATTCGTTTCCCCAAAACCCTTGTTTGAAAGTAAACAGGATTTTCAGCATCACTTAGAAGCAAAAACACTTTCTCAATTCACAAAAAATGCTTTCAAAGAAAAGAATATCCACCTTTCGGAGAATGCATTTATTAATGTTATAGAAGAAGGAAAAAAATGGGAGATTGTTGACAGGAAAAGATATCTTATTGAAAAGAAAGATAACAAGCTGGTTATCCACGCAGGAAAGCTTGGTAAAACTGCTATTGCCGGTTATATCCTGTCTCTCTTATCCCTTAGCGCGATGATCTCCGGGATATTTTTAAGCCACATTACTAAATTCCTTAAACGTTTCTCATTTCCTATTACCATTTTACTCATGGGAATAGGATTCGGGATGCTTGGTAATGCTACAAGTTTATTTATGATTTTTGTCGCCGTCGTAGTAGTGGGCTTGAATTTCGGCGTTATACAGCCATCCATATTTCTATTTGTTCAAAAGTATTCTCCGCCCCAAGCCCGTGCCATGGGCATGGCTGTTGTGGGTAGTTCCATATTTTTTGGACAGTTTATTTCACCGATAATCCTGGGAGGAGTTGCTGCGATAGCGGGAAATAACTCAATATACTTTAGATTTAATTTTTGCGCTATTTCTGTCATTATAGCCGGTGTGATTGGTCTGGTGATGTCGATACCCAAACCTAAGGCTATTACTCAAAATCCCGGGGGTTAGACTAAGAAAATTTATGCTCAGAAAAACCATCCTGGTCCTATCACTAACTCTTACAGCTAGTTGTGTCAATATGCCGCTTTTTAGCCAATGTACTGACTGTTTTGAGGAAACCCAAGAAGAAGAGGCAATAGTAAAGCAGTTTCTTTTTAAGAACAAGGAAGAAGAGCTGTTTTTTAAGCAAGAAGAAGAACCTGAGGAAACACTGACCGAAAAAGAACTAGATTTTCCTTCCTTTGAAGAAAAAATCCTGATTAAAAAAATTAGACTAACCGGAGCAGGCATTATTACTGAAAAAGAAATAAAGGATATTACTTCCGCGTACGAAAATAAAGAGTTTTCTTTAAAGCAAATACAAAAAATTGCTGACAGTGTCACTGAAGCGTATCATAAAAAAGGTTATCTCCTGTCGCGTGCTTACATTCCCGTGCAGAACTTTAAAGAAGGAATATTGCAAATAAGGGTTGTGAAAAAAACAACAACAGAGTAAAATAAAAATGATATCTTAAACCTAAAGAACTTTCAACTTTTGAAAGCGTTGTCCGGTTTAAGGTTTCGAAAAAGAAAATATGGTTATGTTTGCCACAAATAGCACAAATATAATTAAAAAATTAGTCTTTGTTCTGGTCTTTTTAAATTTCCTTATCTGTCGGCCTATATCGCTTATTGCTCAGTTTGGTGACGACGAATCCCAGATGGCTATTGAGATGGAAAAGAAACTCCAAGAAAGAGAACCAACGCCTGCTGAAATAGTAATCGAGCAGATTGTAAAAGAAGAAGAGAAACTTCCTTCGCTTCCCGGAGAAAGAATCTTCATCAAAAGAATTAACGTAAAGGGTGTAACTTTTATCTCCCAAGAAGAAGTCAGAGAAATTACTAAGCCCTATGAAAATAAAGAACTTTCCTTAAAACAAATGCAGGAAATTGCCGACCAGATTTCAAATCTCTATTATAAAGAAGGCTATCCTACATCCCGGGCATTTGTCCCCATACAGGAATTTGATAAAGAGGAGTTGGAACTCAAGGTCCGAGAAGGATTTGTAGGAGAAATAACGATAGAAGGCAACAAACATTTTAAAGAAGATTTTATCAGGGAAAGGATTGGCTTAAAAGAAGCGGACCCCTTCAACGGTCATATATTGCGCAAATACATACATAAACTCAACAAACATCCTGACCGAAAGATAAAAGTAATAGTTAAACCCGGACAAAAGCCGGGATTTACCGATATTGTCCTTAAAGTAAAAGACCGCCTACCCATACATCTTATATATGAATTCAATAATTATAACTCCCCCAGCACAGAATACAGGCGCTACAGGCTAGTCGGCATGCATAATAATTTCACCGGACACGATGATTCCTTAATTTTCTACGATTATCGCAGGGGGCCTTCACGAGACCAAGATATAGCAATTATGTACTATACCCTGCCTATAGGCGAAAGGTTGAAATTTGATTTTTATGGTTTGGTTAAAGAAGAACATTACTGCGGAAAAAAAAGACTATTCCTTATGGAGAAAAGGAGTTATAAAACCTGGTTTCTTCTTCATTACCACTTTATCGAAGAAGAGAAAACCGACCTCAGCGCTGCTTTGGGTTTTATATATAAAGATGTTAATATGTTTGTAATGCGTGAGTATATGTGCCGGGAAAGAGTACGCGCCGTATACTCGCATTTCAATTTTGATACGACTGATGATTATGGACGTACGATTATTTCCAGCGATATGGAGATCAGTATCCCGGATATCTGGCAAGGCTTACGCCATGATATCGATGAACGCGCCTGCATGCCTGGCATGACCGGTAATTGGGTATATAATCGTATATACATAGCCCGCAGACAAAAACTCTTTGGCGACCTTCAACTTCTGCTGAAGCCCCAATTTGAGATCTCTACCGATGTCCTACCCGGCGCTAACAGGTTCAGCATCGGCGGTGTGCACGGCATCTCTGATAACCGGGGTTACCCCCGGGCCGAGCTGTTGGGAGATTCGGGTTGCAGCGTGAATGCAGGTTTATTATTTCCGCCCTATATCATCCCGAAAAATTGGAATGTTCCTTTTACCGAGACAAAATGGCATAAAGCCTTGCAGCTTTTTGCAATTTATGACTATGGCTATGTTTGGGTAAGAAAACCCAGAAACAATGAGGCAAGAAGAGCGAATTTAAAATCTGCCGGGTGCGGTTTCCGTTTTAAAATAAACGACTTTAGTATAAGATATGATATCGGCTGGCCTTTGGGCGCGCCTCCTTCCGACAATAAACGAAAGCATAACTGGGTTCAAGTCATGTACGACTTTCATTTTTAAAGACGCAATAATCGCTGATTTCTAAAGATCGTAAACAGCGGGGGGAAAAATGCTTAAATTCTTTAAAAAAATAATCGTATCATATGAGGCCCTAAGCAACGAAAAAACTATAAACGCCTATACTCAGCAGTTGCGCTCCTTAAAAGAAATTTGGAACGACAAAACCTACGGCCTTGAGAGAATATTTCGCATATTTTTGTGCCTCATCCACTTTATCTACCCGACTCTGCTGGTAAAAAACATATCCGGCAAGTTCTCAAGCCTTGCAAGAAAACTTTCTGTCGAATTTTACATTATACTTAAATTATTTTTGCCGGTTTTTGTAATCGCGTCAGGCCTGTACCGCTACCCTGTCGCAATCATCCTTATCGTCTATTTGCTGAGTGAAACGATATTTAATATCTTAAGTTTAATATTTTTGTCTGACGTCTATCCGGCTACCCTATCATACAGGCGCTCGTTACTATTTCTTTTTCTAAATTATATCGAGGTGGTTTTGGATTTTTCAATCATCTATTTAGGCCTTGACCTTTTAAATGAAAAACTGCCTGCGCTTTCGGTCGTATATTTCAGCTTTGTCACCAACACTACTCTGGGATTCGGTGAATATTACCCCAAGCCCGGCCTGGGCCAAGTGGTAGTAATATTTCAGCTGATTATTTTTATATTATTTATCCTTCTTTTTATCAATTACTTTTCGTCTAAAATCAATAATAAAGACTGAACGCATCCGGAGGTTTAAAAAACCTTCATATTTTTTGGTTTTTTTTGTTGACAGACAAAAACTTGTTTTATATCATAGACTTAGTACATACCCAAACCTGGACAGGGTATAATATTTAAATTCGGCATAGCAAAAAAGGAGACAGAATCATGAAAAAAAGTTTTCTAGTCCTTCTAATGGTGCTTTTTATCGGGCTTTTCTTTATTGCCACATTAAAAGCAGCCGAAATCGTCTACACTAAGGGAAATGTCGAACTGCAATATTCTAAAGAAGGTGTGTGGAAAAGAGCAAAAACCGGCATGCCTCTTGATATCGGGGACAGCGTACGAACAGCCAGAAATTCAAAAGCCGACATCGCTGTTGACGACGGCAAAAGAAACCTTATCCGGCTAGAGGAAAAAACACTTCTCCTTCTTGATTCTACCTCCCCGGGCCAGATTAACCGGCTCGATCTTTCGCACGGTAAAATCTACGCCGATATAGCGACCGTGCAATCAGGCCTTACTTTCGAAGTTTCCACGCCCAGCGCGGTAGCCGGAGTCAGAGGAACAGGCTGGAGCGTAGACAGCCAGGAAAACCAAGATGAAGTAGCCTGCTATGAAGATTCTGTCTTTGTAAAAGCTTTTGATGAAGCTAAAAACCTCATAACAGAAATTATTCTCAATGAAGGATTCAAGACTATGATTGAACGCTTTAAACGGCCCAGCGAACTAATGGGCCTTACCGATAGAGAAATGAACCGCTGGAATGACGTTAAAGAAGAAGTAACCGAACGGACCAAACAGAAACCAAGAAAAGATAAGAAAGCCGGCCGGTCCGATAAATTCAAAAAGGCAAATGACGTACAGGAAAAAATAAAGGATCTTGACGAGATTAAAGACTTAACTGACGAGCTAAAGCAAGAAGAGTCGATTGGCTGCACCGACAGCATGCCTTAGGTAAGTTAGAATCTTTTGAAATTCTTTAGATTTTAAGTACGGTAGTGCTAAAAAGACTAAAAAAGGTCTTGTGCTACAATATACAAGGAGGCATAATGAACAAATTTAAGAGTTTTTTCGTGGTTTTCCTTATGTTCTTATTCTGCTTTTCCTGTTTCGCTAAAGAAAGGGATGTCCCGGCCTATTCCGATACTCCCTACTACTTTGATAAAATCGGTCTCTTCTTTACCGAGGGCGACTATGATTTTACCCTTGGCCTTACTCAAGGATACGACAACAACGCCCGGCTTAATCCTGAACGTAAAAGAGACGGCTTTACCCAAGTCTTCCTAAGAAGCCGGCTTACCACTGCTATAAATAAAAAAACCGACGGGATACTTGAACACCAAATTATGAATTTTCACTATTACGATGCTGATGAACTTAGCCTAATGCGTAATGAAATACGGGCAGGGCTGGAAGTTGACATGAAAGAAGATGTAGCCTTTATGACCAATTACCGCTTTGGGATAACCAGCTACTTCGATACCGATATTGATGATTTTTATGATCACAGTATTGAGTTTAAATGCAAACATGACCTTCCCGACAATTTCTACCACAGCTTGGGATATGAGCTTATGTTCAGGTTTTATGAAGAAAGAAAAGCAAGGGATTTCTTCGGCGCTCTCGCCGACGACGTCCGGGAAGACTTAAGGCAAACCGCCACTTATGAACTAGGAAAATTCTTCACCAACGATTTATTAAAACTTACTTTTGAATATTACTATAATAATTCTAATGACCTTTTCGTACACTTCTATGACTACCATAACTACAACACAACCGCATCCTTAACCCACCTTTTCAGCGAAGATTTGTTTGGCTATTTATCTTTTTCAAGAAGATTCCGCAGTTACTGCGACCGTACTCTGGCTCTGGATCCGGGAAGCGCAGAATGGGACAGAACCTATACAGGCTCTGCCGGGCTCTATTACAACCTGACCGAAAATTTTACCATCGGATTGAACTACTCCTATCGGCAAAATTGGTCAAACGAACCCCTGGCAAGATATTCCGGCTCAATGTGTTCCTTGAGCGCCTATTACACCTTCTAGCCGGGGCCTTAAAAAGTCTTCTCTAAAGCTAAAAACATAAGAGCGTTTACAGAGATTATTTCCTCATTT
Organism: Candidatus Omnitrophota bacterium; assembly: GCA_016932855.1. Taxonomy (GTDB): domain Bacteria; phylum Omnitrophota; class Gorgyraeia; order Duberdicusellales; family Duberdicusellaceae; genus JAFGCB01. Next base: position 46,188 of record JAFGCB010000029.1, on the reverse strand, counting down.
TATTTTTTTCTGATCAACGCGGTGCTATTTGCTTACAACCCTAAGCAGACTCAGACTCAATAATAAAATCACCTTCGCAAGATTGTGCAGAAAAAAAATCTGAAAAAATTAATTGTCGGCTGGACCATAACCTTCCTCTTAAGTATTATCTTCCTTTTGCTTTGCCCTACGAAAACCTACCAAATTCTTGAACTTAAAGCCCTTGATTTACGCTTTACCTTAAGCCCCCGGAATAAACCAAAAACGCCCCTAATCCATATTGATATAGATGATGTCAGCCTTGCAAAACTCGGCAGATGGCCCTGGCCGCGAAGATACCATGCCGATTTAGTTAATATTCTTACTGAATGCGGGGCCAAACAGATTATTATGGATATTCTTTTTACCGAAACGTTAAGCGAAAAAATCCAGGACGATGAACTTTTTAAAGAAGCAATATCAAATTCAGAAAAAACTTATCTTGCTTTTTACTTTGCCGAAAGACAAACTCAATCTTTTAAAGAACTGGAAATGCTCTTAAAAAATGATATCACCATGTCCCTGGAAGAGGCAGCAAGCTCTCTTAAGGTAAGCCCCCGGGTACTTGAAGAAAAATTCCTTGCAACAAAACACTACCTCATGGATAAAGCCATAGAAGAAGCGGTTTTCGAAAAGCCTAATATATCCCTGGAAGAACTTCTAACCAGCCTAGAAGAGGAAAAAAACTGGTACCTATTTGCCGAGGAAGAAAGCTATGTAAGAGAAAATATCCAAAGCTATAAACTAGCCTTGTCTTTTATTAAAAAATTCGCAAAAAAATATTCCTCTGACTCCTGGCCCTACACAAAACGATACGACCGCCTTGTTCCTCCTATCGAAAAATACGCAAACGTTCTGGCTGGAAGCGGGTTTGTTAACGCTGACGCTGACCTGGACGGAGTCATGCGCAGAGTGCCCCTCTTTGTAAAGCAGCAAGAAAGCATACTGCCCCAGCTTTCAATTTCAGCCCTTATGGACCTATTGGCTGTGGAGAAAGTAGACTTTAAACCTGATAGAGTGGTGCTTAAGAAAGCAAGCTTGGATTCCGGGATTAAAGATATAGCAATACCGGTAGACAGCCAGGGCTGCATGCTTGTAAACTGGTCCGGCCGCTGGGGCGATTGCTTCAAGCACCTGCCTTACGCTTCTATAATACAGCTTAACGATATAAGGGCTCGATTATCCTCCTATATAGCCGGCGAAAAAGAAAAATCCGGCCTAAACCAATCCGAAATTAACTACCTCAAAAACTCAGAGCTCAAGCTAAAAGAGAAACTTACAGGAATGGTAAAAGACAAAGTGTGCATCGTCGGCCTTACCGCAACCGGAACCCAGGATTTAGCGCCTATTCCGCTGCAGACCGGCTACCCCATGGTCGGGACCCACTCAAACTTAATTAATACAATCCTCACTGAAAAATTCCTCTTTAAAGCTCCTTTCTTTTTAAATACTGCTGTTTTTTTTCTTACTGCCCTGATTATCGGCCTCTGCGCTTTACTGGGGCTATGGAGGAGCCTGATTCTCTCGATTTTTTACGCCGGTGGTTATTTTCTGTCGATTCTTCTGGCCTTTGCTAAACTGGGGCTCTGGGTAGATTTGGTCGGACCTTTAGGAATAGTTATTTTCGGATTCTCCGGAATTATAGGTTTTCGCTATTTTACCGAAGAAAGAGAAAAACTCTGGATAAAGCAAGCCTTCAGCTTCTACCTTTCCCAGGAAGTAATAAATGAATTAATAAACGACCCCTCCAAGCTTAAATTAGGCGGGCAAAAACGCAGCTTAAGCATTCTCTTCGCCGATGTAAGAGGATTTACCAGCTTTTCCGAATCCCATCAGCCGGAGGAAGTCGTAGCAATGCTCAATGAAATTCTTGACAATCTGGTAAACGTAGTCTTTAAATACAACGGAACCTTAGATAAATTTGTGGGAGACGAACTTATGGCTTTCTGGGGAGCCCCCAGCGAACTGCACATCAGAAATCACGCGGTTATGGCCGTGCGTACAGCTATTGAAATGCAAGAGGAACTAAAAAAACTTCAAGTCAAGTGGATAGAAGAAGGTAAAACTCCCCTGCAGATAGGAATCGGCATAAACAGCGGTGATGTTGTTGTAGGAAATATGGGCTCCTCAAAACGGATGGATTATACTGTAATAGGGGATAACGTAAACCTTGCAGCCAGGCTATGTTCAGCCGCGGCAAAGAACGAAATTATTATAAGCAACTCTACCTACGAACAGGTTAAAGACGAAGTAAAAGTCGAAAAACTTGAGCCTATTTCAGTAAAAGGCAAGACAGAACCAATTTCTATATATAAAGCAGTCGGCTTAGAATAATAAGACTTTAGGTAAGATAATTAAGGGTTAAGCGAAGAATCGTACCTATAGTAAGAGCGATTGACCAGCTTAAAACGAACTCCCGAAAGGATGTAAAGCGCCCATCAATTGCCGTCTTCTTTCTAAAAAGAGAAAAAGCTATGGGCCTAAAAACCGCCAGTACTAAAAGAAAAAATAAGTAAGCCCCGCCAAGAAAAAACAAGGAAACTATCAAAAACCTCTCCAGGATACCGTACCATTTTTCAAATGGCGTACAAGCGCACTGCACTGAAAGATAACTTTTCTTGAAATTGGTAACCATATAAAACCCGTTGTAGCTGGCCAGAATTGCGGCAATAGCGTATATGAAAAGAGAGTCGTTATTATAGAGCAAAACTATAATATTATTATAAGAGGGCGGCTTAAGAGCCTTAAGACCGGTCAAGAAAACCACGCTTATTGCTATGACATGCAGAACTTGGTCGAGGAAATAAATCCAGAAATTGTCTTTTATATTTATATGGTTTGCCTTTACCCAGTCCTGAATAAGGTGGCTAATCCCGATAAAACCTAAAAAAATCCAAAGGCCGGGTTGGACAAGGTAAGGCCAGGAAAAGACAGCCATGCTGGCCATAATTAGCAAAACATGAGGAATAACCCCTGTAAGACCCCGGTATTTAAGCCTGTAAATATTATCGAATTGAAGAATAAAATCTCCTACTAAATGAGCCAGAAATAAGCGTATAAAAATAAACATATCTTTATTTCCCGTATTTAATGTATGTAGTTAAACATTTTAACCTAAGCCCCAGTAAATTCAAGGTTAATTTACCAAATTCCAAGCTAAAGATAAATTCTCTCTGTAAATCAGCTTGAATTCAGTTTAAAAAACTGTAAAATATACACAACAATCTCGTGAGCATAAAAGAGGAGGTAAACTGTGGACGCGATCCTTAAAAGAAGAAGTATACGAAGGTATAAAAGCGATGAGGTAAGTAATGATTTGATAAAAAAGATCTTAGAAGCCGCTATGAACGCTCCTTCAGCCGGAAACGAACAGCCCTGGCATTTTATTGTTATTAAAAACAAAGGGGGCCTTCAAAAATTAGCCGAATCCAGCCCTTACGCGAAAATGGTAAAAGACGCTCCCTGCGCTATTGTAGTCTGCGGGGATTTAAATCTTGATAAACATCAGGGCTACTGGGTTCAAGACTGCTCTGCGGCAAGCGAGAATATCCTGCTTGAGGTAACCGAACTTAACCTGGGCGCTGTCTGGTTAGGCGTCTATCCGCTTAAAGAAAGAATTGAATATATAAAAGAACAATTTAAACTACCCGAAAATATCATTCCTTTTTCCATAATCCCGGTCGGCCACCCGGCCCAGGAGATGAAACCCGTAAGCCGCTATAACCAGCAACGCATCCATTACGAAAACTGGTAAGCTCGACCCAATGCAGGAAAATAAGAAAAAAATCGGCCCGGGCACTTATCTTTACCCGATGCCGACTACAATAGTAGGCGCCAACGTAAACGAAAAACCAAACTTTCTTGCCATAGCCTACTGCGGAATAGTCCAGCATGCACCGCCGCTGATTGCTATAGGCTTAGGTAAAATGCATTACACCAACTCCGGAATAAAGAAAAACCGGACATTCAGCGTAAATATCCCCTCGGAAGATTTACTGGAACTTACCGATTATGTGGGGATAAAATCCGGAAAGTTAGTCGACAAATCAAAGTTATTCAAGGTATTCTACGGCGAACTAAAGACAGCGCCGATGATAGAAGAAACACCCCTAAACCTTGAGTGCAAATTAGTAGAGACCTTAAATTTTAGCGGTAATGCCGAAATTTTCATAGGACAAATTATCCAAACTTACGCTCAAAAACAAATCCTAAGCCAGGGCTTACCCGAAATACAAAAGCTTAAACCAATTCTATTTTCAATGCACGACAACAACTACTTCAAAGTCGGAGAACATTTAGCAAAAGCCTGGAATATAGGGCTTAAATACAAAAATAAATAATAAAGGAGTTGGTATGAGCCTGATTGCTTTATTTGTAGGTTTTCTCTCCGCGGTTTCCCTTCCTATAGGTTCGGCTATAGGGCTGGCGGCTAAGCCAAATGCAAAAATCACCTCGGCTTTTATGGCTTTTGGAGGTGGAGCGCTGCTTTTTGCCCTTACCATAGAAATCGTTGCCCACTCCTTTCATCTGGTGGGCTTTATGCCTTTAGCCCTGGGGTGCTTGCTCGGCGGCATACTTTATGAGCTCCTAAATCACGGGCTTAATTCCATGGGAGCCTTTTTTCGTAAAGGAGCGACAGTTATCCGGCAACTCACCAGAATGAAACTAAAAAAAGCGGAGAAAATACTTCAACGCCTTGCCGAGGTGCCTGTATTACAGGCTTTACCGGCAAGAAATATTGCCAAGCTCGCTACCCTTGTTGAGGAACGGGTATTCGAGGAAAATGAGCTTATTTTTAAAGAAAATTCGCCGGCCGAAGCACTTTACATTATTGACCAAGGCCAGGTAGAAATTTTCAAAGAAGGTAAATCCATAGCAAGAGGGACCAGCGGTGATACTTTCGGAGAAATGGCCCTCTTAACTAACGCTCCCAGAACCGCCCGGGCAATTGCCACAAAAAAATCTACTCTTTTTCTTATTTCTAAAAACGATTTTAATGCACTTCTTAAAGCCTCGCCGGAGCTTAAAAAATCCTTTGAAAATTTACTTATCAAAAGAGGGGACGAACTTGGTAAAAGATCAGTTGTACCGAAGGAGCTAGCCAGGCAATGGAAAGAGGAAGCTGTCTCTTCTTTGAAAAGCCAGGATCTTACTCCTACCAGCCTTGAAATCGAAAACGCTGCCAAAGCCGGCGGCCAGGCCGGCATAGGGATCTGGTTAGGCATACTTTTAGACGGAATACCCGAATCCCTGGTAATCGGTATAGCTACTAAGGAAACGGTTATTCCCTGGGCTCTTATAGCCGGAGTTTTTCTGGCAAATCTTCCGGAAGCTATGTCCAGCTCGGTAATCATGAAAAACCAAAAATATACAGGGCTTAAGATTCTTTTGATGTGGAGCTCTATAACTCTTATGACTGCCCTGGGAGCTTTTATCGGAAACATATTCTTGCAGAATCTTCACCTAAACGGCATTGCAATACTGGAAGGCATGGCAGCCGGGGCAATGCTTGTAATGATTGCCGAAACAATGCTTCCTGAAGCATTCGAACAAGGCGGGGCTGTGGTGGGCCTGTCAACCTTAGCCGGTTTTTTAACCGCTCTTTTTGTAAAATCCATATCCTGATAGGCTTTATATACTACTAAATCCTATTTTTTCGGGCATCGGGCATCGCGCATCGGGTGTCGTATTTATCCTCCCGACACCCCATACCCGATACGCTACACCCGAAAATCGAGAATCGAAGATCAGAAAAAGTCTATGGCCTGTATTACTTGAGATCTGCAGTAACTTAGTGACATTCAATGCCGGCAAATTAATGCTATTTATTACTTGCAAAATAGATTTTTAAGAGATAGAATTGTCGCTTACAAACCCAAGCATAGCAAAGCAAGAAAGGGGGATTAATCATGGGGACAAGGGGAAGAGAAATCCTGGAGTCATTCGGGGTAAAGGTAAATGAATTAATCAAAATGCTCAATAAAGCTTTTGCTGATGAATGGCTGGCTTATTACCAGTACTGGATTGGAGCAAAAGTCGCAGTAGGAATGCCCAAAGAAGCAGTAGTAGCAGAGCTTACCCAGCACTCAGCTGATGAACTGCGCCATGCAGGAATGGTTGCTGACCGGATTATCCAGCTGGGAGGAAAACCTCTCCTGGAACCAAAAGAGTGGATAGCTCAAACAAATTGCGGTTATGACCGTCCGGATGACCCTGATGTAAGGGTCTTACTTGAACAGAATATAAAAGGGGAGCAGTGCGCGATTACCCAGTATAAGAAAATAATGGATTACACCCAGGGAAAAGACCCGGTAACCTATGATATGGCCTTAAAAATCCTTGAAGACGAAATCGAACACGAAGAAGACCTTGAAGCAATAAAAGAAGACATTAAGGTCATGGAATCTAAGTTAAAATAGAAATCAGTAGACTTGGAAAATACAAAATTATCAATTAACAATTATCAATTAAAAATCAATACTTTGTTTCGTTTAATCCCGGTGTTTGCGATTCCAATGCCTTACGGTAGAGCGGAGGAAGGTAATCTTTTACCCAACCATATGTACTTTGCTCAAAAGCAGAGTTACCTCTATCCATAACTGCTTTCATCAAGACAGGAAATTTAAAAAGCATAAGCTGAAACAACTCTCCATATACAGCTTGCTCAACTACATATTTTTTCTCTTTCACAAAATGCCTCCCACTACGCAGCGTATTTGAAAATATCAAATTATCAATTCAAAATTAAGTAATCAATCTGCGGCCATCTGCGTCAAAGACTATTCCATTATCTTGCTAGGTAACTTAAAATTCTCGTAAGGAGTTGTTCCGTCGAATGTTATGCCAGGCGCATAAAGAAGGGGAACATAATGATCCTCGCCGGTGCGATGAAGCCTTGCGTCCATCGGCAAACCATTCTCTTGATACATAACCTGAATAGCATCTCCTTCTATTACATTATGCGACCCTGGCTCTACGCTTACGATATCATAAAATTCCGAAACTCCCATCTTTCCAACTTCTCTGTTTAGTTTCGCCTGTACGACTAAGGCTTCGGGATTAGGGCCTGAAGTCAAACCGGTTACGACAAATTCTACGATATCTTGCCCTTTTTTACTCATTATAAAAATCTGGGCCACTGGCTCTGCTTCTTTACCTTTTTTCTGTAAATACTGGGCCGCGGTATATACACTTATCACCTGAGTCTTTCCTTCCTTAGACTCGATTCTTACCCATTCATTAAAGCTGACTCTGGGCTTACCCTTACCATCAAAAATTACTGCATCGACCTGCAAACGCTCCTGGGTAGTTACCGCGCCAGTAATAGGATGTGGAACCTCATCGTAAAATAAGCTGACTGCTACCCCGCCTTTTCCGGTACTTACTTGTGTGCCCATAGGCCAAACGCACTCTAGATGATCAACGCTATGAGAACCCACACCTAACTGGACTAAATACAAGCTATCCGGAGTAAGCACCTCCTGAAGCATTTCCGGACCGGAATTAAATGAAGAACCTGCTTGGGATATTTCAGGCAAAGGCTTACCAAGGGGCGTCTGCGCGAAACTTACGCCTTGCATAATGAACCCTAACCCTATTGCCAGAATCAACGCCTTTCTCATAAAAACCTCCCATTACGCCGCTTTGCGGCTGGTTTGAAAATGCAAAACTATCAATTATCAGTTATCAATTAGCATTTTGAATTGTTAATTACTCATTGCTAAATTTAACTTTTCCCTATAAATAAAGAGACCGGATTTACCTTTTTTCCTGTGTTAAATCCGGCTTATATTTAAAGAACTATTTCCTGATTTTAAAAGGGGAGAAAGCATTTCTACAAAGACAACGATTAACAACTATTAATTACTGGAATTGCTAATTTTGCATTGTTAATTGTTAATTTTAACTTTTACTAGACTTAAAATAAAAAACCGCCCCTCCCTTAACAAAGGGCGGTTTTTTATTTTAATCGTTAATCTGCAAAGATCATGGAAGAATTACTATTCGATTCCTGCTTGAAGTTTTATTGCCTGCAAAATAACCGGGTCAATATGCGGTGCTACCTTGGGAAGAATCAAATTCAAAGTGTCTACCGCAGATTCAACGTTAAGAGCGCTAAAAGTAACATCCTGAAGGCCTGATTTAGCATTATCCAGCATTATTTCATAGTTCTTTTTCCCATCAGGATTAGTAACCATGAACTGCTGAATCTTAGCAATTTCTCCCAAGTAAACGTCTATCAATGCGTTTACCTTATTGTCCTTACCTAACTGGACAGCTGTTAAATTCATTTGCGTGATCTCGGCGTTGTGTTTCTGCAAATTATAATTGGCCTTTTGAGCCTTGCTGTCCGCCTCGCCAGCAAACTTACCAGCAAGTACTGCTATCTGAGCTTGCAAAGCCGCGGCGCCTGCATAATCCTCAGCTTTCGCTGCCTTGCCTGCCGCTAAAGTCAATTTGTAAATCTCTGCCATGTTTCTGGTATAGGTAAATTCTGCCTTAACCCTCTTGTCACTGACTTCGCCAATAAACGCGTTGGCTAAAGAAACTATCTGATTTTGATAGGCAATAGCGGTATCGTAATCATCGGCTTCGGCTGCTTGGGCCGAGAGTATTTCCAGCTTTTGAATCTCGGCGCCTTTCCTGAAAGTAGCAATCTCTAACTTCTGGTCTTTATCTAAAGATGCTTCGTCAATCTTACCGAGTGCAAGCAAAGCTGCGTCAATTTGCCCAATTGCCTTCCCAAATTGACCATCTTGCTGCATCCCATTGGAACTTACTAAGAAAAGTTTCGCCAGCGCATAAAGCTGGTCATTGCTAAGACTCTCTAGCGACATTGCATTCATGGTCTGATTACCGGCCGCGCCGATTACATTAGGTTGATCGCTTTTTACTCCCACCTGCGCAAAACCCGGCACCTGAAGAAGGAGCATTACTCCTAAGCTTAAGTAAATAGCCTTTCTCATACCGAACCTCCTTTCATTCTCCCTGTAATTAAAACTACCCATCTATCTTCCCTTAAGCCGCTTTGCGGCTGGTTTGAAAATGCAAAATCATCAACCATCAGTTATTGGCTATAAACTCGGTTCTTCACTTGATAATCTTGCATAATTAATTTGAAATTTTCCTGTAAAAAAAAAGACCGGATCTACCTTTTTTCCTGTGGTAAATCCGGTTTTTAGAATGAAAGGATAACATATTTTCCCCGTTTTTTCAAGGGGTAGGCCGATTTTTTTTTGAAAATGTTTTCTTTGGGCTTTTATTAGGAAAAAATAGCTATTTTTCGCCTGTTTTTCGTAAAAAATTTGCCGAGAAATCTCCCCTTAAAAGGCCTAAATTTTAAAATTGACCTAGAGCCCTTTTCAAGGTATCATATACACTTTAAATAACAACATCGCGATTTGAGTAGATAAATATTGTCTTAAAAGAGTGCTTCGGGAGCCTATACAAGCTATCTATATGAAAAAAGGAGGTTTTTATGGAAGATTTACTGTCTAAATTCTACACCTACCTTATGGCCTACGGAATAAATCTGCTTGCCGCTGTTGTTATCTTTATAATCGGTAAATGGCTAGCCGGGATAATCTCACGGACTATTGAAAGAATTATGATTAAGGCAAACACTGATAAAACACTAGCCGCCTTTAGCAAACATATGTGCTATGTAGCCCTTTTACTCTTTGTAGTCATCGCGGCCTTGGGGAAATTAGGAATACAAACCACTTCTTTTATCGCGGTAATCGGCGCTGCGGGTTTAGCTGTCGGACTTGCCCTGCAAGGCTCCCTTGCTAACTTTGCTGCCGGTGTTATGCTTATCATTTTTAAACCCTTTAAAGTCGGTGATTTCATCGATGCGGCCGGCACCATGGGCACTGTAGTAGAAATCCAGATTTTTAATACCATACTGAATCACCCCGACAATAGACGCATTGTGGTTCCTAATGCTCAAATTACCGGCGGAATTATTTCCAATTTCTCGGCTATAGAAAAACGAAGAATCGATTTGACCTTTGGAATCTCGTATAGCGATAATATAAAAGCCGCCAAAGAAACCCTGGAAAAGGTGGTATCAGCCGACCCCCGCGTACTTAAAGAACCTAAGCCGGTTGTTGCTGTATCCGAATTAGGCGACAGTAGCGTTAATCTTGTCTGCCGGCCTTGGGTAAAGCCCGGCGACTACTGGAATGTCTACTTTGACACCTTGGAAAAGGGTAAGCTAGAGCTGGAAAAGAACGGAATTACCATTCCTTTCCCCCAAAACGATATCCATATTTATAACGAATAGAAACAAGGAGGTTGACCTATGAGAAATTTCTGGGTTATTCTAGCGATCGCTGGTCTAGTCTTAAGCCTAAGTACGGGGTGCTCACAGAACAAAGCAGAATCAAGCAGCCAGGCTATTGAAATCGCAAAATCAATGGGAACTGTAAAAGAAAAAGTAGATTATTTGATAGGACAAGCAAAAACCTTTCAGGCTTCAAAAGAATTCCAGAGCGCTATTGACGTAGCTCAATATATTCTAGGCTATCTTGATAAGGATTCAACTGCGGCTAAAAATCTGCTGGAAAAGGCAAAAGAAGCCTTAGCCCAGCAAGCCAAAGGCGCAATGGACGAAGTAACCAAAAAACTGGAGGGCTTAGGTAAATAAGCCGAAAAAAGGAGGTTAGAAATGGAGAATATATCGAAAGCTGCATTAATCGTGCTAGTGGCAATTATAGCTGTAGCGTTCTTTCTTCCCTGGGTAAGCGTCCAATCAAAGGCTGCGGGAGCAGTCACGGAAATACTTACCGGAAAACGCCAGGAAAAAATCGACGCTATAAGCGCTTATAGCGTTCCGGTAATGGCTAACAGTAATGAATCACGCCTGATGATAAGCATAATAAAAATATTTAACCCCAAAATAGAGAATGCCGACAAGAAAAGCTACTTAATATGGTCTATACCCCTTCTGGCAGTGGTCATACTTATATTAAACTTAGTTCTCGGTAAAAATCGCTGGCTTAATTTAATCGTGGGTATTCTAGGCATAGCTATATTCGCCGTTGCGGTTTACAAAATAAAGACAACCGACCTTGATAAACTTGTTCTCCAGATAACAATAGGAACAGGACTCTGGCTTACCTTATGGTCCTATCTGGGTATAGGAATCTTAAGCATAGTTAATTTTATACAGCTTACAACCGGGAAGAAATAGCCTATCTTGTATAAAACAAGTGTAATATGTAAACAATCTTTTGCGCTTCGCCTCGTTAATGACTAATGTTTAAATAACTAATGACTAATAAAATCCAAAATCCCAATACTACCAAATCCCAAAGAAACCAAAAAACTTTTTTGAATTTGGGGTTTGGGATTTGTTTGGTAGTATTGGTAGTACTTGACATTGGGATTTAAATATTGTATTCGTCATTCGGGATTGATCATTGAACATTAAAGTATAGACACATACTTTAAATAATGCAAATAAGCTGGTAATTAAGCTTTCCAAGCATGGATAACCAAAAAAGGATTAAATTCAGAAAAGTCCGTAAAACAGAAGTGCAGATTGCTTACTTCTCTATGGAAATAGGCATAGATTCCAGAATCCGCACCTACAGCGGAGGATTAGGCATACTTGCGGCTGATACACTGAAATCCTGCGCTGATTTAAGCGTTCCGGTAATCGGGGTAAGCCTGCTCTATAGAAAAGGATATTTTTATCAAAAATTAAATGAATACGGCGATCAAGAAGAACATCCCTACGACTGGACGCCCAAGAAATTCTTAAGACTCCTGCCGAAGAAAGTAAGCGTAACCATCGAGTCAAGAACCGTCTGGATACAAGCCTGGCAATATAGAATAAAGGGGATAAGCGGTCATCATGCTCCGGTTATATTCTTAGATACGGATATTGCCCAAAACAGCGAATATGACCGGCGCTTAACTCATTATCTTTATGGGGGAGACGAAAAATACCGGCTTGCCCAAGAAGTAGTCTTAGGAATAGGCGGGGTAAGAATGCTCAAAGAGCTGGGCTATCATCGTCTCAGCCGCTATCATATGAACGAAGGACACTCCAGCCTTCTTACTCTTGAACTCTTAAATCAACGCAAAAGAGAACACGAACCAATATGGGACATAGACGGCATAAGAAGAATGTGCGTATTTACCACCCATACGCCGGTTCCCACGGGACACGACCAATTTTCTTATGATTTAGTCTGCCAGCTTCTCGGCGACTTCATTCCCGTTAATTTTTTAAAGAGCGTCGGCGGAGAAGAAAAGCTTAACATGACTCTTCTAGCCCTTAACCTGAGCCATTATGTAAACGGGGTTGCTAAAGCTCACGGAAAGGTTTCCCGTGAAATGTTTCCCGGCTATCACATCGATTCGATTACTAACGGGGTACATTCATACACCTGGACCTCCGAGAGCTTTAAGAAGCTCTATGACCAATACATCTGGGGTTGGATAAACGACCCCTTCAGCCTGCGCTACGCTCTTAATATCCCTAAAGAAGAACTTTGGAGCGCGCACCAAGAGTCAAAAAAGCTCTTAATCGAATACGTAAACGCCAAAACAAACTCCGGCATGGACTGTGACTGCCTTACTATTTGCTTTGCCCGAAGAGCCACGGCTTACAAGCGGGCGGACTTGGTCTTTTATGATACAGGCCGACTCGTTCATATCACCCAGAATATAGGCAAGCTGCAGTTTATTTTCGCCGGAAAATCTCATCCCAAAGACTGGCCGGGCAAAGAAATGGTAAAAAGAATATTTAACGTCGCCCAGCACCTAAAAGACCAAATCAAAATAGTCTATCTTGATAATTACGACATTGACCTGGCTAAAATCCTTATCTCGGGCGCTGATTTATGGCTTAATACGCCGCGCAAGCCCCAGGAAGCCTCAGGAACCTCAGGCATGAAAGCCGCTCTTAACGGGATTCCCAGCCTTAGCGTCCTTGACGGCTGGTGGATAGAGGGCTGTATAGAAGGACTTACCGGGTGGTCGATAGGAACAGCGACGGAAACCGAAAGCATTGACCACGACAACGCTCATTCACTCTATGATAAACTGGAAAAAATAATCATCCCTACTTTTTATCAAAACCGTGACAGATGGATTGAAATAATGCGCCACGCTATAGCTATCAACGCTTCTTTCTTTAACACCCACCGAATGGTACAACAGTACGTCCTGAATGCTTATGCCTATTAGCCTTAAATCAACCTGCAAAATGAATAAGGGCAAACTTTTTAAGAATAGCTGCCTTTCTTTTATAGTTATCTTTTTACTCTGCGGCTGTTATCGCTATATAATCGGCACTGAAGTGACCCAGCCTGAAAAAGGCCAAAAAGGCCGTTACAGCCAAAACTTCAATTATTCCTATTCCGACTGTTTTACCCGGACTAAAAAGGTTTTATGCGAAACGGGAGTCTCTGTCTACTATGAAAGCCTCCCAGAAGGAATAATCTCAGCTAAAAATTTCAACGGTATTTTTAAAAACTGCATTGATACTACCGAAGTAGGGATATTCTTTAAAGAAACGGGGCCTGGAAAAACGCAGGTTGATATTGCCTGCGGGAATATCAATTTAGCCGAGTTTGCTGCCAAGCTAATTTTCAAAAATCTGGAAGAAGAACTTTCCCAGGATGAAACAACCGAAGAATGGCAATAACCCGACATTTCTTAAGAAATTATCCCCGGCCCGGATTTTTATCCGGGTAGGATTAATTATTCTGCTCTGTCTTATCGGTTTTTATTTACATAAACTTCCTAACACCCGGAAAATAAAAGACTTTAAACCCGTAAAAAATACAATAATTAAAGCTGTTGAAGCCGGCGATATCCTTACTCTTCTTAAAGAGATAAAAGATCCTGAAATAGGATTAAATATAGTTGATTTGGGCCTGGTAAGAAAGGTGAATCTAAATAAATCCGGCGAAGCTTACATTACGCTAATTCCTACTTCGCCTTTTTGCCCCTTTCTTGATATTTTAGTCCTGGAGATTAAAGAACATATTAAAAAAGCCTCGGATATCAAAAGGGTAGAAATCAATATTGACTGGAAAACTCCCTGGCATCCAGGTATGGTAAGCCAAGAAGGCAGAAAGAAGCTAGAAAAATTGTTCAATGATTCTTAAAGCTCTGGCTCTTGGGTTTTCGAGCGGAATTTTCTGCCTGGGGCATTGCGCGCCGATCCTGGGGACTCTTATGCTTTCGCGCAAAGACCCCGGCTTTAAAGCCTCGGTAATCTCTGTGGGACTTTTTACCTTAGGAAGATTTTTAGCCTATTGTCTTTTTGGCCTAAGCCTAGGTCTTATCGGCTATCATACTAAAAAAGCCCTTTTTTTCCAAACAAGGATTGTGCCGGCTCTTTTCATTACCCTGGGGGTTATAATGATTTTATACGGACTGGCCCGAAACTTACCTAATTTAAAATTATGCCCTATAAAAGAAGATTATCTTCAAAAACCCCGACATTTACTGATAATAGGATTCTTAACCGGAGTTAACCTCTGTCCGCCTTTTCTTTTAGCAACGAGTTATGTCCTAAGTGTCGGTGAAATAGAAAAAAGTCTAATCTTTTTTATTTTCTTCTTTTTCGCAACCAGCGTATTTATCCTGCCTTTTTTATTCTCGGGATTTCTTGCTCGCTTTGAAAACGTAAAATCAGCAGCCAGGATAACCTCTATTATTACCGGAATCTGGTTTATCTGTATCGCTATACGCAGACTCATGCTATTATAAGAACTAAACCATAAAAAGGAGAAGAAAATGTTTAACCTTATCATCAAAGAACTTAAAAATCATGCTCCTTTTACCGCCCTGGGTGCACTTAGCGGAATAATCCTCATGCTTGTCTTCTGGCATATGCCCCGCGAAGTATCCCACGAGCTTTTCTATGTCTTTCACCCCCTTCACGTATTATTAAGCGCCCTTACTACGGCAACAATGTATAGGCTTCATACCTGTCCGAAAAACCATTCAAAGAACTGCAATTTACCTTTATTACTCAGTATAGGATTCGTAGGCTCAATAGGTATAGCGACCTTAAGCGACTCAATAATGCCCTACATAGGCGAAGCTTTGCTCAATATGCCCAACCGTCATCACCATATAGGCTTTATTGAAAAATGGTGGTTGATAAGCGGCGTGGCTATAGTGGGCATAACCATTGCTTATTTTAACCCTTCCACAAAATTTCCCCACTTAGGACACGTCTTAATAAGCACCTGGGCTTCACTATTTCACATTCTTATGGCCAAGGCCGAAGCAATGTCTCTTATAACTTCGGTTGCAATATTTGTCTTTCTGTTTCTGGCGGTTTGGCTTCCTTGCTGTATAAGCGATATCGTATTCCCCCTTTTATTCGTAAAAACCAATAAAAAGAAAACCTAGAAAGGCTGTATTTTAGAATTGACGACTCTTAAGAAAAGTAGTATTATTCGGGTAGTAAACCGGAAGGGAAAACCATGAAAAAAGTCCTACTGCTTTTTTGCATAGCCTTGCTGCTTGGAGGTTGCTTTTCTATTGTTGATGATACCGGTGAACACCGAAGAGTAAAGTCTTTCGGAATCACCAACGATGAAGTCCTGGATATGCTTGAAGAAATGGACACGACTCCTGACGACGAAAAGAAAGAATATAAGTTATTCGAAAAATAGAGTAAATCCAGGCTCCATCACGCTTGCTATCTGCAACCTCCTTATTGCCTGAAAACAAAAAGGCATGAAAACGGTATTTCTGCTCACCGCTTTAATTCTTTTATTTTCCGGCTGCGCAACCATGAAACCCGCCTCCTACTACCCTGAAGGAAAATTTCCACCCACCAACCCCCAAGATGTACTAATAATTCACAGTACGCCTGCCAGGGAACATATTGTTATCGGAGAAGTTACTGTATCCAGTGCAAGCTATAATGAAAAAACACTGAAGGAGAAAGTAGCCCAAGCAGGGGGTGATGCTGTTATTATTAACCTTAAAGACGCCAATGCCCGGATTATTCAACCGGGCAGCAAAGAAGTCGTAGTTGACTCTACAGGTAAAACCATTATCTATCAGAAACCCCAAATCCAAGCTCTTACCGATTCCCGGATTTGCGGCAAAATCATAAAATTTCTGGACTAAACCCCGCCCAAACAAACTCAAAGATTAAACAATAGAACAACGAAGATTAAAAAGGCATGTAAAATATGACAAATATTGCTTTTTTATTTTTTATTTCATAAAAGCGCCCCTTGAAATTTTCCTTTATTTTATGGTATACCCTAACTGCGATTTGCCTCATTACTTTCCTTTTTGGAAAAGCGGGAGGAGGGTTCCTCCCGCTTCTATTTTATAAAAACCTACCTTAAGACAATCTTTCTTTTCTTCAGCTCAATTTATGATAAAATAACCCCAATATAAGACTAAAGACTCAAGACTAAATATCTCTCACCCACTCTGTGGGATTCGAGATCCTCATTTCCAGCTTACTAAAGACGATGAAATGACCCCGAGCAGAGCGAGGGGGTTAAATTAAAGCAACGGTGCCTATATAATAACATTTCATCGGAGAGGTGCCTGAGTCCGGCTTAAAGGGTCCGCCTCGAAAGCGGATGTTCTGCCACAAGCGGAACCCTGGGTTCGAATCCCAGCCTCTCCGCCATACTTCGCCCTAGAATTTGACGTAATAGCTTTCTACGGGCTACGTATGGCTTAGCCAAGCGTGTTAACCTGCTAAATCCGACGAAGCCCACCAATTGGTGAATTTTTCTCGAATAAATTTTTATATAATGTTATAATAAAAATTAACAGCTGAAAAATTTTATAAATTACTTAGATGAAAAAAATCTGCTATCTCATTATCTCGTTAACTATCACATTATCCGGAAACTTAGCAAAAGCCGAGGAATGGAATTTCGCCGTAACCGGTGATACACGCGCTACAGGAGGAGGCGACCCTACAGGCGTAAATACAACCGCAGTAACTGCAATTACCAATGACATTGTAAATAATAGAGACTGCGAATTCGTTCTTTTTGTAGGCGATTACGTATACGGCGAAGACGCTGGCTGGCCTACACTGGAGAGTCAATTTCAGACATTTAAAGATACTGTCTCTAACAGAGGTCTAAGCCTTGTTGGCTCTGGCGAAGCAGGGCTTACCTACTATCCTGTCCGGGGCAACCACGAACTCGACAATTCTGAAACTGGTATCGACACCGAAGCCTTATGGAGGAATAAATTCAGCACCCTGCCTCAGAATGGACCCACTACCGCTTCCGGCGGGGGAGGCAATAGTGAAGTAGGAATGACTTACAGCTTTGAATATAATAATGCTTTTATTTTGGCTATCGACCAATATATTAATGCTGACCAGACCAACCAAGAGTGGGTAGACCAACAACTTATTACTAGCAGCGGACATATCATTGCTTTCGGACACGAACCCGCATACCAAGCTAACCACGTAGACTGCCTGGCAGGCGACCAGGCTTCAAGAGATGCTTTTTTAACTAGCCTTCGTAATGCCGGTGACTATGGCGGCAAACTTTACTTTTGCGGCCATGACCATTTCATTGCTCTTGGCCGGGTATATGAAAAAAATCCTGCTCTTGGCGGCAGCCAGGATTTTTACCAATTAATTATAGGAAGCGGGGGAGCTCCCTCACATAATTTTGACGGAGTATATAACAGCGGCTACGCTGATTATGAAGTTTCGGACCTTTATCATGACAGTGACCCCGGCGCAAGCATTCCTTATCATTACGGCTATGGTGTAGTAACTATTGACGATGAAAGTTTGTGGCTTAAACTCTATGGAACCGAAAACCTTACCCCTGTAGACTGGCAAGTGCTTCACACATTAGTCATAAACGGAACCTTGCAGGGAAATACCACTACCTTAACCAGCGGCATCACTAACGATGCAACCCTTGAATTTAATCAAACTATAGACGGCGCCTATACAAATCAGATAGACGGAACCGGCGATGTAGTCAAAAGCGGAAAGGGTAAATTAACTTTTACTGCCGATAATGATTACACAGGAGCTACGATAATAAACGAAGGCACCCTTAATATTCTAGGCAATAACTCAAATACAGCCGCAACAGTGCAGCCGGCGGGTATTCTAGCGGGAACCGGAACAATTAAAAGCATCTTAAACTCCGGAACAATTAAGCCCGGAAATTCCATAGGCACTTTAAATCTCAACGGCGGGTCCTTCTCACAGTCTTCAAGCGGAATCCTTGAACTTGAGATCTCCTCATTGCTCAATTTCGACAAAATTATCGGCGCAAGCACCGCCGGTCTTAACGGAACGCTTAAAACGATAACTTCGGGAAATTATTCCCCCGGCGATACGCTCAACGGCGTAATCCAGACCGCGGGAGGAATCACAGGCTCATTTACTGACCTGCAAACCCAGATCACACCAACAATAATATGGCAACCTGATATTGACGGTAATGACTTGGACTTAGTAGCTACCCGCGACTACAACAACGCTACTCTCAAAGCCTCTCTGGCACCCAACGAACAGAAAGTCGCAGCTATTATGCAAAAAATACTTCCTACAGCCGCCGGTGATCTAGCAACAGTAAAAACAGCTATTGACGCCCTGGCAACTAACGCCGCGGTTAAAAATGCCTACGCCCAGATATCGCCTGAAAAATTAAATAGCATCTCCACAATATCCTTGAATAATGCAGCCTTGGGATTCACCAGCCTCGGCAATCAAATGGAAACTATTCGCAGCGGCTTAAGTAGAGGAGTGTCTTATAACAGCCGCAGCGGGTTATTCGCCGGAGACATATATAACGGCGTTCTTCTTGCCTACGAAGGAGATGACTGGGCTAAATTCCTTCCCCGCAGCGACCCTAAAGCCCAAGAGGCCGGTAATCTCGGACTATTTATAAATGCAAACGGCGGGCTAGGAGATCAGGAATCCACCAATGCTCAAGCCGGTTTTAATTACACAACAGCAGGATTAACTGCCGGGTTGGATTATAGACTTACAGACAAAACCCTTGTCGGCCTGTACTCCGGGTATAACAGAACAAAATCAATGCTTGACGGCTCCAACGGAAAGGTTTATGTAGACAGCATACCTTTCGGTGGCTATGGAATATATTATAACGATGATTTTTATTTCCATACCGCTATTAGCTATACAGCAAACCTCTATGATACCCGTCGCAATATTAACTTTGGAGGACTGCAAAGAGGAGCCAAAGCAGATACCTTAGGGCATCAACTCAGCCTGTTTCTTGAAACCGGCAATGATTTCGAGATAAAAAATCTGGATCTCGGACCTAAACTCACCTTGCAATACAGCAGGCTCTGGATAGATAGCTTCACAGAAACCGGCGCCGGCGCTCTTAATATACGATTTCCCGACCAGACCAGTGAATCTCTTCAGCTAGGATTAGGAATACAGGCTAAGCACATTATGAACATAAGCGATAAAACGGTTATTCCCAGATTGCATGCCTCCTTTCAGCACGAATTTCTTAATAACAGCCGAACTATAGATGCAAATTTAGGACCGGGAAGAGGAATCTTCCAAATAACAACCGATGAGCCCGATCGCAATTTCGCCCTTCTCGGCTGCGGACTAACAATGGAGCTTACAGAAGCTGTTTCAATAAATCTTGATTACGAAACCCGCTTAGGCCAAGAAGATTATTCCGCAAACTCCCTAAGCGGCGAACTGCACATCTCATTTTGAATACCGCCTTCCTGCTTAACCCTGCTTCCTAAACTACCTCCACTTATTCCAATATTCTTAAAAATATTGGAATGCATACCTTAAAACAACTCCCTTTGAATATATAGCACTTAAGCGGATTTCGGCCGGATTTCTCAAAAAACTCTTATCCCTTAAATGCTTTCTGCTACAAGCATTCTTAAATGAGACAAAATATCAAATCAGTATTGACTTTCGGTTTTTCCTAAAGTAGTATACTATAATCCAACACTTCAGTGTGTGGATATATTACACACTAAAAAAAAAGATATAGCTTATGCTTCGCCCCTCCATACTTATATTGATATTTTTAAGCTTCCCTGTCAGGGCTTGCCTGGCGGACATTGAAATAAAAAAGGAATATTACCCCGGCGGAACACTTAAATGCGAAACCCCGTACAAAGACGGAGAAAAACACGGCGTATGCAAATATTATTATGACGATGGAAAACTCTTCTCGAAAACATCCTATAAAAACAATGCTCTCTGGGGAACGCGAAAATGCTACTATAAAAACGGGCAGTTAAAAATAGAGGAATCCTACGAAGATAATAAAAGATGCGGGACAGCCAAAATTTACTATGAAAACGGCTGCCTGCAGTGGGAAATACCCTACAAAAACGGCCTTCAATGCGGAGTAATAAAAAGATATTACCAGAGCGGCAAATTAGCCGCTGAACAAGAACATGAAAAAGGGCAAGCCAACGGCAAGTGGAGAAGCTACTACGAAAACGGCGAGTTGAGCTCGGAAAGATACTTCAAAGAAAGCCAGCCCCACGGTGAATGGAAATTCTACAATAAAGACGGTAAGCTTACCGACACGCGGGTTTATGAAAACGGAAAAGAAATAAACGATTAGATGCCTTGAATCTTGCCTGTAAACCCGGGGCAACCTGTCTCAAAACCAAAACCTCTTTGTCTATTCCGGTCCGGACCCAAACAAAATAAACAAAAACAGCAAAATGTACTTGACAACACTTATAGTTTGTACTATAAGTGTTATAGAACAACTTAAACACCT
Source organism: Candidatus Omnitrophota bacterium (assembly GCA_016932855.1). Lineage (GTDB taxonomy): Bacteria > Omnitrophota > Gorgyraeia > Duberdicusellales > Duberdicusellaceae > JAFGCB01. The sequence continues at coordinate 25,432 of JAFGCB010000029.1, read as the reverse complement.
CAATGCCGGCAAAGCGTATTTGGGTAAATAAACTAATGAACAAGCTAATTTCAACTACGGATATTGTCAGAAAGTACAATATCTCCTACCAGACTCTAAATTATTACACAAACCTGGGGCTTCTTCCGGTTGTAGATAAAAAAGGGAATAAACGCCTCTACGAAGAGCGCCAGCTGCGCCTAACATTAGACAGGATTAATGATCTTAAAAAAGAGGGTTACACCCTAAGGCTTATACGCAAGATACTCTCCGGTCAAATAGGAGACTGAATATGAGCTACTATAAACTCTTGGGCCTGGACAAAGAGCCCTTTTCAACAAGTCCTGACCCGGAATTTTTCTACGACTCCAAGGAACACCACGCGGCCTTGATGAGGCTCATGATAGAAATCCGCCTTAAAAGAGGATTAAGTCTTATACTGGGAGATGTGGGAACCGGAAAGACCACGCTTTCCCGGAAGCTTTTCCGTATGCTTAAAGAAAGGGATGATATTATCTTTCACATGATTCTCGACCCTACCTTTGAAACGGAAGAGCTGTTTTTAGATTCTCTAATCAGGACCTTTAAGATAACGCTTCAAAAACCCAATCCTAACATACTGGACTTTAAAGAAGCGATAAAAGACTACCTTTTCAGAACCGGCGTCGAAGAAAAAAAGACAATAGTATTATTAATCGACGAAGCCCAAAAACTAAACTCTCTTTCTTTAGAAATCCTGCGGGTCCTCTTAAATTACGAAACCAATGAATACAAACTGCTGCAACTTGTGCTTCTTTCCCAAATGGAGCTTCTTCCCAGAATACGGGAAATTAAAAACCTTATGGACCGTCTAAGCTTAAAGTACGTGATAAACCCTCTTGACCTGCAGGGAACAAGAGCGATGATAGAATTCAGGCTAAAAACCGCGGGTTACCTTTCCGGGCCCGGCCTTTTTACCGATGATGCGATTAGAGAGATTTATCACTATACCCAAGGCTATCCCCGAAGAATAGCCATGATTTGCCACAGCGGATTAAAAGAACTTATTATGCACAATAAGCCCGCAGTTACCGTGGATATAATCCGGGAGTTAATTTCCCAGGAAGTAAAGATTTCCCAGTCGCAAATTATTTAGACATGAAAGATAAAAGCACCCCTGAAGAAAAATTACTAAAAATCCTGGAAGACCCTACGGTTGCCAAACGAAGCCCCTCTGCGGTAACTAAAGGAAAGGTATCTTTGTTTGCAGGACTTAGCGGCTCATTAGAAGGTCTTAAAAATGCTTTTAAATCCCTTAAACTGGAGACGGTAAATAGAATACTTCTCGGCTTATGCGTAGCTTTTACAATCTTGGCTGTTTTCGATTTTATGAAGATAAGCTCTGATCTCGAAGACCGCTTCGCCCAAATCCAGGAAAACTCCGCTATTGCGGCAGTAGATCAAACAAAAAAAATATCTCTGGAAACTAATATAAACGAAATTCAAGCTCAAGCCAGAAAAAGAAATATATTTACCTTTATCCCTGCGGCCCCGGAGAAAAAGATAAGCCTTGATACCTCGGAAACGATTAAAAGCTTAAAGCTTGTGGGCGTAATCTGGTCGGATAACCCTCAGGCAATGATTGAATACACCAAAAGCGGCAAAACTCATCTTTTAGGCGCAGGCGAGACAATCGAAGGCTTTAAGGTAAAAAAAGTCTTAAGAAACCAGGTCCTTATTGAAAGAGAAGGGATGGAATGGACCATAGAATGAACCGCCAGAATGTCCTTGTGTTTATTAAAACATTGATTATGGTCTGCGGAATAGCTCTGGTCTTCGGAACAACCACCCTATGTGTTTTTTCTCAAGACGAAAATCCCCCCGAACCTATACAGACTATCCCGCCTGAAGAGCAGGCAATCTTGCAGGGAATCGATGCTGCTGAAGGCGATATGCCCATACCAGAGCCACCCTTGGAAGACCTCTACCAAGACGAAGAAATATCCGATATAGGGGCAACACACCCCCTGTCAGAAGAAGAAGTAAACCAGGGCGTAAAAATAGCTGAAGAAAGAATTTCTTTAGATTTAAAAGGGGTTGATATTATCGAACTCTTCAGAATTCTCTCCTTGAAGATGAACCTGACTATTGTACCCTCAAGAAAGATCACCGGAAGAGTAAATATATTCTTAAACAACATAACCTTTGAAGACGCCCTTGACGTCATCCTGGTAAGCCAGCAGCTGGCTTGCGAAAAGAAAAACGAGATTATAAGCGTAATGACCGCCGCGGAATACGAAACTCTTTACGGGAAAAAATATAATGAAAAAAGAGAAATCAAAAGCATTAACCTGTCATACGCAGAACCTGCTTCGGTGTTTAAAGCCTTATCAGAGCTTAAATCAAGTATAGGAAAAATTATTGTCGATGAAGCCTCAGGGACTATCATTCTCATTGATATACCGGACAAAATCGAGCTCATGGAAAAGGTAACTAACGATTTAGATAAGCCCTTACAAACCGAAGTATTTGATATCAATTATGCTAAAACAGAAGACCTAAAAACCCATCTTTCCGAAGCTATAACCACAGGGCCAGGCGAACTTCTTATCGACGAGCGTTCAGGTAAGGTATTGGTTTCTGATTTACCCAAGAAAATGAAGAAGATAAAAAAGATTGTCGAAGCCTTAGACGAGGAGAACCGCCAGGTCTTTATTGAAGCTGAGATTATCCAGATAAGCCTTAAAGACGAATATCATCAAGGCATAGACTGGGAACGGGTATTCCAAAACGCATACATGCACGGCCTAGATTTAACCTCAGCTTTTAGCCCCATAGACGCACCGCCTAATTATACCACGGAGAATTTCGCAATGACTGTAGGTACGCTTGATGCTGATGATTTTGACGCTACTCTAGACATGCTTGAAAGCTACGGCAATACAAAGATTCTCTCGCGTCCCCGCATCGCCGTAGTAAATAATGAAGAGGCTAAAATACTGGTAGGCATACGCGACGCTTATGTAACCCAAAGCTTAAGCCAGGCCGAAACTACCACGGTTACTTCGGAATCGATTGAATTCGTGGACGTAGGAGTAAAATTAAATGTTGTGCCCACCATAGGCAAAGACGGCTTTGTTACTATGAAGATAAAACCTGAGGTAAGCTCGGTTATAGATGAATTAGAAACCTCCCTGGGAAGCCGCATACCTATCATCGAGACTTCCGAAGCAGAAACTGTCGTAAAAGTAAAAGATAATACAATGATAATGATTGCCGGACTCATAAAGGACTCCCGTGAAGATGACGAAAAAGGCATACCTTTCTTAAGGCGTATACCGATTTTAGGAGCGGTTTTCGGCTCCCAGGCTAAAAAAAACAATCAAACCGAAATAGTGATATTTCTTAAACCCCACATTATAAAGGGCGATGTTCCGGTCAAGCATGCCGAAATCCAGGATCACATACCCGCGGATATCATGCCTGATGACCTGCAAGAATCGATAATATCTAAAAAGATAGAACAAATTAGAGTAACCCCGAAAAATCTGTCACCCTTAGGAACTTGCGACGAGAACAAAAATGAACCTAAAAGCTCTAAAAAACCGGCAAGTATATCCGATAAAATGAAGGGAATAAAGGAATACTAAACATGAAAAACAAAATTTTAATTTTTGTATTTATATTCGCTGCTTGCTTGTCTATAGACCCGGGGTCTAAAGCTTGGGCTGAAAATGCCGAAACCGAAGCAAAAGAATTATCCGACACCATAGATAAAATACTGGGTGAAATCGACATTAATAAATTAAAACAGCAAAGCGCTGAATTAAAACAGCAGCTGCAAAGCGTTCAATTGCTCAAAGCTGAATCGGAAAAAAAATTAGAGGCTATCAAAGAAAAGCAAGGCCTTCTTGAAACTAGATTAGCCGTGGTGGAAGCCCGGGAAGAAAAGGCAGCCGCCTTAGAGAAAAAGCTGGAAAATATCATTGAAGAGCACGCCCGGTTCTCTAAAGAAAACCAACTCTTAAAAAAAGAGGTCGGCCTTTTTGAAAAGACCCTCAAAGAAAAAAATGCTCAGGACAGCAAGAAAGAGCTGTCTTACCAGCAGCGCATAGAAACCTTAAGCCAAAAAAACCTGGAGTTAAAAGAAGAGCTGAAGCAGGCCTTAAATGTTAAAGCCCGGCTGGAAGATAAAGGTGAATCTTCAAAGGCTCAGTTAGAAAAGCTTAAAGAATATGAAGAAACGGTAAAAAGATTAAAAGAAAACCTTGGCGCTGAAAATACAAGCCTTAAAGAAAAAATTCAAACCCTGGAAGAACAAAACCTGACTCTTATAAGCGCCCTTCAAGAAGGTGATTTTTCGGGCGAATTAAAAGCTCTTGAAGACCGGGAAAGAGCCCTTGAAAGTAAACTTAAAGAATCTGAACAATACAAGGAACAAGTAAAGATCCTCGAAGAAAAAATCGATAATTTAACCCGGGATAAAGCAGTTCTTGCAGAAAAAAACAAGCAAATTAAAGAAAACCGGAAAACCGATAGCAAGCCAGCCTCTTCCGGGCAGGAACAAAAACAAATAAACAAACTACAGAAGGAGGCTTTTAAGCTGGCGAGAGAAAGCCAAAAACTTATCAAAGAAAATGAACATCTTAAAAGAAAAGTCGCCGCGCTTGAGAATACTTTTAAAAAGGAACGCTCCCGCCTCTATGAAGAACTGGGTACAATTTATACCCAGGCAAAACTCTTTGGCCTGGCAATAGAATCGTTTAATAAATCCCTGGAGACCGATCCGGAAAATTCCAAGATACATTATAATCTCGGCCTTTTATACCAACATTCTCAAAACAACAACAAAGAAGCTCTTAAACATTTCCGTAAATCCCTTAAGCTTACCGACAGCGTAAAGGATAAACAAGAAATAGAATATCTGATAGATATGCTCTCCCATTAAATCCCTAAGTTTTAAAATGAAAGAGCTAAAAGTTATTATCCCGTCTGCCATTGCCTTTACCCTTCTTATTATAGTAATTTTTATCTCCTCAAAAGCCGCCAATTCCCAAAAAAGACTTGCACAAAACAATGATTTAGTCGAAAATCTCAAGCAACAGATAGAGCTTCTTAGTCTTGAAAAAGGAAAAGCGGTAAAAGAAAAAGAACGCCTTGAAGCGGACTCAACATCATACCTCGGGCTTACTACCAAGCTTCAAACCACTCAAGAAAATCTTCAAAGCAAGCTTACTGAAAAAGAAGCTCTTATTAGGAAAAAAAACAGTGAAATAAAAGCCTTAAACGATAAGTTAAGACAATACGAAACCAAAGAGCGCCTTGGCCTGACCGGCCCCGTTCAAAAGGGTAATGCATTAAAAGAAAAAGAATCCCTGGAAAATGAAATTAAGAACTTAAAACAGAAAATTCTCCAGGAAAGAGCCCTTTATCAATACAACCTAGGCGTAGCCTATACAGAAGCTGAATTCTACGCCCAGGCCATTGAAGCTTACGAAAAGTCGCTTGAGGCTAACCCTGATAATCCCGAAGCTCATTATAATTTAGGCCTTTTATATCAAGACTACGAGGAAAATTCTGAAAAAGCCGCGCTTCATTACGAAAAGTACCTTGAGCTTAAGCCTCAGGCCGAAGACAGTAACGAAGTTAAAGCCTTAATAAAAGAACTAACTTACTAGGAAAGGAAAACAAAAAGTGGAGAAAGACAATATTGAAAAATCCAGCATTCCAAGGCTCAAGCCCAATCCCCAAACTCTTGAAATATATAAAAAGTGCTTAACGGCAGGATTCAATGTCTTTGAAACAAAAGACGACTCAGAGCTTCTCTACTACAGCTATAAACCAATTGATAAATTCTAGCCGCTTCTATCAACGGCTGGAAAATAAAACTAAAAAAATCTTGTCAAAAATCATCGGCTTATTAATAGGGGTTGTTTTGCTTGCCGCACTTACCGTATATCTTATCTTAAGCAACCTCTCCTTAAAAAAATCCATTAACAGCCTCTCGGAAATTAAAAAAGAGGCATTCAATAAAAGACTTTACCGGGAAAAAGAAATAATAAAAGAAGGGCTCGAAGCCGTGTACAACGAAAGCATGCGCTCCTATGAAAGCATGGCTGACCGGCTTGAGCAGGAAAAGAAGAGAAAACAAGAACTCCAGGAAGAACTGAATAACGGATCCTAGACCCCAGCTACTAATCATTACGAATCTGCATTACGAATTTTTTACGAATAGCCCATTCGTATATTCGTAAAGATTAGTAAATTCGTAGGTTTGTTTAAAGCATTTACCTTGGAATCTACAAAAAGCCGGTTTTGAGAATATTTTTTGTTTTTTTGCCGCTTTTTTCGCCTTTTTTTTTAGACCCACCCAAAAGTTCTTTATTTATAATACTTTTTAAATAGGTTGATTTGATAGAAAGTGCCACGCACCCTTGAAATATAAAAGTAATAAGTGTAGACTTTAATTGTGACAAAAAGGTAGGATTCGAAAGGGCAAACCCCGGGTAACCGGGGGGCGCAAAGCTGTGAGTCCTTGAAAGGATAAGGATGGTCAAGCTACCGAAAATTCTAAAATGTATTTATTTCCCAGGAAACAGCATCCTGGGATTTTTTTTTGAAAATTCCAAAAAGTGCCACGCACGCTCCTGCTGCGAGGCCAAGCCAAGGAGGAAGTATGCCTAGACTGCCGCGTATTCATGTTGAAGAAGAACTCTATTACATAACAACCCGGGGAGACAATAACCAGACTATCTTTAAGGACAAAGAAGACTTTAAAACCTATATCGGGCTCTTGAAAAAATATAAGGAGCAATACGGGTTTAAATTGTTTTCCTTTAGCCTTCTCTGCAACCACCTTCACCTTTTAATCGAGCTAACCAGCGGGGTAACTATATCCGATATTATGCACGATATAAACAACACCTACATCAAATACTTTAACAGCCGCTATAACAGAGGCGGCCACCTCCTGCAGGAACGCTTCCGGATGGTTCTGGTAGAGAAGAAATCTTACTTGGCCTATATGACTGCCTATATTCACCGCAACCCCTATCACCTGGGCTTAAGCTCTGAGGCGAAAGACTACAAATACACAAGCCTTCCCCTATACTTAAAGGATGAAAGCCTTGAAAACGAAGGCTTTAATGAACCTGACATAAACGAGGAAATTAAGGAAGTAGAAATTGCTCTTAGCGAAATTTCACCGGCTCAAGACTACAAGCAATTCTTTGAAAACCCTCCTCAGAAAGAGTTCGATAATCTGGTCAAGAAAATAAAGAGCGCCAGGCTGCTGGGAAGCGATGCTTTTAAAGACAAGATAAAAAGAAAAATAGCCGAGTCTAAACAAAAGCCCCAGTTACTTTCTCCGGAAGTAAATAAAAAGTTCGTGCTGGCCGGGACTCTGGCTATTGCAATACTGGGCCTGGTAAATATAGCCCTTATGGGGACAAACCGCCACTTAAAAGGCGAGTTTACCGACCTTTCTCAAAAACAGGAAAAAGAATACAGTAAAAAATTAACAACCGAAAAAGAAAGAATAAAGCGGGGCTTGGACGAATTATACCGGGCTAATATGGTCTCATATGAGGCTATGTCCAAAAGGCTGGAAGCGGAAAAACAGAAAGTAAAGGAACTGGAGGGCAAATTAGGCAAATGAAATACTCTCAGTACGCAGTACGCGGTAAGCAGTACGCAAAAATTATTAACGTTTTATTACAGAACGAGAGACTTTGGGAACTTATTAAGGTATATCTTTTAAGTAATAAAGGATTTATATTCTTGCCGCTGCCGGTAACAGCAGCGGTAAATAAAAAGGAGCGGTCAAGATGAATAGGAAAAAGACTCTTATTATCCTTTTAATCGAGGTCTTTATCTTTAGCCAAATAGGACCCCTGGGCTTTCTACCGGAAAGCAAGGCCTATGCTGACAGCTTTGTCCAGACTGACTGGTCAGGTGGAACAAGCGCAAATACTGCTAGCCATCCCGGTGACCAGACCGACTGGAACGAGTTCTCCGCTAAAGACGATAATGTCATTGCCACGGGAACCGGCCAGTTCGGAAAGGCTCTTCTAACTTCTGACCAGTTCTCGATTAAAGATACTGTGTATGAAGACTACCAGGGAGGGACAACTGAAAACGTCCAAATTTCAGGAAACCCCGGAGAAGACGCCTCGGTAGTCTTACAAGGAGGCTTAGAAGACCCTTTTGTAGATAACCTGGGAAAATGGGTTTCCCTTAATGAGGTTCCCACGTTAGACTGGTATTCGGACTACGAAAGAGTAGTGCACACCGACTCTAAAGTCTATATATACGCTGTCTGGGATAAAGATATTCTAGGCAGATTCTCGGTGGATACCCAGGAATGGGAATTCTTAGCTAAAATGCCGGGGGGAACCGGCGCAGGAGCAAGCCTTGCCTGGCCGGGAGCAGGCCCGAATGAAGACTATATTTTCGTAACTCAGGGCGGCTCCCGAAGAGGGTTCTGGAGATACTCAATAAGCGCAGACACCTGGACAGTAATGGCTAATGTCCCGACTTATGTCCGAGGAGGCGGAAACCTGACTGCTACTACCAGTAAAGTCTTCTGCACAGCAGGAAGCAGCGCCTTATTCTACGAATATGACATAGGCTCCGATACTTGGACCCCAAGAGAAAATATCTACTCCAACTGGACTCCTACCAGACAGTCAACTTTAGTATATCCGGGAACAGGCAATTACATATATTTAAACAGGGGATATAACTCTACTAATTTCTGCGCTTACCATATCACTAAACAGCGCTGGGATTTCTTTAAGCCGCCTAACGCTGATCACGGCATATCAGATATATTTTACCCGGGAACAGGAGATTATATATACGGCATCCAATACGCTGAATACGGCCGCTTCTCCCGTTATTCCATAAGCAGTGAAACCTGGGAAGAACTGCCTAAATTACCTATATATTCCCAAAGAGGATTCCTTTACCACCCCGGAGGAGCAGGAACAGAGCTTAAATACATATCTGTGCGTAACTACACAGGAGGCTCGTTAGCCTTTGATACTTCCACTTCAGAATGGAACTTTCTTCCCCATCCACAAAGGACAACCAATTACCGGGGAGCAGCTTTAGCCTATGACGGAACAGACTACATATACCGGACGCGCGGTTCAAGTAACAATTATCTTGAAAGATATTCAATTACTAATAACGAATGGGAAAATTTAGCAAATGCGCCATTTGGTATTTACCACGGTGCGGATATTGCTTATCTTAACGGCTATGTCTACGCCACAAGAGGAGAAACCGCCGTTAATTTTGCCAGATATAATACTTCAGCCAATAGCTGGGAAACCTTATCAGATACTCCGGCAGAAGTCTACTGGGGAGGAGCTTTAGTTACAGTGGGAAATTATATATATGCATTTAGAGGAAACCAATCTCCTGACTTCTGGAAATATGACCCTTCAACTGATACCTGGTCAGAAGTAGCTAATCCTACTATCGGGCCGCTTACCTTCTCTTCACAAACAGCCCTTGATGATATGACTACCGGCGGGGCTTATACCGGTGAAGAAAATCTAATGCGCTACCGGGTTCAAATCGACTCGGAAGGAACACCGGATACCTTCCGCTGGTCAGATGATAACGGCTCAACCTGGCAGGCAACGGATATCCCTATAACCGGAGCTTCCCAGGACTTAAATAACGGTATAACTGTTACTTTCGGAGCTACCAGCGGCCACACCAATAGTACCCGCTGGAATTTTAATGCCTTTAATATGGCTCCGGATACTGTCTATTACGGAAGCTGTCTGGCTTATCCCGGCTTTGGCGATTACATCTATGCCGCCCGGGGAAACAGCAGTGATTTCTGGAAATATAATATCTCAACCGGCGAATGGATAACCGAAGAAAGTCCAGGGGTTGCCTTAAAAACGCCTGTACCGTTTTACTATTCGGCAAAGATGAAATACCCGGGAAGCGGGGATTACCTATATTTTATTAACGGCTATACTAATAACGGCTGTTTCGTGCGCTACGCTTTCCAGGGCGCGAATGAAGGCACCTGGGAATGGCTGTCCCAACCTCCCTTAGTCGCAGCAACCTATTGCCTTTCTTTAGAAGCGGTAGGAAATAATGTTTATCTATTAAATGAAGACTCCTATCAATTACATACCTATACCATATCTACAAATGAGTGGACAGAAAAGCTTGAAGAATATGCTTCCTCAAGATTTGGCTACGGAAGCGTGGTTCATGCCGGCGGTGATACTGTATATATATTTACGGGTATATTCGGAAGGCATGCCTGGAAATATTCAGTATCGCAGGATAGATTTACCGGCACTATATATACTCCTTTCTCCATGAGCTTCGGGACAAGGGCAACTTACCCGGGAAGCGGCGACTATATCTATCTTATTGAAGGAAGCTATACTAATCATCTCTGGCGTTATGATATTGTAAACAGAACCTGGACTCAGCTATCCAATGCTGAAACCAATGAAGCAACACCTGTTCTCTTTACTGACGGCTCCCAGATGAGTTCTAGCGGTGATATTATCTATCTTATTGCCGGACATGACCCTTATTATACTGAAAGCTCCTGGAACCGCTCGGTATTCATGCGATACACTATCTCTACTGACAGCTGGGAAACATCTTTAGATAACCCGCCCTCAGTAGAGGCGCTGCCGGATGCTGTTACCACCTCATCGCCCCGGGGCAACCGCTTAAGATATGTCTCTTCGGAAAATACTGTCTTCTGGAAAGTAGGAAGAAACAGTAATTCTTTTTACGCGTACCGCACTGACCTGGATACCTGGCAGCCGCTTACGAATTCGCCCTATTACTGCCAAAACGGAACTATATATTATCACCCCGATATTGGTGACGGCGACTCTATTTATTACTTTTCAGGCTCAGGCTATTTTAAATTCTACCGCTACGATATATCCGAAGATGCCTGGTATGAATTAAGCAACCCTCCTTTCGGCCACTATACTTCTCCTTATGACTCGGATATGTTCTACCCGGGAACAGGGGATTTTATCTATCTTACTGACGGTTACAACCAGCTCTTTGCCCGCTATTCTATAAGCCAGGATACCTGGGATTTGGAAGTCGGCTTTCCTTATGTACACTGTCATACTATTCATTACAGCTCTTTCTGCGAGGGAGCAGACGGCAATACTCTATATTCCGGAGCTTATCACACTTTTTATCGATATAACCTTACTGACCGGACCTGGACTTCTCTTACCAGCCCCTGGAATTCAGCACCTAACTGGCGCTGGGATAACTACGGAGCACAACTTATCTATCCCGGACAGGGAAGTCATCTATATGCCACCAGAGGCAGAAATACCAGTAATTTTGTCCGCTACTCCATACCGGCTAATGAATGGGATGTCTTAAATACTCCCTCGCAGCCTTTTGGCAACGGCCACCAGCTTGTCTCAACAGCCCAAAGGATATACGCTCTTAGGGGAGGGAATACAACTGATTTCTGGTCCTACAACCCTGTCTCCGGCTCCTGGTCAACTGCTACTGCCACCCCGGCAGCAACAAACTGGGGAGCTTCATTATGCTATCCGGGTTCAGGCGATTACATCTATGCTACCCGAGGTAACGGCACCGGAGCTTTCTGGAGATATTCTTTATCCAGCAGCCAGTGGGAAGCCTTAGCGAGCGTGCCGGCTCTTTTAGGAGGAAACAGCTACATGGCCTCATCTTTAGTCTATCCCGGAGCAGGCGACTTTATCTATCTTTCCCAGGGCTCAAGCTATGAATATTCTTGCCCTACAGGAACTGTCTTTAGATACTCCATGTCCCAGAACACCTGGGAAGCCTTAGACGAACTATGCCCCCAGCAGTTTGACGGCCTTTCCCGGATAGTCTACCCGGGAACCGGTGACTATCTCTATGCTCTGCACGGCGATTATAAAGAAAATATCTCTAAATTCCTGGTATTTAAAAAAGGCTCTTTTACCTCAACCGTAAAAGAAGTGGGGCGAAACCAAGGTTTTGATATTGTTGACTGGAATTCCAATGTAGCTGCTTCTTCCTTTGAACTAAGGGCCCGCACTTCCGGCAGCGAATCAATGGCTGATGCCCAGGACTGGGATGATATTGAAATCCGGCATAAAGGGGATGACTTAACCTTGTCCTATCCGGCAATAGTTGACGGGCAAGCCTATATCCAGTACCAGCTTAGGTTCTTTGCCGATGACATCAATAACTTGCCGGAACTGCAGGATATAGACCTAAACTATACCAAATACCCGGCCAAGCAAACCCTTATCTCATCTCCTTATGATACCTCAACAACCGCTAACCGAATAACAGGACTTTCCTGGTCAGAAACCCAGCCCGGAGGTTCGGATATACGCTTCCAGCTAAGAACAGCTGCTGATGAAGCAAGCCTTGCTTCTGCTTCATGGGTAGGACCCGGAGGAACCCAAGGCTTTACCCATGACTTTTCCTTAGATACTGACTATGCTTACGCTACAAGCATTGAAGTAGCTAGCGGTGTAGGAAGACTTAAGAAACTCTACCAGGGCTTTGACTATACCCAGAGGATTATATTTGATAATACCTCCGGCGCAAACTCCTATACTAATTTTGTGGCGACTATTGAAATAGACTCTTCGAATAAAGACTTCTGGGAGCACGTAAAAAGCGACGGAAGCGACGTAAGATTTTCCGATGGACAGGGGAATAGCTTAGGCTACAACATCCATGACCAGGGAGCAACCTTTGATTACGCAGCCCAATACGCACGAATATATATCAAGATCCCCTTTATGCCGGCAGGCGAAGAAACAACAATCTATCTTAAGTACGGAAATGCCGCGGCAGTATCCGAGAGTGATGCTGAAGTCTTTCCTTTATACGCGGATTTCGCCGGCACAACCATTGACAGCGACAAGTTTGAATTCGGCGGAGGAAATATAAGCCAGGACGAATATCTATCCTTACGTAACGATACTGCTGATGGCTGGGATACCTACTTAATAACCACTGAAGTTTTTGCCCGGGAAAACAACTTATCCTTTATTGCCCAGTTTAAAGCTGACTTGGGAACAAGAGTAATGGTGGGCTGGCATGACGCCGGAAGCGGAGCAAGTTACACCGATCTAATCTACTGCCTCTACTTTAATAACGGCGAGCTTAGGGTTTACGAGGACGGCGGCAACAGAGGAAGCGTAGGATCTTATACTCCCGGAGAATGGTATGACATAAAGATTACTTTAAAAAATCCCGGGGCTACCTATTATTACCGGCTTTCCGGTGAAACTGAATGGATAGAATTGTATAATTCAGTCTATTCTTCGGAATCGCCTCTAAAAGTCGGGATAAGCCATAATGACCGGGATGAGATGTCTCATACCGACAACTGGTCAATCGGTTTTATTGATGACTTTACCGGAGGAGGCGGAACCGGAAGTGACATACCTTACTATTTTACCCTTTACGAAGAACATACGACTTCACCTTCTCTTTCCGGCTGGGAATACCACCTGGATATCGAGATAGATAATACAAGCGGTATAGAACTTACAAATTATCCGGCTAAAATAGAGCTTACTCCCAGCCACGAAGGCTTTTGGAAAAGGTGCAGAAGCGACGGTTATGATATCCGCTTTGTTGATTCGGATAATATCACTATTCTTGATTATACCCGAACAGCCTTTAGCTACGCCGCCAAAACAGGGACTCTTTACGTAGAAGTGCCCTTAATTCCCGAAGAACAAACCAAAAAAATATACCTTTATTACGGAAAAAGCGACGCCTCAAACACCTCTAATTATGATAATACTCTCTACAAAGACTTTGATGAGACCGGATTTAATGTATCAGGCTTATTACTGGACGGAGTAGATGACAGGGCAGCTGTTTCAAGCGCTACTTCTTTAGATGCAACCAGCAGCATAACCCTGGAAGCTCAAGTAAAAGCCGATATTGACTACTGGCCGGAAGGCTTTAGCTACCGCAAGAAACTTACTATTAATAATTCCGCAGGCCCTGCATACAGCTATATGACAGTTGAATTTACTGTTCCTTACCAGGGTGAAATGAACGCTGATTATTCGGACTTACGCTTCTGGAATGCTGAACATTCCCAAAAGCTGCGTTATAAAATAAACTCCTCAAACCCCACAGAAGCGGAAATCTGGCTGGTTATCCCGGAAATCCCGGCTAACGCAAACAAAGAAATCTATATGTACTACGGAAATTCTTCAGCTTCCAGCGAAAGCGACAATACCATTTCCGAATACGAGTTTAATGTAGATTTTTCAGGGACAGTTATAGACAGCAATAAATTTCTTTACGGGGGAGGAACTGTATCCCAAAACGAATTTATAAGCTTTAATAACGATAATACCGGCTGGGACTGCTACCTTATCACCAAAGATACTTTTAATAGAGCTGCTGACAAATATTTCCAATTTAAGTTTAAGACTGACTCCAGTGCTACGGCCATGGTCGGCTTGCATGACTCAGGAACAGCCGCCGGATATTGGGATTTGGTCTACTGCCTCTACTTCACCGGCAATAATATCTATATATATGAAGACGGAACCAGCCGCGGAGGAGTCGGCAGTTATACTCCCGGTGAATGGTATGACTGCAAAATAGTCTTAAAGAATCAAGGGGCGATCTACTACTATAAACTAGCAAGCTCGCCGACCTGGATACAAGCCTATGATTCAAGCTACTCCAGCGAAACCCATTTAAGAGGCGCGGTAAGCCATTACAGCATGAATTACCAAACCCATACTGACGACTGGGTTATACTTCGAACCACAATCTCGCCTTCAGTTAATTTCGGCTCCCAAGAAACTGAAACCTCAACCCTTAAATGGCTTCCCGGCTTCAGCTACCGCAAGATAATAACACTGGATAACACAGGAGGAAGCAAGTACACAAATATCCTGGGTCAATTCGACGTAAGCTTCGAATCCGGCAAGATGAATGCTGATTATTCAGACTTACGTTTCTTGGATACTGACGGTACAAGGCTTGACCACAGGATAACTGAATCAAGCCCCACTGAAGCCACAATATTAGTAAAAATTCCGGTCTTTCCCCAAAATTCAACCAAGAAAATCCTTATGTATTACGGAAATCCTAATGCTACTTTTGAGTCTGAATCAGCCTTGTCGGCTTATGACGGCGGTATTATCCAGGCAACCGGAACCAACATCAATGTTTCTCTAATCGGTTTTACCAACCCCCGTGTATTCGCTTCCGAACAGCTTCCGTCTGACACCTACCGCTCAGGCGGAACTGCTACTCAAAATCCCTTTATAACCAATGTCAGCTCCTCAGGATTTGATTTAAAGCTTATCGAATCTCCCTCCGCTGGAGACGATTTGATTATCCCTCAAAATGTAGCTTATTTAATATTTGAGGAAGGGATTCATACCATAGGAAACATGACCGTGGAAGTAGGGACCCTGGAAATAAGCGGCTCGGGTTATCAAACAGTATATACCACGACCTATTTTACTTCTCCTCCGGTTGTTTTAGCAGCAACCCAGACCGACAATAACAGCCTTCCTATGTTTACCCGGGTAAGAAACGTAGGTAATAATTCATTTCAAGTCCAGATAGAGACGACCGAAGATAGTAACCCTACTATCGCTAATGCTGAAACAGTGGCTTACGCTGTTATATCTGTAGAAACAGATACTGAGGCTAAAATAGAAGCCTACCGCTCAGGCGATGAAGTTGATGAAAACTTTGACCGCTTTAACTTCAGCTTCACCCGCAATGACGTGGGTGTAGTTGCCCATATGCAATCAGAAGACGCCGGGGATCCTGGCTATGCAATAGTAAGAAATACAACCTCTCAGGACGTAGAAGTAGCGATTGAAGAACCTTCGCCCTTTGACGGAACAAGAGGAAACGAAACCATAGGCTGGGTTGCTTTTTCACCTAACACCGGCGTATCTTTTCCAACCAATTTCGCAACCGAAGAGAACCAGCCGGCTATCAATGATACGATAATCGGAAAAAGCGGCGCTTATGAACTGAAATTCAATGAACAGGGGCTATCAGGGCTTATAAACGGCTCCAATGTTATTTCTGTGCTTGATGCCTACCAGTTCGGCCAGCTTATGCATATTGCTTTTACCTATGACGGGGCTAATGCCAAGATCTTTGTAGACGGCTTAGAAAAAGAATCGGTCGAATCAATCGGAACCATAAACACTAACAGCAATAATCTTATAATAGGCCAAGGGATTAAAGGATTTATTGACGAGGCCAGAGTCTGGAATATGGCTAACAGCCAGGCTTTGATAAACGAATATAAACAAAGATACCTTACTGGAAATGAAAGCGGGCTTGTTTGCTACCTGCCCTTTAATGAGAATAGCGGCACCGACGCCCTGGACTTAACCAGTAATAATAACGACGCGATATTAGAGAACGGCGCAGGCTGGATAGACAATCCTTTAAGCTATACTAACGGAGCTTCTTCGGCTCTCTACCATATGGATGAAGGCGGAGGATTTAGCAGCGCTGATTCCAGCGGGAATAACAACCACATTACCTTATCCGGCCTTAACTGGGATTTGGAAGACCTTACCGGGTTTCCTTCGGGGAATTCTCTGGAGTTTGACGGGGTTACTTCCTACGCTTATAGGGTTGATTCCCCAAGCTTAGACACAACTAAACGAATAAGCATTGAAGCTTGGATAAAACCCAGCGATAACGTCTCAACCCAGACCCTGGTGGTAAAAGGAAATGATGCAGCGCCGCGCTATAATTACAGACTACTCCAAGACGGAAATAATATCTCTTTTATCTTCTATAACGGAGAGGAATATAACTTTACTCCTTCAAGCGGGTTCATCTCGGCAGGCAATACCTATCATATCGTAGCCACCTATGACCAGGAAGAAGGCCTGGTAAAGATTTACAGTAACGGCCAGCTAAGATACAGCTCTGAATGCACCGTAAATATGCTCCCCAATGATGATAACCTCCAAATCGGAAAGGAAATATCAGGGGCTTTTGCTTACTACGGGCTTATAGATGACGTAAGAATCTATCGGCGGGCCTTAAGCCCTGAAGAAATCCTGCACCATTACCAGCACCGCTCGCACTATGTTAACGCTCCCTTGGAATTAAATATTTATGAAGTTGAAGGAACCCAGGACATTGCTGCCTACGCGGTAAACAACCCGGTTATCCAGCCGGTTTTCGGAGTATTTTATGAAAACAGTAGAATAGCTGATTTCCAGGAAATAGCCAATATACCGCATAATACGGGGATTAAATACCAGATATCAGCTGACGGCTACAGATGGTACTGGTGGGACGGCGACAGCTGGGAAGAAGTGGAATTAGGTTATGACAATGCCAATCTTGCCGCAACCGTAAATTCCAACATTTCTTCATTCCAGGATTTGTATCCTAGCGGAGATTTTTACTACAGAGTTTACCTTCATACTGAACCCGGCACATTTATGACCCCTTCTTTAGATAATATAATGGTAACGCTTCTTACAGG
This sequence comes from Candidatus Omnitrophota bacterium, assembly GCA_016932855.1. GTDB lineage: Bacteria > Omnitrophota > Gorgyraeia > Duberdicusellales > Duberdicusellaceae > JAFGCB01. The sequence continues at coordinate 7,962 of JAFGCB010000029.1, read as the reverse complement.
GGAAACTTTCTACATCGACCCTTCAGGCTCAATAAGCATTAATTCCCTGCACAGCGATGCTTCCAGCGACCGCTGGGTCCAGTATAAAGCAATACTCTACTCCGACGGAGAAGAAACGCCCCTCTTGGATGATATAACTATTGAGTATATTGAAGCAAGAATCGATATTACCTATCCTAATGGCGGGGAAGACTTAAATGTCGGCCAGGACGTTGAAGTCACCTGGACATCCCAGGGAATTGACGGCGCAACCGGCCTTGTAAAGATAGAATATTCAGCTGACGGAGGAAGCATTTACCAGACGGTTGAAGAAAATGTTGATGATGACGGAAGCTACACCTGGGAAATCCCTGATGACCCGGCCCAGAATGCCCTAATAAAAATAAGCAGTGAAGACTTTCCTACTGTATCGGATACCTCTAATGATACTTTTAGAATTCTTTCTCTGGAAGTAACTTCACCTAACGGAGGTGAAATCTGGGAAGAAGGAAAAACTCACAACATCCTCTGGTCAGCTCCCGGTTCAATTCCCGGAAACGTGGTAAAAATTGATTTTTCTACTGACGGAGGAGGAAACTGGACCAGCATAGTAAATCCTACTCCTAACGACAGCGAGCACCCCTGGGGTATTCCTTCGGATACGGAATCGGAAACTGTTTTAGTACAGATTTCTAACTCCAACAACCCCGAGATTACTGACACTTCCGACGCCGTATTTCATATAGTGCCTACGCCTGAAATTACCATAACTTCACCTCAAGGCGGCGAAGAATGGACCCTGGGAACAGAACACGCTATAAGCTGGGAAGCTAACCAGCTTCAATTCTCGGACGAAGTTATTCTGGAATATTCCAAAGATAATTTCGCAAGTGATGTACATACAATTGCCCAGGTAAGCATCGGTACGCCTCAAGGAGCAAACCCCAATGATGACATTGTCGGCTCACATCCCTGGAACTTGCCCGATGACCCTTCAGCTACGGTAAGAGTAAGAATAAGAGAGGTAGATATACCCGTAGGAAGAGATACCCAGTTTACGGTATCTAAGATTTCCGAAGAATTTTCAATAATGGAGCCGAGCATCGCCATTACTTCTCCCGTATCAAGCACAGAAACTATTTGGGTAGTAGGAGACACCAATGATATAACCTGGGAAACAGAAGGAAACGTAAGTGATAACCTTTATATAGAATACAGCACTGATGATGGTCAAAACTGGAATGAAATCGCAACCGGTGAAGATAACGACGCAACCTACTCCTGGAACATACCGGCCCAAGCTTCTGAAAATAACGTGCTGGTGAAAATAAGTGATTTAGACCGGCCGAGCGTGAGCGACACCAAAACCGTAAAAATCTTAAGCGAGCCCGAGATTACCGTAACTTATCCTAACGGAGGAGAAACTTTTACTATCGGAACTTTCGAAACCATTACCTGGATAAGCTACGGTAACATCTTGGAATCGGGCGGAGCTGATTATAATAAGATTAATATTTACTACTCTGATGATAACGGCCAGAACTGGGTCCTGGCTGCCTACAATATCGCCAACAGCAAATCTCATTCCTGGGAAGTGGCTGACGCCGAGACAACCCAGGCTCTTATAAAAGTCGAAGATGAAAACAACACTTCGTATTCTGATACTTCGGATGCAATATTCAGCATTAGCATCCCTACAATAACAATTGAATTTCCCAACGGGGGAGAAGCTTTCTATGCCACGGGAAGTTATGATATCACCTGGTCTACGGTGGGCGCGGTAAGTGACAATTTAACCCTGCAGTATTCTACAAACGGCGGAGGAAGCTGGACTGATATTGATGCCGGCGTAGATGACACCGGAAGCTACACCTGGCTTTCGGTTACTGATTCAATAACAAGTAACGCCCTTATCCGGATGATTGATGCTGACCGGCCCAGCGTTATCGATGTCTCTGATGCGCCTTTTTCCATAATAGAGCCTACTATTACAGTAACTACGCCTAACGGCGGGGAAGAATGGGCTGAAGGAACAGTCCATGAAGTAAGCTGGACATCAATGGGTTACGATTTCGGAGCAATAAGAGACAATCTGACTTTGCAGTACTCAAGTAACGGGGGTTCAAACTGGACTGATATATCTACCGGCGAGGCAAACGACGGGTATTATACCTGGACTATACCCGGTGCGATTTCCACCGACTGCTACGTGCAGATATTCGATGCAACACGGCAGGCAACCCAGGACGAAACCGATGAGGCTTTTTCAATAACCCTTCCTTTTGTCGAGGTACTTAAACCTAACGGCGGTGAAAGCTGGATTATCGGGACAACCCACCAAATCGAGTGGAGGACCGTGGGAGCGGTATCGGATGATTTGCAAATTGAGTATTCCAAAGACAATTTCTCAACTTCGGATATAATCTTTGACGGTGTAATCGCGCAACCCAATTACGAATGGACAATACCCGATGATTTCTCGGCAACGGTCAAAGTAAGGATTACCGATAATACCGAGTCTCTTATAACCGATGACTCTGACGCGGTATTTTCTATTGTTAACCCGGTCTTGACAGTTACCGCGCCTAACGGAGGAGAACTCTGGACTGTGGGCGACACCGAAAATATCACCTGGACTAATACCGGAAGCGTAGGAGATGACCTCTTAATTGAATATTCAAAAGATAACTTCGCCTCAAACATAATCACCATAGCAGCTAACCTTACCCCCAACAACGGAAATCATCCCTGGCAGTTGCCTATTGACCCAACAGCTACGGCAAGAGTCCGGATTACCGACAATACCCGGCCGGCAGTATGGGATAAATCAAATGCCGGTTTTACGATTTTGCCTATTCCCCAGCTGCAAATCCTTACGCCTAACGGAAGTGAGGTCTGGCGGGTAGGTTCAGAAGAGGATATTACCTGGTCTGATAACGGAGGGTTGGTCTCTAATAATCTAACCCTTGAATACTCTACTAACGCCGGAAGTGACTGGACCGAGATTGCAACAGGTGTTTCCAACGGCGGCCTCTATGCCTGGGGTATACCTGACCAGGTAAGCGCAAGCTGTCTGGTGCGGATTACTGATGCCAGCCGGCCTAGCAATACCGATGAAAGTGACGATATTTTCCAGATTGCTGACCCGCTTATTACAATTACTTCACCCGACTCTTCAACCGTCTGGGCAGTCGATGACCGCGCCTCTATTATCTGGACAACCGAAGGGACCGTATCTGACAATCTGGTTCTACAATATTCACCTGACGGCGGCGCGAATTACTATACCGCGATTTCAGCTGATACCGGCCTGGAAGCAATCGGAGTACCTAACAGCGGAAGCTTTAACTGGCTGGTAGCCGACTATATTACTTCCAACGCTAAGTTCAAGATTATTGACGGAAACCGGCCGGCAACAGTGGGTCTTTCCAGCGGCGTATTTAAGATTATCGCCATACCCAGGTTTGTCATTACCTCTCCGGCCGGCGGTGAATCTTACGTTTTAGAAAACACTCTGAATATCACCTGGACCTGTGAAGGTCTGGATATTTCCGATAATCTCCTGATTGAAAGTTCCAACAATAACTTTGTAAGTTCCCAGGTAATCATAAGCGGCGAAGCTAATGACGGAAACTACAGCTGGAGCATACCTCAGAATTCTTTAACCGGCTCAACCATGAAAGTCCGGATTACCGACGGAAGCCGCACTGAAGTAACCGGGGCCTCTCCCGGATACTTCACCATAAAAGGCGGTTTTGAGCTGATTACACCTAACGGCGCTGAGATCTGGGTGGCAAAATCAGCCCATACCGTTACCTGGCAGACCCGGGGTAATATAGACAGCGCTAAACTGGAATATACTCTTGACGACGGTTTAAACTGGAACTTGATCTCTGCCTCGGTAGACGCAAATCTTAATTCTTACACCTGGACTCTCCCTGACATTGTCTCTGATACGGTAAAGCTTAGAATCTCCAATGCTGTTGACTTTAATGCCTCGATACCCGATACCAGCGAGAATGATTTCAGGATTGTCTATGTGCCTGTCCATTTTAAGGTCCTTGATTTTGACACCATGAGCCATCTGGATGATTTAGAAGTAACCGAACCTGCAACCTCCTGGCACGATACCGGCCTTATCTCACCGGATAACCTTATAAGAGAAATTCCCGGGTATGCTTACGCGACCTACACTACATTTTTCTCTAAAACCAACTACATCGATAATAGCGTTACCTGGTCTCCGCCTAAGGAATATGTGGGAATAATTACTCCTTATGTAATAACCTGCTACCTAGAAAACACGGCTTCAGCCCAGGTAAGCTGGGAAGCTATCCTTACTTACAGTTTCGCGCCGGCAACTGACACTTTAGCCGCTGTCGGCTCCTTGCAAAGAAAAGGTAAACTAGTCGGCACCCGGCCGGAAGAAAGAGAATCCATGGGAGCGGCTACTCTTACCATATACGAACCTGACGGCGAAACAGTAAGAAATACTCTTACTGCTTTCCAGCCTAACGACAGCGGCTTCTACACCTTTACCCTTGCTAATACTACCTTTGCGGCAGGCTATGTCTATCCGGCAACCCTTAGTATTTTCTACCGGGACCAGAGTTATACTTCCAGCGCCAATATCGATGTTGGTTCAGAAATATTACAGTATGAATTCTTCACCCAGACCGCCACCAAGCTTGCCTCATCAGTAGAACAAATTAAAGACGCGGTAGCCATAGGTCTTGGCCAGACAAAACAAGACATAGAGAACGATATCGCTTCTTCAGCCGCGTCTATTAAATCGCATACATCGAGTATCCTAAGCACCGTGGAAGAGTCTCTTACTCAGACAGTCGAGGAAGCAAAAGATGTTGCTGAAACCGCGATGAAATCAGAGATACTTAACCGTGAAAATACGGTAAAGAGCGGGGAAGAGCTTGTTATCCGCTACAGGACTTATTCCGGTCTTGTGCCTTCTATAGATTTATACGACGCCGAAAACGCCCAGCAAATCGTAAAAGGAACGATGGCAGAAATAGGCACAACCGGCATCTATGAATATCTGGTTAAATTCGATACTAAATGGGGTAGAGGAGACTTTACTATCGTCTGTTCGGAGGCAATAAAAGGGACGCTTGATGCCCTTATAATGACTGTCATAAGCTCGGATATCGACTCGATTGCCGGCCAAGTCGCATCGATAATGGGAACAACATCAAGCCTTGACGACTTTAAAGGGGTAGCTGAAACCATGACTGCCCAGTTTGCAGTTGTTGAATCAGCCCTTGCCTCGATTTCCCGGGATATAGTAAACCAGGTTACCAGCGCGGTGGAATCAACCACAAACTTAGACTCGGTATATTCGCAGCTGGTCAATATGAGCAAGGATATTAGATCTATCGGCGCAACCCAGGACATAAACCTGGAAAAGCTCTATGAAGTAAATAAAGAAAAGAAGCAGGATATAACCTACTTGCGCAATAAGACCCAGGAATTAAAGGCTGCTATGGAGCTCAACGTAAAGATGATGGATAATATTGCCAATAAGCCGGTAACCCAGACCTGGTTCGAATTTAAATAATAAGCCTTAAGGCTTATAGTTCTTCTTGATATTACCTGAAATACCTTTAAAATAAGTAAAAGGGCGGGTTTGTCTATAGGCCCTTTATCTTATCAAACTAATAAGAAAGGAGCAGAAATGAAAAAATTAGGCTTATGCTGTCTTATTTTATTCTTTCTTTTAATTGCGGTTCAAAGCAGCCAAGCCAGCATAGTCCTTAAAGTAATGGCGGCTAATCCTTCCAAGGAACAAAACCAGAAAGTCCAGATGAAAGCATACTTGCCCAAAGAAGTAAAGCCCGATGATATTATTGACATGGAGGATTTAAAAGTAGCTTACGATACACAACAAGGCTCTTATTTCGTATATGGTGAATACGAGCTTACGCCCGGACAAACGCTGGAAAAAAACATAGAACTTAACGACATCTGGATAATGCCCCAAGCTGAACTCGAATCATTACGGGCTGAAGCGGTAAAGACAGCTCAACTTCTTGAAAACACAACCTTTAAAGAAAGAGCCGACTTCTTAAAAGAAAGCATTGAAAATAAACTCAACGAGATTATTGAAAAACAAAAAGTAGGAGCCACAAATCCGGAAAAACATATCTCCCAATACCGGGATAATCTAAAAGTCCTGGAAACCGTCAAGCAGGATTTAGTAGTGGCAAGAAGCTTACTTTCCCAAGCAAAAGCAATGCCTTCCATGGCCATATGGAAAATGTTTCTTACAGTTGTAATATTTCTGGGGATTATCGGCATAAGCTTCTACATTGTCTGGCATAAACAGCTTAAAACAATAACTACCCCTACCTTTGAAGAACAATCCGAGAAAGAAACCCAAACAGACCAGATCCAGAAACGCCAAGCTAAATCTGAAAAGAAAACCGAAGCAGAGGGCATAGAGAAAATTATCAAAGGAGAAGAAGAATCCGGATCCTAGATTCGCGGTACTCGGTACCCGGTACGCAGTACGCAATACCCGATAATCGTTTTCTTAATAATGCGCTATTGTAAAACAATTCTTCGCGCCTTACTTCTAACTTTTCTAATCAGCATTATTATCCCAAATAAACCTGGTTTTACTGCTGAAGACTACTGGCAGGAGAAAAAAAGCGACCATTTCGCTGTCTACTACAAGGCGATGAAAGACGCTGCTCTGGTTGATGAACTTCTAAAAAGCTGCGAAGATTATTATCAGAATATTACCGAAAACTTGGGCTTTAGAAGGTTCAATTTCTGGAGCTGGGAAAACCGCTGTAAAATTTATGTCTTTCCAAGCCCGGAAGAATATCACCAGAATAGCGACCAGCCTACATGGTCCAGGGCTCACGCTAATATTCGAGAAAGGACAATAAAGACTTTCACCCTTCAAAAAGACTTCACCCAGACAATCCTGCCTCATGAAATGGGGCATTTAATCTTCAGGGAATTCATAGGATACAAGACCCGCCTTCCGCTCTGGCTTGATGAAGGGATTGCCTGCCTTCAGGAAGTGAAAAATAGAGACCGTTATATTCTTATGGCCAATGCCTTTGTCAAATCAAAACTCTTTATCCCTTTAGATAAACTTACCGAAATCAATAAAGACGCCTTAGCCATGCCCAGCATCTTCTACGCAGAAGCCGCAAGCCTGGTACGATTCCTTTTTGAGAAGTATGGCCAGGAGAAATTTGTTGATTATTGCAGGAAATTAAGGGATAATAAAAACTGGAAAAAATCTTTACTTCAAGTCTATGAGCTTAAATCAATTACGCAGCTTAATGACCAATGGATTGAGTTTTTACTCAATCTCGATACCCGGCTTTACAAACCCAGATGAAAGTAACAATACTTACGATTTTTAAGCAGCTCTACCAGGGAGAAATAAAAGAAGCTACCCTTCCCGGCCAGGAAGGAGAAGTATGCATTATGGATTTTCACCAGCCTTTTTTGCACCGCTTAAGATCCGGTTATATACAACTGACCGAGGCTGCTTCAAAATCGAAAAATACGCAAAAACACCGCTTTAAAATAAGAGACGGAATAGCTACCATGAAAGCTAACGAATTAGCTCTATTGGTAGCTGTTGCTTAAGATGATACGCAATTTCACTATAACTTTAATAATGTTTTTAAGCACTATTGGCCCTGCGGCAGTGATCGCGGTAGTCGGCTACGCTGCGGTCAAGGCTGTTGCCAGAAACCCTTCTGCTTCGCCGCGAATTTTACTTTCAATGATAACAGCTTTTTTATTCGCCGAAGCGATTGCCATACTGGCGTTACTAATAGTCTATAACTTGTTTAAATAATTCTGGATCCTGGATCCTGGATGCTAGATCCTAGATACTCGTAAATGAAAAATACATGTAATGACCCCCATTAGTCAAGCGATTTTTAAGTTAGGAACAGGCTCATTGACAATGTGTTTTTCATAGAACTGTCTGGGCGTAAG